>NZ_SACN01000001.1:1520811-1824973 GCF_004005865.1 Sphingomonas crocodyli
ACAATCTCGCGGTCGCCGCCAGGCCGCATCTCAAGCGCGGGCGGGGGCGCTTCGTCCTGTTCACCTCGCCCGCGGGGATGGAGGGTTCGGTGCGTATGCCTGCCTATGCCGCAGTGAAGGGCGCGCTGCGCGGCTTCGCCAAGAGCCTTGCGGTCGAATGGGGGCCGGATGGCATATCGGTGAGCGTCGTCTCCCCGCTCGCGCTCAGCGAGGGGCTGGAAAAGGCGTTCGCGATCGATCCGGGGCTCAAGGCGCGAATGGACAAGGTGGTCCCGCTCGGCCGCGTCGGCGATCCGACCACCGACGTCGCGCCGGTCGTCGCCTTCCTCGTCGGCGACGGCGCCCGCTATATCAACGGCCAGACGATCATCGTCGACGGCGGCCGCTACACGACATTGTGAAGGACTCACCCGTGGACAACGCCCCCTTCGCGCCCGGATCGGTATCGATCCGCATCTACCTGCACGACGGCCTGCCCGCCCCCGAGATCGTCCGTTACGAACTGGCGCAGGCGAAGCGCGCGGTCGAGGTCGGCTTCGACGGGGTGATGATGGGCGAACATCATGGCGGCTTCCCCGGCTATATCCCGAACACGATCCAGACGGCGGGCTGGATGCTCAATGCCATGCCGCACGGTTGGGTCGCGCCCGCGCCGGTCCTGCTGCCGCTCAAGCCGTGGGCGCTGATCGCCGAGGAGATTGCGTGGCTCAGCGCCGCTTTCCCCGGCCGGGTCGGCTTCGGCGCGGGGACCGGATCGTGGCAGGCGGATTTCGACATCATGGAGCTGTCGAAGGACGATTATATCGAAACCTACCACCGCTCGCTCGGCCTGATCGCGAAGGCGCTGCGCGGCGAGGCGGAGGGCGAGTTCGCCAAGGACTGGGCGATCATGCACTGCCGTCAGGCGCCGGTCCCCCTCGTCACCGCCAGCGCCACCCCACGCGGCGTGCGGGCGGCGGCGGCGAACGGCGCGGGCATCCTGTTCGAATCGATGACCGCGCCGGAGCGTCTGCGCGAACTCGCCGGCAAATATCGTGACGCGGGCGGCACCGGTCCGATCATCCTGATCCGCCGCGTGTGGATGGGGGAGGGGACGTTCGGGCGTCAGGACAAGCAGATGGGCGTCTATCGCGGCTATGGCAGCGATACGACCTCGCAATATTGGCAGGGCAATCAGCTGATCAACGGCGACGCCGACGAAGTCGCCGAACGCCTCGCCGAAGCCGCGCGCGAAGTCGGCGCCGACGCGATCAACCTGCGCGTTCAGGTGCCCGGCGTGCAGCCCGACGAGATGATGGACCAGATCGAACGCCTCGGCCCGATGGTGGCCAAGCTGAAGGGGATGTGGCCGTGGAAAACTTAACTCCCCTCCCTGCCCAGGGAGGGGAAGGGGGTGGGTGCGCGCGTCTGCGCGCTCAAAAGACTCTCCACCGCTCGCAAACAGAAAAGGCCGGAGGTTCGACCCCCGGCCTTTTCTAACCCACCCCCAACCCCTCCCTGGGCAGGGAGGGGAGAAGTCTCGTTAGCTCCCGTCCTTCGTCACCGCATTGCGCGGATCCTTCATGAACGCCGGCATCTCGATATCCATATCGGGTAGTTGCACCACCCCGCGTTCCTGCCGCAGCTTTTCGAAGCCCGCAGGGTCCGCCGGGAAGCTGCCCGGATCGCCCATCATGATCATATAGGTCGTGCACCCGTCCGGCCCCGCGATGAACGGCCCGAACGTGTCGCCATGATCGAGCGCCAGGTGCGTGCCGGGCAGGCATTCGCGATCCCCGCACATCATCGAACCCGCCATCACGAACACGATATGATCGCTGTTATGGCCGTGCGCGCGGATCATCATCCCGGGATCCCATTCGACATAGGCCGACAGATAGCGTGGGTTGAACTCCATCCACTTCTCGCGCGCCTCGACGGTGCGGTCGCCGATCTTCTGGCGGCGCACGATCTGCCAGCGATGATCGTCGAGCGTGGTGATCCGCACCTTCTTATTGATATCCGGCAGCGGATATCGGTCTTCCTGGTCTGCCATCTCAAGCCTCTCCCAAAGCTTCAGTTGATGTCGCGCGGTCCCTTGGGCTTGTGGCCGCTCAGCGCGACCCGCTTCATGATGCGGCGGGTGTCGTAATCGGCGATCGCGCAATGGAGCGCGGTGCGATTGTCCCAGAAGGCGACGTCGTTCAGGTTCCACTGGAACCGCACCTGAAACTCCGGCCGCTTCGAATGTTCGAACAGGAAGTTGAGCAGCATCTCGCTCTCGTCCGCGCTCACCCCCTCGATCGACGTGGTCCAGTTGGCGTTGACGTTCAGCGCCTTGCGTCCCGTCACCGGATGCACCTCGACCAGGGGGTGCACCGCGCTCGGCCAGCTATGGATCTTGTCGCCCAGCGTGTCGCGAACCACCTGGCTGCGCGAGGCGAGCCGCTGGATCGAATGCGTGGCGTAGAGCCCGTCGATGAAGCCCCGCATCGGCTCCGACAGCGCCTCATAGGCCGCAACCGAACTCGCCCAGCAGGTGTCACCGCCGATATCGGGCTTCTTCATGCACTGCAGGATCGATCCCAGCGGCGGCGTCTCCAGGAAGGTGCGGTCGCGGTGGAACAGTTCGGCGCCCTGGCCCTTGCCCGTCATTTGATCGAGGATCAGGATTTCGGGATTGGCGGTGGGCTTCGGCTGCACCTCCGACTTGTCGAGCACGCCGAAGCGGCGGCCGGCGCGGATATGCTCCTCCTCGCTCAGCGGCTTCTGGTTGCGGAAGAAGACGACGTAATTGTCGTGCAGCGCGTCCATAACGGTGGTCACGGCCTCGTCCGAAAAGTCGGTCGACAGGTCGATCCCGCTGATCTCGGCGCCGATCGCGCCGGTGAGCTTGCGAACCTCGATCGCGTTGTCCGGTTTCATTGGGCCGCTCCTTCCAGAACCGGGGCGACAACATCGCCCTCCGATCCGGGCGACACGATATGGCCCGGCAGCTTGCCGGTCAGTTCGCCATTGAGCACGATCGGGACGCCGTTGACGATCGTCGCGGCCACGCCCTTGCCCAGCGCCTGCCAGCGGCCGATCCCGCCCGGCAGCGTGTGCGCGAACTCCTTGCGCCACGGCGCGATCGTCGCCGGATCGAACACCATGATGTCCGCCCACCCGCCGACCTTCAGCGTGCCGCGATCGCTGAAGCCCAGCAGCGCGGCCGGCACCTGCGTGATCTGCCGAATGCCTTCCTCGAGCGACCATGCCCCGCGATCGAGCACCCAGCTGCGCAGGAAGTAGGAGGACCAGTCCGCCCCGTCATCCTTGTGCAGGTGCGCGCCGCCGTCCGAGGTGCCGACGATCATGTTCGGGTGCTTCTGCGCAATCCCCACCGCCTCGCTCCATTCGGGCGTTTCGGTGCGCCAGCGGAAGTTGGTCCGGAAATCCTCGTCGAGCGCGAGATCGAGCAGCGCATCCATCGGCGCCACGCCCAGCTTTTCGCCCAGCTGCTTGACGGTCATCCCCTCGGCCCAGCGATTGCGCTCCTCGGCGACCTGCACGACGAAGACGGTCGCAAGGCTGGGCGGCGGCAGGGTCGTGCCCTTGGCCGGATCGCGGTTGTAGTTCTCGATCGACGTGCGCAGCTTGTCGCGCCACGCCGGATCCTTCGCCGCTGCGCGCCTTTCCTCGATCGGAAGATTGAGGAAGTCGTGAAAGTCGAAAACCGCGCGATAATGGACGTTGTTCGGCCCGATCTCGACCGTGCGATCGAACGGCCGCGTGATCAGCAGCGAATAGACCGGGGATCCTTGCGCCGTCGCATCGGCCAGGAAGTCGACGCACGCATCCCAGGTCGCCGTCGGCGCATCGACCTTGCTGCGCCCGCCCAGCCCCTGGATGATCACCGGAATACCCCCGGCCAGCCCCAGTTCGATCAGCAGGTTCTGGTCCTGCTCATTGAGCCCGCCGATCGCACTTTGCGGCAGATAGCAGATCGATCCCGGCCGGGTGCGGCCCGCCGTCTCGACCAGCGCGATCAGCTCCTCCTTGGTCGCCGCGCGCGACGGCACCGGCCGCCCCTTGATGTCCAGATGCGTGGGGGCCGACGATGACGACAGCCCCGCCGCGCCCGCGCTGATCGCCTCGGCCACGATCGCCTGCATCGCGACGATCTGCTCAGGGGTCGCTTCCTTGTCGTAGCAATCGTCGCCCATCACCCAGCGGCGGACGTTCGAATGGCCGACATAGCAGGCGAAATTGACGCCCAGCTTGCCGTTCAGCGACCCCAGAAACTCCGGAAAGCTTTCGAAATTGTCCCACGGCACGCCGCTCAGCGCGACCGGGTTCATATCCTCGACGCTGGCGAAGATGTCGGTCAGGAACTCGATATCGTCATGCTTCACCGGCGCGACCGAAAAGCCGCAATTGCCCGCGACCACGGTGGTCACGCCGTGGAAGCACGACATGGTCGCGTGCGGATCGAAGGTGATCTGCGGGTCGTAATGCGTGTGCGGATCGACGATACCGGGGGCGACGATCATGCCCGTCGCGTCGATCTCCTCATCGGCGCGGCATCCGTCGAGCTTCGCGATCGCCACCACCTTGCCGCCGCGTATGCCGAGGTCCACCCGCCGCCGCGGCAGGCCGGTGCCGTCGACGACCATGCCGCCGCGAATGATCAGGTCGAAATGCTGGTCGGTCCAGCTGTCGATATGGACGGTCATGGCTGCCCTCCTACTCCGTCGTCTTATCTCGTCCGGTCTGCCGGAAGTGGCGCCTGTTTCTCTGGCGTGGCCGATCCTGTCCAATACAGATTGGCGGCGGCTCCATCGCAAAATAAGATGGGGCCTTGGGAGGCTGTTATGTCGTTGAGACGCTTTCGCTATTTCGTCGCCGTCGCCGAACGCGAAAGCTTCAGCCGGGCGGCGGCCGATCTCAACATCGCGCAATCGGCATTGTCGCGGCATATCGCGCTGCTGGAAGCCACGGTGGGCGCCCCCCTGCTCGAACGATCGACTCACGGCGCGAAGGTGACGCCGGTGGGCCGCGTGATGCTCGACGACGCCCGCCGCCTGCTCGCGCAGGTCGATGCGACCTACGATCATGCCCGCCGCGTCGCCGACGGCACGACCGGGCAACTCACCGTCTCGATGATCAAGCTTGCTGTGCTCAGCCCGCTCGCGACGGGCGCGGTCGCCTCCTACATCGCCGCCCGCCCGCGCGTGGACCTGCAACTGATCAACATGTCGTCGACCGAACAACTCGCCGCCCTGCGCAATCGCAAGATCGATGCGGGCTTCATCATCGAACGATCGAGCCAGCTTCCCGAAATCGACTATCTGCCGATCGTCAGCGATCGCTTCATCGTCGTGATGCGGGAGGATCATCCGCTCGCCGTCCATGACAGCCTGACCTTCGATCAACTGCGCGATCAGGCGTTCGTCACCGTCTCGATGGACCAATATTTCCTGGGCCAGGCGAAGCTGCACGCCGCCTTCCATGCGCACGGCTTCAAGCCGCGCGTGGCGCTGGAGGTCGGCGGCGACGTGTTCCTCCAGCTTGCCCTGATCGCGCGCGGGACGGGGATCGGCTTCGTCAACGAATCCGTCCGCAATGCCCTACCCAACGGCGTCGTGATGCGCCCGGTGTCCGAACTTCAGGTCAGCCTCGACGTCGATCTCATCTGGATGCGCGCCAATCAGGATCCGGTGCTGATGGACTTTGTGCGGGCGACGCGCGACTTCATCGCGCGAGGGGAGAATCCATGACCGACGCAACGGCGATACGGCCGCTCACGCTTGCCATCCCGCAAACCGAACTGGCCGATCTCGCGGCCCGACTCCGTCTGGTCCGCTGGCCCGATCGCGAAACGGGGGAGGGGTGGTTTCAGGGCGTTCCGCTCGATGAGATGCGGGCGCTCTGCGATCATTGGCTGCACCGTTACGATTGGCGGCGCTGCGAGGCGGAGATCAACCGGCGGGGATCTTCGGTCACGACCATCGACGGGCTCGACATCCACTTCCTCCACGTGCCCTCGCCCGAGCCGGGCGCGACGCCGCTGCTGCTCACGCACGGCTGGCCCGGATCGATTGTCGAGTTCCTGAAGGTGATCGACGGCCTCAGCGATCCCGTCGCCAATGGCGGCCGCGCGGAAGACGCCTTCCACCTCGTGATCCCCAGCATCCCCGGCTACGGTTTCTCCGGTAAGCCGTGCGAGCCCGGCTGGAATATCGAACGGGTGGCACGTGCCTGGGCCGTGCTGATGGATCGGCTGGGCTATCGCGATTATATCGCGCAGGGCGGCGATTGGGGCGCGGGCATAACGCAGGCGATGGGATCGCAGGCGCCCGCGGGCCTCGCCGCGATCCACCTCAATCTGCCGCTCGGTTTCCCGACCGAGGCCGAAATGGGCGCGCTTGATCCGGTCGAGGCCGCGGTGATGGCCGATTTCGCGATCCACCAGAAATATAACCGTGCCTATTCGGAGGTGCAGCGCACCAAGCCGCAGTCGCTGGGTTACGGCCTGGCCGACAGCCCGGTCGCGCAGGCCGCGTGGATTTACGAGAAGTTCTTTCTCTGGACCGATTGTGCGGGCCACCCGACGAACGTGTTCAGCTATGACGAAATCCTCGACAACATCATGCTGTACTGGCTGACGAACAGCGGTGCGAGCGCGGCGCGGATGTATCACGAGAGTTCGACCAACTTCGCGGCGCTGAAGGTCGATCTGCCGGTCGGCGTGTCGAGTTTCCCCAAGGAGATCATGCGATCGACCCGCGCGTGGACCGAGCGGCTCTATCCCGATTTCATCTACTGGAACGAGTTGCCGCGCGGCGGCCATTTCGCCGCGTTCGAGCAGCCCGATCTGTTCGTCGACGAACTGCGTCGCTTCCGCAGGACGTTAAGCGATCGGGGCTGATCGCGGGCTCAGCCGATAGATCACGCTGTACCCGATATGGTCGGACAGCATCGCGCCATTGGTGTCGCGGCCGAACAGCTGCACGCGGCGCAGCGGCCTTATGTCGGTCGTCCTGTTGCCCGCGAAGAATTGCCAGTCGGTCGCGTCGCCCAGCGGCAGGTTGGACGCGATCGGCAGTTCGTAGCCGCACGATGTTTCGCCCGGCACGCCGCAATAGCTGGCGGGCAGGCGGATCATCCCCATCGCGGTCGCGGGCCGCACCTGCCACCGGCGGCTATGCGCCTCAAGTGCTGCGAGGCGATCGGGCGAGTGGACGTTGAAGTCGCCCGCGAACAGCCGGACATGCTTGCTGCCTGACGCCGCCAGCGCCGTGTCGATCGCATCAAGCTGCGCGCGATAGGCATAGAGATTGCGTTCCGGGCTGGTCAGCGATGCCGCGCGCGAATTGAGGTGGGTGGTCGCGACCTCGATCGGCTCGGGCAGGCCCGGCACCTTGATCGCCGCGATCAGCACGCCCTTGTTCGCCGCGCAGTCGATCCCCGCGCAGGCGGCGAAGGGCACGCTGCGCGTCGCGAGGATCGGAAAATCGGAGAAGATGGCAAGGCCGCTGTCGAGCGTCGGATCGCTCTTTTCGGCGCGATACCATGTCCGGTCGCGCACGAAATCGGCCGCCAGCGCCACCTTCGGCCGCGCATCGTCCGGGCCGGGGCCGATCGCCTGATAGCGATAGCCCGCCGCATGCCCGATCGCCTGCGCTTCGTCGGTAAACGCCTCCTGCACCACCACGATCTGCGGCGCGGCACCGCTCCTGCGCAGGGCCTTCAGCCGCGCGGCGATGGCGTTCAGCGCGTCGGTGCGGTTCGCGATCGGCCAGGGGAGGGCGGCGACATTGTACGTCAGCAGGCTGATCTCGCCCGGCCGGTTCGCCGGATGCTCGCTCACGATCGCGCCGCCCGCGCTCTGCGCGCCGGGGCTGACCGGCACGGCATGCGTCGCAAAGGCGAGCGTCAGCGCGGCAAGGCAGCTGGCCCTGATCGCTGCTATCATCCTCGTCTCCCGCCCGATCGGTCCGTCGATGGCTCGACGTTCGTGGGCGCGATTTGTTGCGTGCGTTTATCGCAATATGGCGGGTTTCCCGCGCGCTCTTGACAATGTTCTCTTTTTGTTCTATGTGGCGCTATTGGCTTGAGGGGGGAAGCTGATGTTGGCCGTTTTGGGGATTCTTATCGTCGCCGCTTTGTTCGGCCACCTGGTCGCCTGTATGGTGCGCGAGCCGGGTCGAGCCTTGCGGCTATCGCTGCGACCTCCTCTCCCCACCTCGTCATTGCGAGGAGCCGAAGGCGACGAAGCAATCCAGGCCCGCACTGGAGAGGCTCGCGAACCACTCCCATACGAGCCTGGATTGCTTCGCTCCGCTCGCAATGACGAGGGGAGGGGCGTCCTCCCAATGCAACCCCTCATTCGCGCTAAGCCCCTGCTTCCACGTCCCGAATCCAAAGGCCACAAAAGCCACAACCATTGTGGCCTTCACCGTTTCACGGCCTTTCAGCCATCCGCTTCCGCAACCGTCTTCAGCGTCGAAATGAACAAATCCTGCAACGGGGTGGGATGCCAGTCGCGCCGGGTGATGATGCCGATCCGCCGCATCGTATCGGGCACGATGCTGTCGATCCGGCGCAGCGCCCCCGCCTCGATCTCGGTCGCGACCTGATCGGTGGAGAGCATGGTCAGGAAGTCGGATCGCATCAGCATGCCGCGGATCAGCTCGACCGAACCGCACTGGATCGGCGCGGTCGGGCGCGGCTTGCCCGCCTGATCGAACATCTCCTGCCATTTTTCGAGGAGACCCGATGCGCGCCGCGCGACGATCCACGGATAGGCCGCGAGATCCTCGAAGCTGGCCGTGCCCTTGGCCAGCGGATGATCGGCGCGGCCGATGATCGTCAGCCGGTTGGTGAACAATGGCTCCTGGTGCAGGTCGCGCGCCGGATGATCGCGCAGCGCGCCGATCAGCGTGTCGATCCGGCCCGATCGCAGGAAATCGACCAGTTCCAGATAGGATCCGTCGACCACGTCGATCGTCGCCTCGGGCACCTGCCGCAGCAGTTCGGCGAGCGTGGCGGGCAGCAGCGAGGATCGCGAGAGCGCCATCGCCCCGATCGCCAGCCGCTGCCCGCCCCCGCCACATTCGTCGAGCGCGGTGCTGAGTTCGGACATCGCCAGCGCGAAGCCGCGCGACAGCCGCGTGCCGGCGTCGGTCAGCGACACCCCGCGCCCCGATCGCCGCACCAGCGACACGCCGCACAATTGTTCCAGATCGCGCACCGCGCGGTGCAAAGCGGGCACCGATACATCCGCCGTCTTCGCCGCCCCCACGAAACTGCCCGCTTCGGCCAGGCTCAGCAGCCCGCGCACCTGCGCGCTCGTCAGCAGCCGTTCGGAGTCGCGCGCGCCCTGTGCGCCTTTGGTGGCGCGAATCGCTTTGCCCAGCGTCTCCATCGCGCGATCGACCCGCCGCAGCACGCGGGTTCCGATCGCGGTCAGGGTCACGCCCGCCGGGGTGCGATGGAAGAAGGACGCGCCGAAACTCGCCTCCAGCTTCATCAGCGCCTGGGTCAACGCCGGCTGGGAAATCCCGGCATTGCGCGCCGCGATGCTGACACTGCCATAGCTGTCGATCATCGACAGCAGCCGCAGGTGCCGAAAATTCAGCCCGTATGGATTCGCCATTTCATGCCACGTTTAATCTCAGCTTATATCTCTCCACTATTCATATTTGATCGAAAGGAGAAGTGCCGCGATCATCCGGGCATCACTTGGCCAGGAGTGGATAGTTATGACGCCCAGTTCCGCCGTTCAGGAGGCATCCGCTCCCGAGCTTGTCGCAGCGCCCACGAATAACGCTGCTTTGATCGAATGGGTCGAACAGATTGCGGCCTTCACGCAGCCCGACTCGATCCGCTGGTGCGACGGTTCGGAGGCGGAGGCTTCGGCGCTTTCGGCCGAGCTGGTCGCCGCCGGCACCCTGATTGCGCTTGATCCGGAGAAGCGCCCCAACAGCTTTTATGCACGGTCCGACCCCGGCGATGTCGCGCGTGTCGAAAGCCGCACCTTCATCTGTTCGGATCGCCCGGAAGATGCCGGCCCGACCAACAATTGGCGCGATCCCGCCGAAACCCGCGCGACGCTCGACGGCCTGTTCGAAGGCTGCATGCGTGGCCGCACCATGTATGTCGTCCCGTTCTGCATGGGGCCGCTGGGTTCGGACAAGAGCGCGATCGGCGTCGAGCTGACCGACAGCGCGTACGTCGTGCTTTCCATGCGGGTTATGACGCGCATGGGCAAAGGCGCGCTCGACATGCTGGGCGACAGCGGCTTCTTCGTGAAGTGCGTCCACTCGGTCGGCGCCCCGCTCGCCGCCGGTCAGAAGGACGTGCCGTGGCCGTGCAACCCGGACAAGTGGATCGTCCACTTCCCGGAATCGCGCGAAATCTGGTCCTACGGGTCGGGCTATGGCGGCAATGCGCTGCTGGGCAAAAAGTGCTTCGCGCTGCGCATCGCTTCGGTGATGGCGCGCGACGAGGGATGGCTGGCCGAGCATATGCTCATCCTCAAGCTCACCTCGCCCGAAGGCGCGGTCCATTATGTCGCGGCGGCGTTCCCCAGCGCCTGCGGCAAGACCAACATGGCGATGCTCGAACCCACCATCCCCGGCTGGAAGGCCGAGACGATCGGTGACGATATCGCCTGGATGCGCTTCGGCGCGGATGGCCGCCTCTACGCGATCAACCCGGAAGCCGGCTTCTTCGGCGTGGCGCCGGGCACGGGCGTGAAGACCAACAAGAATGCGGTCGACACCCTGTTCGCCAACACCATCTACACAAACACCGCGATCACCACCGATGGCGACGTGTGGTGGGAGGGGCTGACCGACACGCCGCCCGAAAACCTGATCGACTGGCGTGGCGAAGCCTGGACCCCCGAAAAGGGCACCCCGGCGGCGCACCCGAACGCGCGCTTCGCGGTTCCGGCCGCGCAGTGCCCGTCGATTGCGGACGAATGGGCCGATCCGGCCGGCGTTCCGATCTCGGCGATCCTGTTCGGCGGCCGTCGCGCGTCGGCGATCCCGCTGGTGACCGAAAGCTTCGATTGGCGTCACGGCGTCTATCTGGCCGCCAACATCGCGTCGGAAGGCACGGCTGCGGCGGAGAACAAGATCGGCGAACTGCGCCGCGATCCGTTCGCGATGCTGCCCTTCTGCGGTTACAACATGGCCGATTATTTCAGTCACTGGCTGGCCATCGGCGCGCGTGCCGATGCGCACAAGCTGCCGAAGATCTATCTGGTCAACTGGTTCCGCAAGGGCGCGAACGGCAAGTTCCTGTGGCCGGGCTTCGGCGACAATTCGCGCGTGCTCAAGTGGATCGTCGAGCGTGCCGAAGGCACGGCCGACGCCGTCGAAACCCCGATCGGCCTGCAGCCTGTCGTGGACGGCATCGATCTGTCGGGCATCGACATGCCCGCCGGCGCGATGGAGGAGCTGTTCACCGTCGATCGCGAGATCTGGCGCGAGGAAGCCAAGCTGAGCGCGGCCGATCTGCGCAAGCTGGGCGATCGCGTGTCGCCCGGCATCTGGGCGGAACAGGAAGCGCTCGAAGCGCGCCTGGGCTGATAGGCTAAGGCGCGGAGCCGATCGGTTCCGCGCCCCATTCCCCAATCGTCATCCCGGCGGAGGCCGGGATCTCAGGAGAGGCGCGATGCGCTGAAACCTCCCGAGATCCCGGCCTCCGCCGGGATGACGCGTTTTGGAGGGCGGCGGCCCTCAAAACGCGTCAGAAATGGTGCGTGCAGAAGGCGAGCAGCAGGATGATCGGGATCGGTACGCCGATAAGCCACAGGAATATGGACCGCATTTCAGTTCCTCCGCCCCGTTGATTGGGGTCGGAGGATAGAAGGCGCGAACAGTGTTTCTGTTCCGTTGCTGACGGGGAGTTCAGCTTCGATCGATCTGCGCCTATGATGTCGCGATGATCGCCGATGCCGCACCCGCTGCCGAACGCCCCGATGTCGAACGGGCGATCAGCATCACCGAATTGTTCACGATCGGGATCGGTCCGTCGAGTTCGCACACCGTCGGCCCGATGCGCGCCGCCTTTGCCTTCGCGCAATGGGCGGTGGAGCGGGGCGATGTGGTGCGGGTGGTCTGCGAACTGTTCGGATCGCTCGCGCTCACCGGGTTAGGCCATTCGACCGATATCGCGATCCTGCTGGGGCTGGCGGGGGAGACGCCCGAGGCTATCGATCCGGACGGCATCGGCGATCGGATCGCCGCGATCCGCACCGAACGCCGTCTGATGCTGGCGGGCGTGCGTCCGATCGATTTCGACGAGGCATCCGATCTGCCTTTCCGCAAGGGCGAGTTCCTGGCGGGGCATGCCAATGCGATGCGCTTCACCGCCACCTTTGCGGATAGCTCGGCGGGCGAGCAGACCTGGTTCTCCGTCGGTGGCGGCGCGATCCTGCGCGAAGGCGCTGCGGCCCCGCGCGTAAACTTCGTGCTGGCGCACCCCTTCTCATCGGCGGCCGAACTGCTGGCGACGGGGGAGCGGACCGGCCTGTCGATCGGCGAAATTGTGGCCGCAAACGAACTGGCGTGGCGGCCGGCGGAAGAGAGCGACGCCTTCTTGGACGCCGTGCGCGCCGCGATGTTCGGCTGCATCGATCGCGGCCTGCGTGGGGAGGGCGAATTGCCCGGCGGGCTGAAGGTCCGTCGCCGCGCGCGCGACCTGCATTCCAGCCTGATTGCGCGTGGGCCGCGTTCCGATCCCTCCGCCGTGTTCGAATGGGTGAGCTTGTGGGCGCTGGCGGTCAACGAGGAGAATGCGGCGGGCGGCCGCGTCGTCACCGCGCCCACCAACGGCGCGGCCGGCGTGCTGCCCGCGGTCCTCAAATATTATGAGGTGTTCACCGCCGCGCCCACCCGCGCGGGCGCGCGATTGTTCCTGACGACGGCGGCGGCGATCGGCTTCCTCTACAAGAAGCGCGCCTCGATCTCGGCAGCGGAAATGGGGTGTCAGGGGGAGGTGGGCGTCGCCTGCTCGATGGCGGCGGCGGGGCTGGCGGCGGCTCTGGGCGCGACCAATGCGCAGATCGAAAATGCCGCCGAGATCGGGATGGAGCATAATCTGGGCCTCACCTGCGATCCGATCGGCGGGCTGGTGCAGATCCCCTGTATCGAGCGCAACACGATGGGCGCGATCAAGGCGATCAACGCCGCCTATCTCGCGCTCCACGGCGACGGGCGGCACATCGTCAGCCTCGACGCGGTCATCGAAACGATGCGCCAGACGGGCGAGGATATGCGCTCCAAATATAAGGAAACGAGTCTCGGCGGGCTTGCGGTCAACGTCGTCGAATGTTGATCGTCAGGCGCGGCTGCGGTTCGTCCGTCCGGCTTCGTCGAAACCGGTAGCTATCGCTTCCAGCAGCACGTCCTGCCGCACCGGCTTGGCGATGAAGTCGATCGCCCCGGCATGCATGGCGCGGGCGCGCATGATGTCGTCGCCATGCCCGGTCAGGAAGATGACCGGCAGGGACGGCGCCTTGTCCGACAGCGCCTTCTGCACCGCCAGCCCATCCAGATCGGGCATGTCGATATCGAGCAGGATCAACCCCGAAAGATCCGTCTGGTCGAGAAGGTTGAGGCCCGACGTATAGCGACGCACCTCGTAGCCCGCGGCTTCGACCAGGCAGGCGGCGGAATGGAGGACGATCTCGTCATCATCGACGATATGGACGATACGTGCCGTCATCGGCGGTAAAGCGCATCCAGCCGCGCAGCCAGCATGTAGCAGCCCCCCAATTCCGACATGGAACATTTGAAACGCGGTTCATGACGCGACGCTGAACCGCGCGGTACTTTTGAATGCATTTTACAGTTTACGCAACGTTTGCGGCGGCTCGGTCAGCGCTGGACCGACGGCTTTTTCTGTTTCTATAATTGACGCAGATAGTTGTGGGCGCCGACAGGATGGCCGGGGCAGGGGCGAATGGTGCGGATCCATCCCATAATAGGTCAGCTATAATGGCCCCCGCGGCCTTCGCGACGGTGCGCGCGCGACTCGTGCTGCTCGTCGCCGTGCTGCTGGTGCCGGCGGCGATCGTCGCGGCGGCGTTGCTGTGGCGCAGTTACCATGAGGAACATCGCGCGGCGGAGACCCAGTTGACGGGGATGACGCGCGCCATGTCGATCGCGGTCGATCGCGATATCGGCCAGGCGCGCGTGCTGGTTGAGGCGCTGTCGGCGTCGTGGTGGCTCAAGCATGGGCGGTGGCGCGAGTTCGATGCGCAGGCGCGCGAGGTGGTGGCGGGCACCGATCGCTGGGTGTCGGTCGTGACCGAGGACGGCCGCCTGCTGGTCAACACGCACTACCCCGTCGGGCAATTGCCGGTGCGCAATGTAAAGCTGGCGGTGTCGGGCACGATCGGCATCGGCGACCGCATCGTCCTCCACAATCTCCACTTCGGCGTGGCGCCGCGCGAGCCGATCGTGATCGTCACGCGCACGATCCGCACCGAGGACGGGCAGCGCCTGCTGCTCAACGTCGTCCGCCGCGCATCGAGCTTCCTCGAACTGATGCAGCAACAGCATATTCCGCCGCGCTGGACGGGCGTGGTGGTCGACGGCAATCGCACCGTCATCGCGCGCAGCCGGGCCAATGAAGCCTTTGTCGGCAAAAGCGTGTCGCCCAGTATGCGCGAACGCCTGGCGCAATCCGATGAGGATGTGCAGCCCACGGTGACGCTGGACGGCATATCGAGCATCACGGCGTGGAAGACATCGCCCACGACCCGCTGGACGATGATCGTCGCGGTCCCGCGCGACGAAATGGCGCGCGGCGCGCGCGGCGCGCTGATCGCCGGGACGATCCTGGGCATCGCCTTGCTCGGGCTGGGGCTGGTGGGCGCGGTGCTGGTGGGGCGCGGGATTGCGCGGCCGCTCGAAAGGCTGTCGCGCGCGGCGGGCGGGCTGGCCGAAGGCGGCGCCCTGCCGCCGCCCAGCGGACTTGCCGAAATCGACGCGGTCCAGATCGCGCTCGCCGGCGCTGCCAAGCTGCTGCGCGCGCGGGAGCAGGAGTTGCGCGATCTCAATCAGGATCTCGAAGCGCGCGTGACCGAACGGACCCGTGAACTGGCCGAGGCGACCGAAAGCCTGGTTCAGGCGCAGAAGATGGAGGCGGTCGGCCGGTTGACCGGCGGCATCGCGCACGACTTCAACAATCTGCTGACCGCCGTGATCGGCAATATCGAGCTGATCGAGAAGGGGAATGCGGATCCCAAGGTCGCCCGCCGCCTCGCCAATGCCCGCAGCGCGGCGGAGCGGGGCGCGCGCCTGACCGGGCAATTGCTCGCTTTCTCGCGACGCCAGCGGCTTCATACCGAGGCGGTCGACGTCAATGCGGTGGTGACGAGCGCGAGCGAATTGCTCCATTCGACGCTGGGCAGCGCGATCGAGATCGAGACCGCGCTGGGTGCTGATCTGCCGGCGGTCGAGGCGGATGCGACCCAGCTCGATCTGATCCTGCTCAACCTGGCGATCAACGCCCGCGATGCCATGCCCGACGGCGGGCGGCTGCGGATCGTGACGGCGGCGCAAAGCGTGGACGATGCCCCGCGCGGAGCCGAAGCGCCGGGGCCGGGCGATTATGTCGCGATCCGGGTGGAGGATCAGGGCACCGGCATGTCCGCCGAAACGCTGTCGCGCGTGTTCGAACCCTTCTTCACCACCAAGGAGACGGGGCATGGCACGGGCCTCGGCCTGCCGCAGGTGCTGGGCATCCTGAAGCAGATGCAGGGCGGCATCGCGATCGAGTCCACGCAGGGCATCGGAACCGTCGTCACCATCTACCTGCCGATATCGGGCGGCGTGCCCGTTCACGCGGTCCCGGCGCCGGTGACGATCGGCCCCGACTGGAGCGGCGTGTGCGTATTGCTGGTCGATGACGATCCCGACGTGCGCGGGGTGACCGCAGAGATGCTGCGTGAGCAGGGATGCGAGGTGGTGGAGGCCGGATCGGGGCGCGAGGGGCTGGCGCAATTGGAAAGCGAGCCGGCGATCGACTTCGCTCTGCTCGACTTCGCGATGCCGGGGCTCAACGGCGCGGAGGCCGCGCGCCTGATCCGCGCGCAGCGGCCCGATCTGCCGATCCTGCTGATGAGCGGCTATGCCGACCTCGAACAGCTCGGCGCGCTGTGGAGCGGGCCGATGCTGTCCAAGCCCTTCACCGCGGCGACATTGCGCGCGCGGATGGACGAGTTGCGAGCTTAGTCTTTGTTCTTGCGGCTCGTGTATAGCAGGGCTGCGACGATCGCCGCCGAACCGATGCCGACAGCGGCGCCGACGCCGGCGATCTTCTTGATGTTCGCCTTGCCCTTTTCCGGCTCCTCCGGCTGGGCCGTCTTCTTCTTGGCCTTGGGCGCCGGCTTCACCGTCGTCGCGTCGAGCGTGTGGGGCAGCGGGTTGGCGGGCCAGGGCGGGGTTGCGTCCTCTGGAACGGAAGTCGGGCTCACGGATCACTCTCCTGAAACGCTATCGAACGAACAACGACATGCGCGGGCTTAGGTTGCCTGACGCTGAACCCCGACTGCCAGAAGGATAAGGCGCTTTCAACGATCATTCGGATCCGAAACGATCAGTATACCGAACTGTGGCAATTTTCACCGATATATGGTGTTGAAAATCCCATCATGATCATCGCAAAGTCTGATTTTATTGGATTTTTTAAATTGGCACGCTCTCTGCAAAGTATCCGGCATCGACAACGCCAGTTGAGAAAGGGACTTTGAAATGAACGCCACCAACAAGATCCTCACCGCCGTCGCCGCCGTTGCCGCCGCGACCGTGAACATCGCTTTCGCCGCTCCGGTGAATGCCGCCCCCGCCGTCAAGGTCGCTTATGGCGATCTCGATCTGAACAGCGACAAGGGCAATGCCCAGCTGCAGGTCCGCCTGCACCGCGCCGCCGACAAGCTGTGCGGCCGTGGCCAGGCCGCGATCGTGACCACGGTCTGCCGTCACAAGGTCGTCGCGGAAGCTCGCCAGCAGATGGCGGATGCCACCCCGGCCAATGTGGTGCTGGCGTCGCGTTGATGCCGGCCCGCACGAACCGCCGGGCCTGATAAAACTTCCGGTAAGGCCCGGCGGACATCGTGGAGAGTTTCGAAAGGCGGGAGCCACCTCCCGCCTTTTCGCTGTTCAGGCGATCTCGTCCGCCGCCGCTGCGATCGCGGCATAGATCGCGTCGAGATCGTCGGGCTCGATGCAATAAGGCGGCATCACATAGACGGTGTTGCCCATCGGGCGGAGCAGCAGCCCCCGCGCGCGGAAGAAGGCGCCCAGCTTCGGCCCGATCCCATCCAGATAATCGGGCGCATCCCCGGCCAACTCCATCGCGGTGATCGTGCCGATCTGCCGCCGGTTGACGATCTTGGGATGATCGAGCGCGGCGAGATTCGCCGCCTGCCGCGTGGAAAGATCGGCGATGCGATCGAGCACCGGCTCGTCGCGCCAGATTTCGAGATTGGCGAGGCCCGCCGCGCAGGCGATCGGGTTGGCGGTGTAACTCGACGAATGGAAGAACATCTTCGCGCGATCATCCGATCGATGCGCCTCGAAAATCTCCGACCTTGCCATCGTCACCGCCAACGGCACGGCGCCGCCGGTCAGCCCCTTCGACAGGCACAGGATATCGGGCACCACGCCCGCCTGTTCGCAGGCCAGCAGCGTGCCGGTGCGGCCCCATCCGGTCATCACCTCGTCGGCGATGAACAGCACGTCGTGCCGCGCACAGATCGCCCGCATTTCGGCGAGGATCGCGGGCGTGTAGATTAGCATCCCGCCCGCGCCGAGGATCAACGGCTCGACGATCAGGGCAGCGGGCTTCTCACGGCATGCCGCCTCCAGCGCATCGAGCGTCGCCTGCCCGTCGCCGGTCGGGAAGGGCAAAGCGGAGACGTCGAACAGCAAGGGCTGATAGGCGCGGTTATAGACCCCGCGCTCGCCCAGCGACATCGTGCCCACCGTGTCGCCATGATAGCTATGCTCCATCACGACGATGCGATGGCGCGGCTCGCCCCGGTTGAGCCAGTATCCGAGCGCCATCTTGATCGCGACCTCGACGCTGGTCGATCCGCTGTCCGAGTAAAAGACGTGCGCCAGCTCGGCAGGCATGATCTCGATCAGCCCGGCGGCGAGCCGTTCAGCGGGTTCATGCGTAAAACCCGCGAAAATGATCTGGTCCATCTTCGCCGCCTGATCGGCGATCGCGGCCATGATGCGCGGGTGGCGATGGCCGTGGGTCGTCACCCACCAGGACGAGATCGCATCGACGAAGCGGCGCCCGTCCGCCGCATGCAGGATCGCGCCCTCGGTCCGCGCGATGAGCGGGATTTCCTCGTTCAGCCCATGCTGGGTGAAGGGATGCCAGACGGGCGACGTCATCCGAAATCCTCGATCCGGAAATGGGCGGCGAAGGCGGCATTGAGGCTGGCGGTGTCGAGCGTGGCGAGATGCGGCAGGCGGCCGAGGCGCTTCACCCGGCCGATCGCGGCGATGGTGTTCTCGCTATCCTCATTCGCCTCGCCGATGAAGGCGATCCCCAGGATCGGCACGTCGCGGCTGCGCAGCGCCTCGATCGTCATCAGGCTGTGGTTGATCGTGCCGAGACTCGTCCGCGCGACGATGATCGTTTCGTAGCGCCAGCGCGCGAACATGTCGGCATAGAGGATACCTCCGGTCAGCGGCACCAGCGCACCGCCCGCGCCCTCGATCACCAGCCGGCGGTCGCAGGCGGGCGGGGTCAGGCGCTCCGGCTCGATCAGGACATTGTCGATCGCGGCGGCGAAATGCGGCGAGGCGGGGGTCTTGAGCCGATAGGCTTCGGGCAGGATGCGATCGGCGGGCAGGCCGGAAAGCCGCGCCACCCGCTCGCTGTCCGTCCCGTCGTCCAGCCCCGCCTGCACCGGCTTCCAGTAGCAGCCGTCGATCGCGGCGGTGAGGGCTGCGGAAAAGACCGTCTTGCCGACATCGGTGTCGGTGGCGGTGACGACCAGGGTCATGCGAGTTCCTTGATGCGCGCGGCAAGCGCCGAGACCTGTTCGCGCGTGACATTGTTGGTGAGCGAGACGCGCAGCCGCGATGTGCCGGGCGGCACGGTCGGCGGGCGGATGCCGCGCACGTCGAAGCCGTCCGCCTGCAATGCGGCGGCGATCGCCATCGTGCGGGCATCGTCGCCGATGATGACGGGCACGATCTGGCTTCCGGTCGCGGGCAGGACGGTTGCGGCATGCGCGATCAGATCGTGCAGCTGCGCGCGTCGCTCCGGCTCGGTGACGAGCAGCGTCAGGCTCGCGCGCGTCGCGGCCGCCATCAGCGGGGAGGGGGCGGTTGAGAAGATGAAGCCGCGCGCGCGGCTGACCAAAGTGTCGATCAATGTGCGGGCCGCGCACACCAGCGCGCCCTCGGTGCCCAGTGCCTTGCCGCAGGTGCGCAGGGTGATGACGTTCTCGCGGCCTTCCAGATCGGCGGCCAGCCCGCGCCCGTCGGGGCCGAACACGCCGGTCGCATGGGCCTCGTCGATGACGAGGAAGGCGTCCTCGCGCGCTGCGATGGCGGCCAGATCGGTCAGCGGGGCGATGTCGCCGTCCATGCTGTAGAGGCTTTCGACCGCGATCCACGCGCGGCCCTTGCCACCTTCGGCGCGCCACTTGCCGATCGCGTCGGCAAACGCCTGCGGATCGTTATGCCTTACCGAAACGGTCGTCGCGCGGCCCAGCCGCATCCCTTCATGCGCGCTCGCGTGAATCAGCTCGTCGTGGACGATCAGGTCGCGTTGTGCGGGCAGGGTCGAAAAGATCGCGCTGTTGGCGGCGAACCCGCTGGAGAACCAGAGCGACGCCTCGCTGCCGAAGAAGGCGGCGGCTTCGGCCTCCAGCGCCTGATGCTCGGGATCGTTGCCGCGCAGCAGCCGCGATCCGCCCGCGCCGATCGCCACGCCGCGCCCGATCGCGGCGGCCACCGCATCGCGCAGCGCCTGCGAACCCGACAGGCCCAGATAGTCGTTGGAGGCGAAATCGGCGCCGGTGCGCGCGATCAGCGAACGGGTTCGCGCGCGCTGGGCGAGGACTTCGAGCGCCTGTTTATGGCCGTCGAGGATCGACATTGGCGCCCGATAGCCGCTGTAAGATCACACTGCCATCTTTTCGTCGCGGCTTGTTTGACTATATCGGCCCGCGACACCGAACATCGGACGAGAGCATGAACGAAGAACCGATCAACGAGAACGACGTCGAAACGCCCGAAACCGAGCAGACCGAAGCGGCGGCCGAGAGCCCGGTCGCCGCGCTCGAAAGCGAGATCGTCAAGCTGAAACAGGACGTCCTCTATGCGCGCGCCGAGACCGAGAATGTCCGCCGCCGCGGCGAGAAGGAAAAGGCCGATACGGCGGCTTATGCGGTGACGAAGTTCGCACGCGATATCCTGTCGGTCGCCGACAATCTGTCGCGCGCCATCATCGCGATCCCGGCCGAGCTGCGCGAGGACGAACGGGTCAAGTCGCTGATCGCCGGCATCGAGATGACGGGCAAGGAGATCGACAACATCTTCCAGCGCAACGACATCACGAAGATCGAGTCGGTCGGTGCGAAGCTCGATCCGAACAAGCATCAGGCGATGGTCGAACTGCCCAGCGACGCCGAACCCGGCACGGTCGTTCAGGAAATGCAGAGCGGCTACATGATCAAGGACCGCCTGCTGCGCCCGGCGCTCGTCGCTGTCGCGAAGGCGGCGGAGTAAGCCTTAAATCCTCCCCGGTACGGGGAGGGGGACCGCGAAGCGGTGGAGGGGGCGAGAGGCTGGGCGGTATCGCTTGTGGCCCACCCCCTCCGACGCCTTCGGCGCCACCTCCCCGTTCCGGGGAGGATTTGCCTACTTCAAATGCCGGTCGATGATCTGATTCTGCGCGCGCACGATGCGGGCGTGCTGCTTCTTCGATCCGAAGCGCGAATAGATCAGGCTTTCGAGCCACAATTTCGTGCCGAACTTCTTGCGCCGGTAATTGGCGATCACGATCCGGTCCTGGATGCGGAACATCGCGCGGCGGAAGATCGAGGGCGCCTTGACGGTGCCGCTGAGCAGATAGCCGTTCTGGAGCAGCCAGCGCGCGCCGCGGAATTCGGCCGCCGAGAGATCCTTGGGGTCGGCCTTGCGCCACTTGCCCACACTGTCGCCATGCGGTGAGCTGTAGGTCGAGCTTTCCGAATAACGGAGCATTTCGGGGCCGAAGGTCAGGCCCAGAAAGTCGGTTACGCGGCGCAGTTCATATTCGGCGTCGCGCGCGACATTTTCATATTTGACCGTGATGAAGCGATCGTCGGGCAGCCGTTCGGACAGGGCGTGCCAATTCTCCTCGGCATCGACCCACAGCCGGATGCCGCGCCACATATTGCCCGCCCAGCCCATCGGGATCGTCGAGAGCGCCACGTCGCGCCCGTCGCGGACCAGGTGGATGAAGCGCGCGTCGGGCCACAGGTGGAGCAGCCGATCATAATGGCGGTGGATCGTCATGCCGACGACGGCGGGATTGCCCTTGGTCGCCGCGATCTGATCGAGGAAGTCGTTGGCAAGGCCGACGAAGTTCAGCCCCTGCGCGATGTTGAGCTTGCGATTGCCGAACACGCGATCGAGCGAGAGCATCCGCAGGAACGCCTCGCGCTTCATGAAGCGGCCTTCGGGCGTGATCGCATCGACGATGAAATCGCTTTCGCCCGCAAAGGCGATATCGGGATGGTGGCTGAGCATCAGCCGCATCATCGTCGATCCCGATCGCTCGGCACCGACCAGAAAGACCGGCGATCGGCGCCCGTTTTCGTTCGGCCCCGCGATCGGCATCAGTGCGACATGCCGCCCATGTCATGTTCCGCGCCGGCGGCGATCGTCTTCGCCTCCGCCTCGAAGCTCTTGCCGCTGGCGAAGCGGAAGAGGAGGGGGATGGCGGTGCCCGGCTTGATCGCGGCGTCGACGCCATAGAGCATCGCGTGATTGCCCTCGGGCGAGAAAGCCACCGTGCCGCCCGCGGGGATCGCGACTTCGGCGATCGGCGTCATCGTCATCATGCCCCCGGACATGCCGCTCTGGTGCAGCTCGATCTTTTCGACGACCGCGCTGTTGATGCTGACCAGCTTGTCGTCGGCGGTGCCGCCCTTCAGCTCGAAATAGCCCGCCGCCGGGCGTCCGGGGACGGGGGAAAGGCGCACCCAGGCATCCTTGACGCGCGGCTGATCGGCCAGCTTTGGCTTGCACGCGGTGACGGCGATGGCGGCCGTCGCGAGCAGGATGATGTGCCGCACGGGAATCTCCTTCGAAAATCTGCTGTCGAATAGGCGGCGCGAAGCCTTGCGGCAACAAAATCCCCCCCTATATCGCGCCAGTCAATTGCAGGCCGAAATCATGCTCGCCTCGTTAACTGGGGGTGTGGTGGCCTGAACCGAATGGGGCTGAAAGGAACATAATGGCTAAGGTTATCGGTATCGATCTGGGCACGACCAACAGCTGCGTCGCCGTGATGGAAGGCGGCAAGCCCAAGGTGATCGAAAATGCGGAAGGCGCGCGCACCACGCCGTCGATCGTCGCATTCGCCAAGGATGGCGAGCGTCTGATCGGCCAGCCGGCGAAGCGCCAGGCCGTGACCAATCCCGACAACACGATCTTCGCGGTGAAGCGCCTGATCGGCCGCCGCTTCGACGACCCGGTGACCAAGAAGGACACCGAACTGGTCCCCTATCACATCGTGAAGGGTTCGAACGGCGACGCATGGGTGCAGGCCGGCGGCAAGGATTACAGCCCGTCGCAGATTTCGGCCTTTACGCTGCAGAAGATGAAGGAAACCGCCGAAGCCTATCTGGGCGAGACGGTGACGCAGGCCGTCATCACGGTTCCGGCCTACTTCAACGACGCGCAGCGCCAGGCGACCAAGGACGCCGGGCAGATTGCGGGCCTCGAAGTGCTGCGCATCATCAACGAGCCGACGGCGGCGGCGCTCGCTTATGGCCTTGAGAAGAACGACGGCAAGACGATCGCGGTCTATGACCTTGGCGGCGGCACGTTCGACATCTCGATCCTCGAGATCGGCGATGGCGTGTTCGAAGTGAAGTCGACCAACGGCGACACCTTCCTGGGCGGCGAAGATTTCGACTCGAAGATCGTCGAATATCTGGCGGCCGATTTCCAGAAGTCGGAAGGCATCGACCTGACCAAGGATCGCCTCGCGCTCCAGCGTCTGAAGGAAGCCGCCGAAAAGGCGAAGATCGAGCTGTCGTCGGCGCAGACGACCGAGGTCAACCTGCCCTTCATCACCGCCGACGCGACCGGCCCGAAGCATCTGGTGAAGGCGATCAACCGCGCCGACCTGGAGCGTCTGGTCGATCCGCTGATCCAGCGTTCGATCGAGCCGCTGAAGAAGGCGCTGGCCGATGCGGGCCTGAAGACCGGCGACATCGACGAAGTCGTGATGGTCGGCGGCATGACCCGCATGCCCAAGGTCCGCGAAGTCGTGAAGCAGTTCTTCGGCAAGGATCCGCACACCGGCGTGAACCCTGACGAAGTCGTCGCGATGGGCGCCGCCATTCAGGCGGGCGTGCTGCAGGGCGACGTCAAGGACGTGCTGCTTCTGGACGTGACGCCGCTGTCGCTGGGCATCGAGACGCTGGGTGGCGTGTTCACCCGCATGATCGATCGCAACACCACGATCCCGACCAAGAAGTCGCAGGTCTATTCGACGGCCGACGACAACCAGAACGCCGTCACGATCCGCGTCTTCCAGGGCGAGCGTGAGATGGCCGCCGACAACAAGATGCTGGGCCAGTTCGATCTGGTCGGCATCCCGCCGGCGCCGCGCGGCGTGCCGCAGATCGAGGTCACGTTCGACATCGACGCCAACGGCATCGTCAACGTCAGCGCCAAGGACAAGGGCACCGGCAAGGAGCAGCAGATCAAGATCCAGGCCTCGGGCGGCCTTTCGGACAATGACATCGATCAGATGGTCAAGGATGCCGAAAAGTTCGCCGAGGAGGACAAGAAGCGCCGCGCCGCCGCCGAGGCGAAGAACAACGCGGAAAGCCTTGTCCACACCACCGAGCGTCAGCTCGAGGAGCATGGATCGAAGGTCGATGCGGCTCTGAAGGGCGAGATCGAGGCGGCGATCGCCGAGACCAAGACGGCCATCGAATCCGGCGATGCCGGCCAGATGACCGACAAGGCGCAGGCGCTCGCGCAGGTCGCGATGAAGCTCGGCCAGGCGATCTACGAGCAGGAGCAGGCCGCGGCGGCTTCGCCGGGCGCCGAGGCTCCGGCCGATGACAATGTGGTCGACGCCGAATTCTCGGAAGTCGACGACAAGAAGGCGTAAGCCTGTCACATGTGTAATGCGTTCTCCGGCCCCGTCTTCACCGACGGGGCCGGTCAGCATCTTGCGGGGGCGTGATGGCTGACCTCGATTATTACGAACTGCTCGAAGTCGAGCGCACCGCCGACGACAAGACGATCAAGACGTCTTACCGGCGGCTGGCGATGCAATGCCATCCGGACAAGAACCCCGGCTGCGCCGACAGCGAGGCGAAGTTCAAGGCGATCAGCGAAGCCTATGACTGCCTGAAGGATCCGCAGAAGCGCGCGGCCTATGATCGCTATGGCAAGGCGGCGTTCGAACAGGGCGGCTTCGGCGGCGGGCGCGGCGGTCCGCAGGGCTTCGAAGGCTTTTCGGATATCTTCGAGAATATCTTCGGCGAGTTCATGGGCGGCCGTGGCGGCGGCGGGCGCCAGAGCGTGCGGCGCGGCGCGGACCTGCGCTACGACATGGAAATCACGCTGGAGGAGGCGTTTGCTGGCAAGCAGGCGTCGATCACGGTCGATGTTGCGGTCCAGTGCGACACCTGCCACGGCGCGGGCGCCAAGCCCGGCACCAGCGCCAAGACCTGCGGCACCTGCGGCGGGCATGGCAAGGTGCGCTCGCAGCAGGGCTTCTTCATGGTCGAGCGGGCCTGCCCGGCGTGCCACGGCGCGGGGCAGGTGATCTCCGATCCGTGCGTCGACTGTCATGGCGAAGGCCGCGTGGAGCGCACCAAGACGCTCGACGTCCGCATTCCCGCCGGTGTCGACGAAGGCACGCGCATCCGCCTGACCGGCGAAGGCGAGGCGGGGGCGCAGGGCGCGCCTCCGGGCGATCTCTACATCTTCCTGCACATCAAGGCGCACGAACTGTTCGAACGCGACGGCACGACCCTGTTCGCGCGCGCGCCGATCAGCTTCACGACCGCAGCGCTCGGCGGCGCGATCGAAGTGCCGGGACTGGACCGCAAGGTCCACGAAATCCGCATCCCCTCGGGCATCCAGTCGGGCAAGCAGATCCGCCAGCGCGGTGCGGGCATGCCCGTCCTCAACGGGCGCGGGCATGGCGACCTCGTCATCCAGATCGACGTCGAGACGCCGACGCGGCTGACCGCGAAGCAGAAGGAACTGCTCGAACAGTTCCGCGAAACCGAAACCGGCGAGGAATGCCCGCAATCGAGCGGCTTCTTCTCCCGGTTGAAGGGGATGTTCGGGGACTGAATCCCTTTACCGTCACCCCCGCGAAGGCGGGGGCCTATCCAGTCTTGTCTGAAGCGACACCGCTTGTGATGAGAGCGGATAGGCCCCCGCCTTCGCGGGGGTGACGGTGGTTGTCAGCGATACACCGCGTCCAAAGCCGCCATCGACGGCTCATGCGTCAGCACGCAGTGGAGCGGCGTCACCGTGACCCAGCCGGCCGCTGCCGCCTCAAGATCGGTGTCGACCGCCGCGCTGTCGAGGCGGCTGGCGAGGCGGAGCCAGTAATAGGGGAAGCCGCGCGGGTCCATGCGGCGCTCCATCGTGGCGCCGCCATAATCGCGCAGCCCCTGGCCAACGACCTTGATGCCCTGCACCGCGCGAGGATCGACCGCCGGGAAGTTGATGTTCACCAAGGTGCGCGGCACCCACGGGGCGTCGAGCAGCGGGCGCAGCGCGCGCTCGCCCCACGCCTCGGCCGCGGCGAAGCTGACATCGGTGCCGGGGCCGTCATTGCCCTTCTTGGTGTAGATCTGGCTGAGCGCGACCGAGCGGATGCCCGCCAGCGCACCCTCCATCGCGGCGGCGACGGTGCCCGAATAGCTGACGTCCTCGGCCAGGTTCGAACCGCGATTGACGCCCGAGAGGATCAGGTCGGGCGGGCCGTCCTTCATCACCTCGGTCAGCGCCATCATCACCGCGTCGGTCGGCGTGCCCGCGACGGCATAACGCCGCTCGTCGATCTGGCGCATCCGCAAGGGGCGCGTGAGCGTGAGCGAACGGCCCGCGCCCGATTGCTCCTCCGCCGGGGCGACGATCGTGATGTCGTCGGACAAGGTCCGCGCGATCGCCTCCAGCACGTTCAGGCCCGGCGCGTTCACGCCGTCATCATTGGTGAGCAGGATGCGCATCAGAAGGCGCAAAGCTCGGTCAGGCCGCCCATATAGGGGACGAGCGCCTGCGGGATCCGCACCGAGCCATCGGCTTGCTGGTAATTTTCCAGCACGGCGACGAGCGTGCGGCCGACCGCGAGGCCGGAGCCGTTGAGCGTGTGGACGAAGCGCGTGCCCTTCGTCTCACCGGCGGGGCGATAGCGCGCGTTCATGCGGCGCGCCTGGAAGTCGCCACAGTTCGAAACGCTGCTGATCTCGCGATATTTCTTCTGCCCCGGCAGCCAGACTTCGAGATCGAAGGTCTTGCGCGCGCCGAAGCCCATGTCGCCGGTGCACAGGAGGACGCGGCGATAGGGAAGGCCGAGTTCCTCGAGGATCGCCTCGGCCGCGCGGGTCATCTCCTCATGCACCGCGTCGGACTGTTCGGGCGTGGTGATCGCGACCAGCTCGACCTTTTCGAACTGGTGCTGGCGGATCAACCCGCGCGTATCGCGGCCCGCCGCACCCGCTTCGGATCGGAAGCATTGCGTCAGCGCGGTGAACTTCGTCGGCAACTCGGCCTCAGCCAGAATCTGCTCGCGCACCATGTTGGTGAGGGAGACCTCGGCGGTGGGGATCAGCCAGCGGCCGTCGGTCGTGTGGAACAGATCGTCGGCGAACTTGGGCAGTTGCCCGGTGCCGAACATCGCCTCGTCTCGCACCAGCAGCGGCGGGATCACTTCGGTGAAGCCGCGCGCGGTCTGCCGGTCGAGCATGAACTGGCCCAAAGCGCGCTGGAGCCGGGCGATGCCGCCCTTCAGGATCGCGAAGCGCGCGCCGGAAATGGCGGCGGCGGATTCGAAATCGAGGCCCAGTTTGTCGGCGAAGTCGGGATGCTCCTTCGCCTCGAAATCGAATTCGGGCGGATGGCCCCAGCGATGCTGCTCGACATTCTCCTCCTCATCCGCGCCATCGGGCACGTCGGCGGCGGGGAGGTTCGGGATGGCGGCGAGCGCGGCGGTGAGATCGGTGTCGACCTGCGCGCCCTCGGCTTCGAGCGCCGGCATACGCTCCTTGAGCGCGGCGACTTCGGCCATCAGGGCGGCGGCGGTCGCCTCGTCCTTCTGCGCCTTGGCCTGTCCGATCGCCTTCGACGCATCGTTGCGGCGCGCCTGCGCGGCTTGCAATTCGGTGGTGATCGCACGGCGGCGTTCGTCGAGCGCGAGCAGCGCGGCACTTTGCGACGCGGCGCCACGGCGGGCGAGGGCGGCGTCGAAAGCGGCGGGATCGTCCCGGATCAGGCGAATATCATGCATGTCCGCCCTATGGCCGTCCCGATGCTCGCGCGCAACGGACTAGGAATGGCGGATATGCGAGACTTTACCCCGGCACAGGCTCGTTTCGCCGCTGAAAGGTGGAACTTTGGCGCCGATTCGGGAGTCGTTTCCTTCGAGTGACAACTTCGAGGAGTATATATTGTGACTTTGCGAGCTGTTTTTCTTGCCTCTGCGTTCCTGACCGCGGCTGCGGCCCCGGCGCTTGCGCAGGACGCAGCGGCACCCGCCGCCGCGACGGCTCCGGCCGCAGCCAAGGCGAACGTCGCCGCGGGTGCTGCCGTCACCGATGCCAAGGGCGGCGCGGTCGGCACGATCGCATCGACCGATGGCACCAACGCCGTGATCGACACCGGCGTGGTCAAGGTCACCGTTCCCAATTCGGCCTTTGCGCAGGGCGACAAGGCGTTGCTGATCGGCATGACCAAGGCCGAGCTTGAGACGCAGGCGAAGGCGGCTTCGGCCGACCAGAACGCGCAGTTCCTCGCCTCGCTGGCGCCCGGCACCGCGGTTTCGGACCCGCAGGGCGGCGCCGTTGGCACGATCGAGGCCGTCGAAGGCGAGACCGTGACCGTCGCCACCGCCAACGCCAAGGCAAAGCTGCCCAAGACGGCGCTCGCCAAGGGCCCGAACGGCGCGATCATCGGCATGACCGCTGCGCAGCTTGAGGAAGCCGCGACCAAGGCGGCGACCCCGCCGGCGGGCCAGAACTAAGCACTTCCGAAACAATCGGATCATGGAGCCCCGCTCGTGCGCAACGATCGGGGCTTCACTGCGAATAAAAAGCTGTGAATGACTCGCAAGTGTCGCTTGTGCGGGCGTTAACGCCTGTCTATAGGCCCGCTCGGGCAGAGGTCGAGGAGCGGCCGAAGGGCGGCAGTTCCGACACCGTATAAGAGCGGTGAATAGGATGGCGACGTTGCTAAGTGGCGTTTCGAATCCGGATAAGGTTCCCCATTTTGAAATGGACGACGGATACCGGCCGTCGTCCGACGAACCCTTCATGAACGATCAGCAGCTTGCCTATTTCAAGGGCAAGCTCCGCGCGTGGAAGGATTCGATCCTGCGCGAATCGGCCGGCACGCTCCAGCAGCTGCAGACCGATACGCTGCGTGAGGCGGACCTGACCGATCGGGCTTCTTCGGAAACCGACTGGTCGATCGAGCTTCGCACCCGCGATCGGCAGCGCAAGCTGATCTCCAAGATCGACTCCGCGCTGCGCCGGATCGAGGACGGCGAATATGGCTATTGCGAGGTGACGGGCGAACCGATCTCGCTCGGCCGGCTCGAAGCCCGCCCGATCGCGACGATGACGGTCGAGGCGCAGGAGCGCCACGAGCGGAACGAGAAGATCTCGCGCGAGGAATAGGCGGGGGCTGGCGAGTGGTCGCCGGTCTATCCTCTTTTGTCACCCCGGACTTGATCCGGGGCCCCGCTTCTTCCTTCTGAAGCCTTCTCCCGCCTGCGGGAGAAGGTTTGGATGAGGGTCTTCTTCCCTCTTCTCAGGTATCGAGGAGGTGAGGCAGACCCTCACCCCAGCCCTATCCCGCAAGCGGGAGACGGGGCAAGAAGAAGCGGGACCCCGGATCAAGTCCGGGGTGACGCTGGTTCTTGTGGTGGGCTGCACCGCAAGACGGTTCTCTGGCGTAAAATCAGGACAGGAAGGTCGGCGCGTCCTGCCACGGGCATCCGGGCGGAACTGTAGTCGGTAGTGGTGCGGGCGCGGCTGGGGCCGATCGGAGCGTTCGACGCACACCTGCTGTCACCAGGTGCGGGGCGAGGCCCGTGGAGTGGCTGCGGCCATTCTTCGAGGGAATGGCCCCGATCATTGGGGTGCGGCGGGGATCTGTCCGGTCGGGGCTACCCGGGATGCGGTTGCCCGCAGTGGATCGGCCCTGTCTTCCCGTCTTTATCCGTCACCACGCCCGCCTGATCGGCGGTTTTGTCCAGCACGCGCCGGCGAGAAGCGATGCGCATCCGCTTCTGAACCGGATGACTTCGCGCCGACCTTGGCCCGGAAACGGAGCGAGCTCTGCCCCGGGCCGGTCCTGCATTCCCCGCTTCGCCTGTACCGGACGATGAGGAACGGGTGGGTTATTAACCTAAATGGTTCTTGATGTCAAGATAAAGTTCACTATTTGTTCCTGTCTCGTCATTGCGAGCGGAGCGAAGCAATTCAGGCCCGCATGGGAGAGGCGCGCGACCTAACTCCAGTGCGGGCCTGGATTGCTTCGTCGCCTGCGGCTCCTCGCAATGACGAAGTGGGGAGGCGAGGGAGGTGGGGAAGCACGAAATCGTCGAGCCGCTTAACCCTTTGTCCAACATTCGGTGGTGAAATGGCGCCCTTCAAGGACGGTGGCGGATGACCAGGCGAGCAGCGAGCAGGGACGATCAGGACAGGCGCAAGCCGCGGCAGCGGATGATGCTGCTCGGCACGATCAGCGCATGCGGCGATGTCGCGCGGCCGCGCCAGCCGATCCGTATCCGCGATCTTTCGGCGACCGGCCTGATGGCGGTGTCCGATACCGCTTATGATCAGGGCGCGATCGTCGACGTCGAGATGCGCGGCTTGCCGCCGGTGCGCGGCGAGATTGCCTGGGTGGATGGCAAGCGTTTCGGCGTCACCTTCGCGCTGCCGATCAATCCGCTGCTGGCGCGTCAGCCGCTTGCCAAATCGCTGCCGCCGCGACTCGCGGCTGCGACCAAGCCGCTCCGCCGTCCGGGCTTCAGGGTGGACTGAAGACGGACGCGAACGACCTGGCCCCGCCTGTCGGCGTGGTAGTTTCGATCGGGCTGTAAAACGAAGGGCGGGCTTGAGAAGCGCCGCCCTTTTCGGCGTTAAAGCCTGGCGATCGCTTCCTTGATTCGAAGCTTCTGCTTCTTGAGCTGGGCGATCAGAATGTCATCGGGCGATGGCCTGCGGTTCTCCGCTGCGATACGCGCCTCGATGCCTGCATGCTTGGCTTGAAGGGCGGACGAATGACTGGTCAACATTGGGCATGTTCTCCTTTCATCACCGACAGACCGACGAGTAGATCATGCTTTGCGAGTCGTGTCGCGTCATAAAAACGACATCGATCCTTCTCCGGACGCAATTCGTCGCGTTGTGCACGTAACGAATTGAAAAGCGGGTTTCCGGCGCGCTCGGCGCTTGAGCCGGGGGCGTTTCCCGCTAGAATCATGCGGGGGAACGATGGAGACGACCGCCTTGGACAGCGAGGTCATTAATCGGCGGATCGAACTGTTGCGGCAGGAGCATCGCGACCTCGACTCGGCCATCGACGCGCTGCTGTCGGCCAATGCGGTCGACCAGCTTCAGGTCGCGCGCATCAAGAAGCGCAAGCTGCGCCTGAAGGACGAGATCGCGCTGCTCGAGGATATGCTGATTCCGGATATCATCGCTTAGGGGCGACCTGCCCCCAACCAGCTCGTCATTGCGAGAAGCTGAAGGCGACGAAGCAATCCAGGCCCGCACTGGAGTTAGGTCGCGCGCCTCTCACATGCGGGGCTGGATTGCTTCGCTTCGCTCGCAATGACGAGGTGGGGAGAGGGGCGGCGCGCAAGGGCGCTCAAGCAAAAAGGCCGGACCCTTGCGGACCCGGCCTTCTGTCATCGTTGAGGGACGCGAGGCGTTACGCCGCGGCCTTCTCCGGGCTGGCGTCGATCACTTGAGCGGGTTCGACGCCGTCGATCGCGATGCGGCGCGGCTTCTTGTGCTCGGGGATTTCGCGCACCAGCGAGACGTTGAGCAGGCCGTTTTCATAGCCGGCCGCCGTCACCTTGATGGTGTCGGCCAGCTGGAAGCGGCGCTCGAACGCGCGCTTGGCGATGCCGCGATGCAGATATTGGGGCGCATCGGCGCCTTCGATCTGCTCCCCGGCGCGGCCGACGATCACCAGGACATTGTCCTGCACGGTGACGTCGATCTCCTCGCGGCTGAAGCCCGCGAGCGCCATCTGGATGCGATAGGCGCCGTCGCCCGTCTTCTCGATATTATAGGGGGGATAGCTGTCGCCCTCTCCGCGGGTCGCAAAGTCGACCAGGCGATTGAGATTCTCGAATCCGATCGAGGACCGCAGCAGGGGAGCGAAATCAAGAGTACGCATAAGGGGTCTGTTCCTTCGAAAAGCGATTTGACCAGTTGCGCCCGCGGGCAACCCGCCGGGCTTGTCGCCTGCCGCCCCGAATGGGCACGGCCGACGGCTGGGAGATGGGAGCAGGGGAGGGGAATTCAAGGGAGCCGTCATCCCGGCGGAGGCCGGGATCTCAGGAGGTAGGGGAGGCGAGCGGGTCGCAAGGGCCTCCTGAGATCCCGGCCTCCGCCGGGATGACGAAAGGGAGCGTCAGTCCTTCTTCGCGTCGAGCGCGCGGATCATTTCGAGGTGCTTGGAGACGGTGGGCGCGATGGCGCCGGCGGCGGTCTTGAGCGACGCGTTGTCGCCGTCCTTGGCGTAGCCCTGCATCAGCGTGAGCGCGTCCTCATGCGCGTCGACCTGCTGGTCGATATATTCCTCGTCGAAGGCGGCGCCTTTCAGGCCCTTGAGTTCGGCGAGGTCGTCCTGCTGGTCCTTGGTCAGCGCGGCGTCCGGCGTCAGCGTGCCGGCGGCGGCCTTGATGTCCGCGCTCGATTTGGTGTGCGCGGTGATCATGTCGGCGGCGAACGCCTTCACCTCGGCCGAGGCGGCGTTGGTGGCGGCGAGCTTGGCGGATTCGATCTCGAACGCGTCGCTCTTGGCAGCGGTGTTGATGAATTCCTGCGCGGTCGGCGTCGGCGTGACGGCAGCCTGCACATCCTCCATCGCATTGCCCGCAACCGCGCCCGCCTGATCGGCGAGGTCGCTGGCGGTGTTGGTCGCATCGGCCGCCGCCTGTTCGGTCTTGGGGCCGCACGCGGCGACGCTGAGCGCAAGCAGAGCGGCCGAGCTGGCGAGGATCAGTTTCTTCATGGGGTCTCTCCGTATCGTTCCGGCTCCCAACGTATTGAGATATCGGACGTTCCATCCGCGCCCTTGCCGCGTGACCGCCGCTGGCATAGCCACAGGCAAAAGAACGGACTTTTGGGGGAGTTTCGGAAGATGGCGACTGCCGACGTGGCATTCGACGCGAAACGCGATCGGCTGGTGATCTTCGCCTCGACGCTCGGCACCGTGTTCGAATGGTATGACTTCTTCGTCTATGGGACGCTGGCGAACATCGTCGCCGGGCATTTCTTCCCGTCGGACAATCCCGCCGTCAGCTTCCTGATCTTCCTGGCCAGCTTCGGCGTCGGCTTCGGGATGCGGCCGCTGGGCGCGCTGCTGTTCGGCGTGCTGGGCGACAAGCTGGGTCGCAAATATACCTTCCTCGTCACGATCGCGATGATGGGCGTGGCGACCGCTCTGGTGGGCGTGCTTCCTACCTATGAGGCGATCGGGGTGACGGCGCCGGTGCTGCTGGTGTTCCTGCGCATCCTGCAGGGGCTGGCGCTGGGCGGCGAATATGGCGGGGCGGCGATCTATGTCGCCGAACATGCGCCCAACCATCGGCGCGGCTTCTATACCAGCTTCATCCAGGCGGGGGTGATCGGCGGCTTCCTGCTCAGCCTGATCGTGGTGCTGACGTCGAACATCTTCATTTCGACCGAGGATTTCGCGGAATGGGGCTGGCGCGTGCCGTTCCTCTTCTCGCTGATCCTGCTCGCTATCTCGCTGTGGGTGCGGCTGAAGCTGAAGGAAAGCCCGGTCTTCATGGCGATGAAGGAGGCGGGCGAAGTCGCCGCCAATCCGCTCAAGGAAAGTTTCGACAGTTGGGCGAAGGTGCGCCGCGTGCTGGTGGCGTTGTTCGGGATCGCGGCGGGCCTGACGGTGATCTGGTACACGGCGCAGTTCCAGGCGCTCTATTTCATCCAGAGCGCGCTTCGGATCGAGGATACGCCCGCGCGGCTGATCGTGGGCGGGGGCGCGGTGTTCAGCCTGTTCTGGTTCGTCCTGTTCGGCTGGCTGTCCGACAAGGTGGGGCGCAAGAAGCCGATCCTGATCGGCTATGCGCTGACGATGCTGCTGCTATTCCCGCTGTTCCACTGGATGGCGGCGGCGGGCAATCCGGGGCTGGCCGAGGCGATGGAGCGCGCGCCCGTGGTCGTGACGGGCAGCGACTGCCGCTACGATCCCTTCGCCAGCAAGGGGCAGGAGACGCCGTGCGGGCGGGTGCTCGATACTTTGTCGAAGAAGGGTGTTGCCTACACCAAGGTGGAGGGCGCGCCGGGGGCGGCGCCCGCGGTGACGATCGGCGGCAAGCCCGTCGATGCGAGCGATGCGGCGGCGCTGGAGGCGGCGCTCGCCGATGCAGGCTACAAGCTGGAGAAGATGACGCCGCCGATCGGTGCGATGGTGAAGATGGTGCTGTGCATCGTCGGGATCGGCTTCCTGTCGGGCATGACCTACGGCCCCGTCGCGGCGCTGCTGGTCGAACTGTTCCCGGCGCGGGTGCGGTACACGTCGATGTCGGTGCCCTATCATATCGGGACGGGCTATTTCGGCGGTTTCCTGCCGTTCATCAGCCAATATATCGTCGCGCGGACGGGCGATCCCTTTGCGGGACTGTGGTACACGATCGCGGTGGTGGCGCTGGCGTTCGTCGTGACATTGTTCGGCCTGCCCGAGACGAGCGGGAAGGAACTGGAATAGAGCGCGGCCGCCCGCTATCGCGGCAAGGTGCACCCTTACGATCCCCCCCTCCGCCTGATCCTCGATAGCGACGCGCTGGTCGCCAACTGGCGCTGGCTGGGCGCGCAGGGCGGGGCGCCGGCGGGGGCGGCGATCAAGGCGAACGGTTATGGACTGGGCGCACGCGAGGTCGTCGCGCGGCTGGCCGATGCGGGGTGTCGCGATTTCTTCGTCGCGACCTGGGGCGAGGCGCTGGCGGTGGGCGATCTGCCGCACGCCGCGTCGCTCGCGGTCCTCCACGGCGTCCGCGCCGCCGACATGGCGGTGGCGCTCGCCAGCCGGGCACGGCCCGTCCTCGTCAGTGCCGAGATGGTCGCGCGGTGGAAGGCGGCGGCGCCCGAGCGGCCCTGCGACGTGATGGTCGATACCGGCATGAACCGGCTGGGCCTGTCGATCGAGGAGGCGCGGTCGGGCCTGCTCGACGGGCTGAAGGTCGATACGTTGATGAGCCATCTCGCCTGCGCCGATGAAGTCGGGCACGCACTCAACGCCGTGCAGCTTGCGCGCTTCGCGGAACTGCGCGGGGCGATCGCGGCGCAGCGTTACAGCCTCGCCAATTCGGCGGGCATCTGCCTGGGCGCGGACTATGGCTTCGATCTGACCCGGCCGGGGCTTGCCCTCTATGGCGGCATACCGCGCGCCGAGGCGGAGGGGCATATCGCGCCGGTCGCGCGGGTCGAGGCGGAGATTTTGCAGGTGCGCGATGTGCCGGCGGGCGAGACGGTGGGCTATGGCGCGACCTTCACCGCGAACCGGCCGACGCGGATCGCGATCCTGAACCTGGGCTATGCCGACGGCTATTTCCGCGCCTTTGCGGGGCGGGGCGCTGCGCGCATCGGCGATCGCGTCCTGCCGCTGGCCGGGCGGGTGTCGATGGATCTGATCGCGGTCGATCTGGGCGATGCCGATCTGGGTGCGGGCGACTGGCTGGAGATCGACCATGATCTGCCCGCGGCGGCGGCCGCAACGGGCATGTCGCAATATGAGTTGCTGACAGGGCTAGGCTCCCGCTATCAGCGCGTCTGGAAATAGCACGGAAGTCCGCGATTTGAATGCCGTCATCGGATTGTTCGCCTCGATAGGCCGCTTGCTGATCGGGGCGCTCGCAGGGCTGGGCCGCCTCGCGATCTTCGCCTGGAAGACGATCAGCCACGCCGTCAGCCCGCCTTATTATCCGGGCCGCATCCTGGAACAGCTGATGCAGATCGGCTGGTTCTCGCTGCCCGTCGTCGGCATGACCGCGATCTTTTCGGGCGCGGCGCTGGCGCAGCAGACCTTCACCGCCGGATCGCGCTTCAATGCGACCGCGACGGTGCCCGCGATCGTCGTGCTGGGCATCGTGCGCGAACTGGGGCCGGTTCTGGTCGGCCTGATGGTCGCAGGGCGCGTATCTTCCGCAATGGCGGCCGAACTGGGCACGATGCGCGTCACCGAACAGCTCGATGCGCTCACCACCTTGCGCACCGATCCCTACCGCTACCTGATCGCCCCGCGCGTGATCGCGGCCTTGATCGCGATCCCGCTGATGGTGATCGTCGCCAATGCGATCGGCATTTTCGGCGGCTATTTCGTCGCGGTGTACAAGCTCGATTTCAACGCGGTCGGCTATCTCACCACCACGCGCAATTATCTGACCGCGACGGACATGCAGATGGCGGTCGTGAAATCGGCCTTCTTCGGCTTCTTCATCGCGCTGATGGGCTGTTATCACGGCTTCAACGCGCGCGGCGGTGCGGCGGGCGTGGGCCGGGCGACCACCGATGCGGTCGTCTCCGCCTTCATCCTGATCCTGTTGTCGAACATGATCATCACGCTGGTGGCGTTCGGCTGATGGCGGATCACAAGATCGTCCTCGACGGCATTTCCAAGACGTTCGGCGACAACCATGTCCTCGACGGCGTCAATCTGGAGATCGAGCGCGGGGAATCGATGGCCATTATCGGCCAGTCGGGCAGCGGCAAATCGGTCACGCTCAAGTGCATCCTCGGGCTGGTGAAGCCCGATCGCGGTTCGATCCGGATCGATGGGCAGAATGTCGTCGGGCTGCGCGGGCGAGATCTGGAAAAGATGCGCGCCAAGTTCGGCATGCTGTTTCAGGGTTCCGCCCTGTTCGATTCGCTGCCGATCTGGCGCAACGTCACCTTCGCGCTGACGCAGGGCAAGGCGCGCGACGCGACGAACATGCGCAAGATCGCTGCCGAGAATCTGGAGCGGGTGGGCCTGTCGTCCAAGATCCTCGATCTGCGGCCCAGCGAGCTTTCGGGCGGCATGCAAAAGCGCGTGGCGCTGGCCCGCGCGATCGCGCCGCGGCCGGAGATCATCTTTTTCGATGAGCCGACCACCGGGCTCGATCCGATCCGCGCCGACGTGATCAACGATCTGATCGTCAGCCTGGTCGAGGATCTGGGCGTCACCGCGCTCACGATCACGCACGACATGGCCTCGGCGCGCAAGATCGCGCACCGCGTGGCCATGCTCTATCAGGGCAAGATCATCTGGCGCGGCCCGCGCGACCGGCTGTACGACAGCGGCAACCCTTATGTGGATCAGTTCGTTCAGGGACGCGCCGAGGGGCCGATCCGCTAAAGATTGAACGAAGGTTTCGATTACTGAGACCTGACTTTCCAATTGGATCGATCAATTCGTCCTCGGCATATGCGTGTCATCGCATTGATCGAGGAGTGAAGCATGCTGGGCCGTGAAGTTCCCAACGTTACCCTGAAGACCCGCGTCCGCGACGAGAGTGTCGAAGGGCCGAATCCGTTCCGCTGGCAGGACGTCCAGACCGGCGATCTGCTGGGCAAGGGCCGCCAGGTCGTGTTCGCGCTGCCCGGCGCATTCACCCCCACCTGTTCGACCGAACAGTGCCCGGCTTATGAGCGCAGCTATGACGATCTGAAGGCCGCGGGTGCGGCGGAGGTTTACTGCCTCTCGGTCAACGACGCCTTCGTGATGTTCCAGTGGGGCAAGAATCTGGGCCTCAGCAAGACCAAGCTGCTCCCCGACGGTTCGGGCGATTTCACCCGCCGCATGGGCATGCTGATCAACAAGGATCATCTGGGCTTCGGCGACCGTTCGTGGCGCTATGCGATGGTGGTCGACAACGGCAAGATCGTCGCCTGGTTCGAAGAACCCGGCATCAACGACGATGGTTCGGACGAAGACCCTTATGGCGAGAGCGCGCCGGACAAGGTTCTGGAGTGGCTGAAGGCCAATCCGAAGTAACCCCAAACGAAGAAGGGCCGGTCATCGCTGACCGGCCCTTCCTATATCGTCATCCCGGCGGAGGCCGGGATCTCATGCGCAGCGAAGCGCGTGAGCCTCCTGAGATCCCGGCCTCCGCCGGGATGACGGGAACTTACCGCTCGATGCACATGGCGATGCCCATGCCGCCGCCGATGCACAGGGTCGCGAGGCCCTTCTTCAGGTCGCGCTTCTGCATTTCGTAGAGCAGGGTCGTCAGCACGCGGGCGCCCGACGCGCCGACCGGGTGGCCGATCGCGATCGCGCCGCCGTTGACGTTGACGATGTCGGGGTTCCAGCCGAGTTCCTTGCCGACCGACAGCGCCTGCGCGGCGAACGCTTCGTTCGCCTCGATCAGTTCGATGTCGTTGAGCGTCCAGCCCGCCTTTTGCAGCGCGATGCGCGTCGCGGGTGCAGGGCCGATGCCCATGATCGCCGGATCGACGCCACAGGTCGCCCAGCTGGCGATGCGGCCGAGGACGGGGGCGCCGCGATCGGCGGCGTCCTTGCCCGACATCACGACGATCGCGGCCGCGCCGTCGTTGATGCCGCTGGCGTTGGCGGCGGTGACGGTGCCGTCCTTCTTGAAAGCGGGCTTCAGGCCGGCCATCGCCTCGATCGTCGCGCCGTCGCGGATATATTCGTCATTCTCGACGATCGTGTCGCCCTTGCGGCCCTTGATCGTGACCGGGACGATCTCGTCCTTGAAGCGGCCCGCGGCGCGCGCGGCCGAAGCCTTGTTCTGGCTGGCGACCGCGAAGGCGTCCTGCTCCTCGCGCGTGACCTGATACTTCTCCGCCAGATTTTCGGCGGTGATGCCCATGTGATAATTGTTGAAGGCGTCGGTCAGGCCGTCATGCGTCATCGTGTCGATGAAGCTGACCGGACCCATCTTCACGCCGCCGCGCAGATATTGCGCATGCGGGGCCATCGACATGCTTTCCTGCCCGCCCGCGACCACGATGCGCGCGTCGCCGCAACGGATCGACTGTGCCGCCAGCGCCACCGCGCGCAGGCCGGAGCCGCACAGCTGGTTGATGCCGACTGCGGTCGCTTCCTGCGGAATGCCCGCCGCCATCGCCGCCTGACGCGCCGGGTTCTGCCCCTGCGCCGCGGTGAGGATCTGGCCGAGCAGGACTTCCTGCACTTCGGCCGGGGCGACGCCCGCCTGGATCAGCGCCGCTTCGATCGCGGTCTTGCCCAGCAGATGCGCCGGGGTGGTGCCGAAAGCGCCCATGAAACTGCCGACGGGGGTGCGCTTTGCCCCGGTGATGACGATGTCCATCCTGAAAGTCGCTCCTTCTTGCCGCATGAGCGAAGATTCTGTGCCTTCGTCTCGAATCGCGGTGCATTGCCCTGCGACGGGCGGGCCTATCAGTTCTTCCGCACCTGCGAAAGCCAATCACCAATTAGGGGCCATAAGGAGGTTTTGCCACGCCGGCCGACGATCATGCCGACATGGCCGTCGGACAGTTCGACCCGCTGGCCCCCGCGCCATGCGGTCGCGGCCGGGGTGATGCGATCGGTGGTGGAGGCGATGTTGAGGATGGGCATATCGAGCGTTTCGGGGCGGATGATGCGGCCGCCGACCTCCCATCGCCCTTCGCCGCTGGCATTGGCGGCCATCAGCCCTTCCATCAATTCGCGTGCGGCGGCAGCCGTCAGCGGCGCGCCGGCATTGGCCCAATCCTCGACTGCGATGAAATCCCCCTCCAGCGCCTTGTCCGGATCGAGCCGGCCGAAGCGGACGAATTTTTCCACCGTGCGCGCGGGATCGAGGCTCCAGAACGCCTGCTGCAGCACCTCCAGCGGCATCAGGCCCATCGCCTCGGCCGTGGGCTTCGCCTTCTCCCACAGCTCGCCCAGGCTGGCGCGCGATTCCGTCGGGAAACCGGCAAAATCCCAGGGGGCGGCGATCAGCGCCACGCCCGCCACCGGGCGCAGCGCGGCGGCCGCCAGCGCCATCGTGCCGCCCAGGCAATAGCCCGCGATCGCGGCGTCCGTGCCGATCGCGTCGATCAGGGGGAGGAGCAGGGTTTCGACATGCCCGCCGATCGTCAGATCGCGCTCATCGGGTTCGGGCGTGCCCCAATCGAGCAGCAGCGGGCGCAATCCTTCGCGCGCCAGCCATTGCATCAGCGAATTGTGCGGAGCGAGATCGAGGATTTCGGAACCGTTGATCAGCGACGGCACGAAGATCACCGGACGCCCGGCGCCGCCAAAGTCGCGCAGCGTGGCACGGCCGGCGCTGGCGACGATCGCGCCGCTTTGCCCGCGTTCCGGGCGTTCCGCCTGCTGATAGGTCTTCAATCCCTCCAGCGCGTGGCGCAGCCGTTCGGGCTGTCCTTCGGTTTCGCTGCGCAGCATGTGCAGGAACAGGGGCAGGGGGCGCGGCCTGTGTTGCGGCGCGGCAAGATTCGGTGCTATGGCTTCTATCATCAGTCAGACGCGCATTTCGAAAGGTGGGGGAGCATGGCGAAAGCGACGGACGGCACGGGCACGGTCATCATCAAAAAATACGCCAATCGCCGGCTCTATAATACCGAGACTTCCAGCTACATCACGCTCGATCATCTGGCGACGATGACGCGCGAAGGCCGCGACTTCAAGGTCATCGACGCGAAGACCGAAGAGGACATCACCCACAACGTCCTGACCCAGATCATCATGGAAGAAGAGACGCGCGGCCAGACGATGCTGCCGGTCAGCTTCCTGCGCCAGCTGATCGCGCTTTATGGCGATTCGATGCAGTCGATGGTGCCGCAATATCTCGAAGCGTCGATGGATGCGTTCCGCCGCAACCAGCAGCAGTTCCGCAGCGCGATGGAAGGCGCCTTTTCGGGCGGCCCCTTCGCCGAGATCGCCAAGCGCAACATGGCGATGTTCGAAGCCGCCGCCTCGGCCTTCCAGCCCAAGGGCGGCAAGGCCCCCGAAGCGCCCAAGCCGGGTGCTGCGACTGAGGACAAGGCGAGCGAGGTCGACATCCTCAAGGCGCAGCTTGCCGCCATGCAGGCGCAGATCGACAAGCTGAAGTAAGATTACCTTTCATCCTCCCCCGCCAGGGGGAGGTGTCAGCGCAAGCTGACGGAGGGGGAGGACGCGAGCCGCTGGTTGGCCGTATCCTCCCCCTCCGTCGCTTTCAGCGCCACCTCCCCCTGGCGGGGGAGGATCAGATCAGGGCTTCACGAACTTGAGCAGGAAGCGGTCGCTTTCGCCGATCGCCTGATATTTGGCGCGGTCCTTGTCGCCCAGCTTGTAGGTGGGGGGCAGGGTCCAGACGCCGTCGGGCCAGTCGTGCGTGTCCTTGGGGTTCGCGTTGACCTTCGATTCGCCGACCAGCTTGAAGCCTGCGGCGGTTGCGAGGCGGATCACGGTCGATTTCTTGATATAGCCGCTCGATTTTTCCAGCGCGCTGTCCTTGTCTTCAGGCAGGCGATGATCCTCGACGCCCAGGATGCCGCCGGGCTTGAGCGCGGCGAAGAAATCGCCGAACGCCTTCGCCGCGACCGGCTCGCCCGCCATGATCATGTTGTGGACGTTGCGGAAGGTGAGCACGCGATCCGCAGTGCCCGCCGGGATCGTGCTGGGCGCGGTGGCGCTGAACGCGTGGACGGTGACGGGGCCCCAGAAGCCGACATTCTTTTCGGCCAGCGCCTTGAAGTTCGCGGCGCCCTTTTCACCCGGCATCGCGATATAGCTGCCCTTTTCGCGCAGCATCGGGGCGAGGATCGCGGTGAACCAGCCGCCGCCCGGCTGATATTCGACCACGGTCTGGGTCGGCTGCACCTCGAAGAACTCCAGCGTTTCGACCGGGTGGCGATATTTGTCACGCGCGCGATCGGCCTCGCTGCGCTGCGGATCGGCCACCGCCGTCAGCAGGCCCGGATTGGGCAGCGGCTTGGCTGCGATCGTAATGGCGGGCACCGCGACCAGAGCGGCGGCGGCGAGAAGAAGATGGCGCAAACTGTATCTCCCCATTGAAGCGACGCGCCATCATGGCGCATGGGGCCGAACGTGCAATCCGACTATGCGATCCCTACGCTGATTTTAGCCGCGCTGACCATCTTTACGATGATCGGGGAGCGCGTGGCGATGCGCCGGCGCGTGCCGGGCGGGCGACCCGGCCTGATCCCCTGGTCGTTGCTGACGATCCTGCTGCTGATCGTCACCGCCTTCCTGGTGGCGACATGGGTGCGTGAGGGGTAAGGATTCTCGCACGCGAAGGGGGACGATCGATGCTGAAGCTGCTTATCGGGAACAAGGCCTATAGCAGCTGGTCGCTGCGCGGGTGGCTGGCACTCAAGCAATCGGGGCTGCCGTTTGAGGAAGAGGTCGTCTCGCTTTATGGCGAGAGCTGGGAAAGCCGCCGGCTCGAAGCCGATTTCGCGCCGTCGAACGGCAAGGTGCCGATCCTGTGGGACGGCGACATCGCGATCTGGGAATCGACCGCGATCATCGATCATCTGGCGGACAAGGTGGGCGTCGACCGCTACTGGCCAGCCGATCCCGCCGCGCGCGCCTTTGCGCGTTCGATCGCGGCGGAGATGCATGCGGGCTATTCGGCGCTGCGCAGTCACTGCACGATGAACCTGCGCCACGTCTATCCGTCCGAACCGCTGCCGCCTGAGGTCGAGGCCGATGTGCAGCGGATCACCTCGCTGTGGGATCAGGCGCGGACGCGCTTCGGGGGCGGCGGCGATTTCCTGTTCGGGGCGTTCGGCGCGGCGGATATCATGTTTTCGGCGGTGGTGACGCGCTTCCGCACCTATTCGATCCCGATCCCCGCGCTGGCGGCGGATTATTGCGAGGCGGTGCGCGCGCATCCGTTCATGGTGGAGTGGGCCGAGGGCGCGGCGCGGGAGACGTGGGTGATCGAGAAGTTCGAGCGGGCCTGAACCCAATCCTCCCCCGCCAGGGGGAGGTGTCAGCGTAGCTGACGGAGGGGGAGGGTGGCGGCTAACTGGCGTCTCGTATCCTCCCCCTCCGTCGCCTTCGGCGCCACCTCCCCCTGGCGGGGGGAGGATCAATTAGTACGTCGTCCCGTCCCTGCGCTGATACGCGCCATCGCTCAGGTGCATGTCGATGTCGGGATAGTGGCAGTCGGTCGCGCTGGGCCGCCCGACCGCGACGAACACGCAGTCGGCGTCGCTTTCGTTGATCAGGTGGTGGCCGTTGCCGTCGCCCTTGGGGAAGGCGAGGATGTCGCCGGGGCGGACAGGCGTGCGGCCATTGTCGTCGATCAGCACCGCTTCGCCCGCGATCATCACGACGATTTCGTCCTCGCCCTCATGCCAGTGGCGCTGGCTGGACCAGCCGCCGGGCTTCAGCACGACATGGCTCGCGCCGAAATCGGTGATCCCGCCGGCGGGGGCGAGGCGGCGGTAGAAGCGGCCCTGCACGTCGTTCGAATAAGGCGGCGGATAGCCGGTGGCGTTCGTCTGTGGAACGGCGTCAAGATCGATGCGCGGCATATGGTTCTCCCGCGCATATGGTGGCACAGCGGGGCAGGAAGGGAAGGGCGATGCTGCTTCGGGGGATGCTGTGTCTGATCGCGGTCGCGCTGGCCGTGCCCGCTGCAGCGCGCGAGACGGGGCGGCGGGCGACGCTGTCCGGCAAGATCGATCCGAACAGCGATTATGCGAAGTTCGTTCGCCGTCTGCGCGATGGCGATACGGCGATCGATTATGCGGCCTTCCGGCTGAGCTTTACGAAGCTGCCGGACTATGACGGGCTCGACCGGCTCGATACTGCGCCCGCTTATGCCGCGCTGCGCGAGAGGAAGGTCGGCCTCGCGCTCGATATCGCGGTGAAGCGGCTCGATGTCGCTTATGTCGATATCGACGCGCATCTGATCGCGGTTGCGGTCTATCGGATGATGGGCCTGCCCGACAAAGCCGAGGAGGCGACCGCGATCGCGCGTGGCCTGATGACGGCGCTGCGCGCGACCGGCGACGGGAAGGGGCCGCAGACCGCCTACAGGCCGATCCTGCTGGGCGAGGAATATCTGCTGGCCAACGCATCCGGCCTGCGCGTCGCGGGGCGCGAGGAACTGCGCGGGCATGACGTGCTGCGCGTCGTCGATCCCAAGACGGGCGCAAAGTCCGACATCTGGTTCGACAGCGCAGGCTTTTCGGCTAATACGCCCGCGCCCGCACCATAGAGGTTCCATGTCGCTCGACCCGCTCGCCCTTGCCGAACGCCTGATCGCCTGCCCCAGCGTCACCCCCGCCGATGCGGGTGCGATGGGCGTGCTGGGGAGTGCGCTGGAGGGGATCGGTTTCACCGTCCACCGCTTCGCGGCTGGCGAGGCGCCCGACGGGCCGATCGAGAATCTGTTCGCAATGCGGGGCCACGGCGCGCCGCACTTCGCCTTTGCGGGGCATACCGATGTGGTGCCCGCGGGGGATGGATGGTCGGCCGATCCGTTCGTGCCCGCGATCCGGGGCGACCTGCTCTATGGGCGCGGCGCGGTGGACATGAAAGGGGCGATCGCCGCCTTCGTCGCCGCGGCCGATCGCGTGTCGCAGCATCAGGGTACGCTCAGCCTGATCATCACGGGCGATGAGGAAGGGCCGGCGACCTACGGCACCGTCGCCCTGATCGACTGGATGAATGCGCGCGGCATCCGGCCCGATCTGTGCCTTGTCGGCGAACCGACATCGACCCATCGGCTGGGCGATATGGTCAAGATCGGGCGGCGCGGTTCGGTCAATATCTGGATCGAAGTGCCGGGGACGCAGGGGCATGTCGCCTATCCGCATCTCGCCGACAATCCGGTGCCGCGTCTGATCGCCGCGCTCGATGCGCTGGCGAAGCTGCACCTCGACGACGGCAATGACTGGTTCCAGCCGTCGAACCTCGAGATCACCACCGTCGATGTCGGCAATGGCGCGACCAACCTGATCCCCGGCGCGGCGCGCGCGCGGATCAACATTCGTTTCAACGACGAACATCGCGGTGCGGAGCTGATCGCCCGGGTCGAGGCGATCGTGAAGGACCATGCGCCGACCGCGAATGTGCGCGGGATCGTTTCGGGCGAAAGTTTCGTCACGAAGCCGGGCGCGCTGTCGACGTTGGTCGCAGACGCGATCCGCGAGCGCACAGGCATCGATCCCGAACTGTCGACGACGGGCGGGACGAGCGACGCTCGCTTCCTCTCGCGGCTGTGCCCGGTTGTCGAGTTCGGCCTGCCCAATGCGACGATGCACAAGCTCGATGAGGCCGCGGCGGTGGCGGATATCGAGGCGCTCGCGGATATCTACGCGGATATCATCCGGGCGGCGCTCAAATAGCGTCATCCCGGCGGAGGCCGGGATCTCAGGAGAGATGCGCTGGGCTAGAGACGCCTGAGATCCCGGCCTCCGCCGGGATGACGGTTACGGAATCGGATCGGGCAGTTTCGGCATCGGCGGGAGTTTGTGGCCGAACTGGAGGTAGGGGATCAGCGAATTGTTATGCTCGCGGATTTCCTTGATCTTGCCGCCTTCGATGCGGATCAGGAAATGATAGTCGTTGGCATAGATGCTGCCATCGATCAGCGGGCCTTCGCCGCTGGTTTCCACCGCGACGCGATCCTCGTCCGCAGTGACGTTGCGGATCACCATCCTGAACGGACCCGCGCGCACCGCGCGGAAGGCGTTGGCGACCTGAAGGAAGGTCTCGCGATCGAGCACGCCGCGTCCCGGCACCCACCAGGTGATATCGTCGGCGAGCAGGCTCATGTCGCGCTCCCCCGACGAAATCGAATTGATGAAGCGGATCGCGAGGTCTTTGTTCTCCGCGACGCCCATAGTCCCCTCCGTGGCTGTTATTCTCCAGCCATATAATCGGCGAAGGCCTGCTGCCAGTCGGGGTGCCAGCGCGATAATGCAGGACGGTTCTCGATGATGTCGCCCATCGCCCAGGCCATGCGCTTCTGATTCATCTCGCGGGTGACGTCATTGTCGGGGCAGAGGATGTAGAAATCGCCCGCCGCGATGCGATCGATCATGAAGTCGGCGACCTGCTCGGCGCTCCACGCTCCCGCCGGCTTCACGGTCGCGCCGCCGCGCTGGGTCATGCCGGTGAAGGTGTAGCCGGGGATGAGCAGGTGGGCGCTGATCCGGTCGCCCGTTTGTTCGCGCAGCGAGTGCGCCAGCCCCTCGGTCAGCGCCTTCACGCCGGACTTGGCGACATTGTAGGCGGTGTTGCCGGGCGGCTGGGTGATGCCTTGTTTCGAGCCGGTGTTGATGACGATGCCCGGCTTGTCGCCGGCGATCATCGCAGGGACGAACGCCTGCACGCCGTTGAGCACGCCCATCAGGTTGATCGCGATCGTGCGATCCCAGATGTCGGCGGCCGAAAGGCTGTCCGCCCCGCCGTGGATCGCGGCATTGTTCATCAGCAGCGCGACGGGGCCGAAGCGGTCGCGCACGTCCGTCGCCAGCTTTTCGACCGCAGCACGATCGCTCACATCGACGACGAAGCCGGTGCCGATGCCCTTGGCCGCCTCGATCACGCCGGGGGCGCTGTCGACCAGACAGATTGTCATGCCCTTCGCCGCAAGCCGTTTCGCGACGGCAAGCCCGATGCCGCCTGCCGCGCCGGTGACGACCGCGACATTGCCGGGGGAGATCGCGTCCATTGGCCGATCCTTTCGTGCTGGGGAAAGCTGGTACGGGCGGTCGGACTCGAACCGACATGTTGTTGCCAACGGCGGATTTTGAATCCGCTGCGTCTACCATTCCGCCACGCCCGCAGCTGGAAGGATCGATCCTCTAGGCAAAGCTCGGGCCGATTGCCAGTGTGGAATTAAGATATCGTGCGTCACCCCGGCCTTGTGCCGGGGTCCACCATGCCGCATGCCCTGCGCATATTTCTCATGCCCTACGCCTGCCGCCCGGTGGACCCCGGCACAAGGCCGGGGTGACGGAGTGGGGCTGGCTTGGTTCGATCTGCAAATCGCAAAGGTTCACGCCGCGCAACGGGACAGAATGATCGCCTGATCCGGCTGGGAATCTTCATCCTGTGGCTCGCATTGGTCGCGGTGCAGATCGCGCATCATGCGGTGTGGCGGGACGAGGTGCGCGCGCTGTCCTTCGCGTTGCAGGGCGACGATGTGATCGCGATGTGGCGGGGCTTACGAGGCGATGCGCATCCGGTTTTGTGGCATCTGATGCTGCGCGGGGCCTATGCGCTGACCGGGCGGATGGAGGTGCTGCAGGGGCTGGCGCTGTTGGTCGCGAGCGGGGCGATGGCGCTGCTGTTGTGGCGCGCGCCCTTCCATTGGGCGATCATCGCGCTGTTCGCCTTCGGGCATGCGGCCTTCTTCGAATATGCGGTGATCGCGCGGAATTACGGTATCTCGATGCTGCTGCTGTTCGTGGTCGCGGCGCTGTGGCGATGGCGGGGGCGGGGCATCACGATCGGGCTGCCGCTGGCGCTGCTCGCCAATACCAACGTCCATTCGGCCTTCCTCGCCTGCCTGATCATGGGCGTATGGCTGTTCGATCGCGGGCGCGAGGCGGGCAGCGGGCGGGTGAAGGCGATCAATGCGGTGCTGGTCGCGCTGGGCGTGATCGCGGCGTTCCTGACCGTCTATCCGACCTTCAACGATGCGGTGACCGATGCGCAGCCGCCGCGCACTTTGATCGACCTCGCATGGGCCGTGGCGAATCCGGCGCCGTGGTTTGCGGAGATGATGCTGCGCCCGCCGACCAAGCTGCTCGCCCCACTGGGGATCGTGCCGGGCGCGTGGCTCGGCTGGGCGATGTCGGCGCTGATGTTTGTCAGCCTGTTGAGCTTCGTGCGGCGGCCGATGCTGCTACTCGCGGGGGCGCTTTCGCTGATCGGGCTGACCCTGCTGTTCTGCGGGGTCTATATCGGTTTTTATCGGCATGAGGCGCTGTGGATGCTGTTCATGCTCACGCTCGCGTGGATCGGCTGGGATGCGCGCGTGCGGCGGGGCGTGGTCGAAAAGGTCGGCTGGGGCGCATTCGCGATCATCCTCGCGCTGCAGGTGCCGAGCGGGATCAAGGGCGTGGTCGAAGCCGTCACCGGCGCGCCGCCCTTCAGCCGCAGCCGGGAGGTCGCGCGCTTCATCAAGACGCGGCCGGTGCTGCACGATGCAATCATCATGGGCGATCCCGATCACCTGATGGAGCCGCTGCCTTATTATCTCGACAATCCGATCTATCAGATGCGGCAGGGGCGGTTCGGCAAGATCGTGCCCTTCACCCGCAAGGCGCGCGGCGATCTCGCCCTCGACGATTTCGTGGCCGAGGCGCGGGCGCTGCAGAAGTCACAGGGGCGGCCCGTGCTGATCCTGATGCGTCACAAGCTGGACCCGGATGCGGCGGGCGAGGTGATCGAAGAAGGCTATGGCTGGACGATCGATCTGCGCCGCGATCAGGTCCGCCGCTTCCTGTCCGCAACGCGGCGCATCGCCAGCTTCCCACAGGCGAAGGGCGATGAATATTACGATGTCTATTGGGTGAAGGAGCGGGGGTAGGCGCCCTACGCCTCGTCATTGCGAGGAGCCGCAGGCGACGAAGCAATCCAGGCCCGCACGCGAGAAGGCGCGCGACCTGCTCCAGTGCGGGCCTGGATTGCTTCGCTACGCTCGCAATGACGAATTAGAGGAAGGCTCAGGCCGCGCGGCGGTGTTTGCGGGCCTTGTCGAGCTTCTTGAGGACCATGTCGCGCTTCAGGCGCGAGAGGTGGTCGATGAAGAGAATGCCTTCGAGATGATCCATCTCGTGCTGCAGGCAGGTCGCGAGCATGCCTTCGATCTTCTCTTCGTGCTTCGCGCCATTCTCATCGAGCCAGCGGGCGTGGACGATCGCGGGGCGCTCGACCTCGGCATATTGATCGGGAACCGACAGGCAGCCCTCATTATAGACCGAGAAATCGTCCGACGGATCGAACAGTTCGGGGTTGATGAAGACCAGAGGCTTGCGGATCGGCTTGCCCTCCGCATCTTCCTCTTCCTGCAGGTCGATCACCAGCACGCGCTTGGGCTCGCCGATCTGGATCGCGGCCAGGCCGATGCCCGGCGCATCGTACATCGTTTCGAACATATCGCCGATCAGCACGCGCAGATCGTCGTCGACCGTCTCGACCGGGGTCGAAATGGTGCGCAGACGCGCGTCGGGCGCTTCAAGGATCGGACGGATAGCCATGCCGCTCAGCTAGGTATTGCGGGGCGAATCGTCAAGTTATCCTCCCCGGTGCGGGGAGGGGGACCGGCGCAGCCGGTGGAGGGGGCGGGAGGCACGCGTTGCGCTTGTGGCCAGCCCCCTCCGTCGCCTTCGGCGCCACCTCCCCGTACCGGGGAGGATTTTATGTGACCGGGCGCCGCGCCCTGAGCGCCTGCGCGAGCGTGCCTTCATCGAGATAGTCGAGTTCGCCACCCACGGGCACGCCATGCGCAAGCTGCGTCAGGCGCACCGGCAAGGCTTCAAGCCGATCGGCGACATAATGCGCGGTTGTCTGCCCTTCGAGGGTCGCGTTGGTGGCGAGGACGACCTCGTCGATGCCGCCCGCCGCGACGCGAGACACGAGCGCGTCGATCGACAGATCCTCGGGCCGCACGCCTTCGAGCGCGGAAAGTCGCCCGCCCAGCACATGATAGCGGCCGGGGAACAGGCGCGATCGATCGAGCGCCCACAGATCGGCCACCTCCTCGACCACGCACAGCATCCGGGTGTCGCGGCGCGGATCGGCGCAGATCGCGCAAGGGTCGCTGGTGTCGACATTGCCGCAGGTCGAGCAGCTCGTCAGCCGTTCGTTCACGCGTTCGAGCGCATGGAGCAACGGGGTGAGCGCCGCTTCGCGCTTCTTGAGCAGGTGGAGCACCGCGCGGCGGGCCGAACGCGGCCCAAGGCCGGGGAGCCGCGCCAGCGCCTGCGTCAGGGCTTCGATCTCGGGAGATGCCATGCGGATAGCGATATGGGCTTGCATATGGGGCGTGCAAGCGTTTCAGAAGCGCGATGCGTATCGCCTTCATGGGAACCCCCGATTTCGCCGTGCCGACGCTCGACGCGCTGGTCGCCGCCGGGCACGACATCGTCGCCGTCTATTGCCAGCCGCCGCGGCCCGCGGGGCGGGGCAAGGGGTTGCGCGCTTCGCCGGTGCAGGCGCGGGCCGAGGCGCTGGGGCTGCCGGTCCGCTATCCGGTGACGTTGCGCGATGCGGACGAGCAGGCGGCGTTTGCGGCGCTCGATCTTGATGTCGCGGTGGTGGCGGCCTACGGCCTGATCCTGCCGATGCCGATCCTGGAGGCGCCGCGCCTGGGCTGCCTGAACGTCCACGGATCGCTGCTGCCGCGCTGGCGCGGGGCGGCGCCGGTGCAGCGTGCGATCCTGGCGGGGGATAAGACGACGGGCGTCATCATCATGCAGATGGAGAAAGGGCTCGATACCGGCCCGATGCTCGCGACCTTCGAAACGCCGATCGACGGGAAGACGGCGGGCGACCTCACCACCGAACTGGCCGAGGGCGGGGCAAAGCTGATGGTCGAAGTGCTGGCCGACATCGCGGCTTTTCCGCCGGTCGTGCAGCCCGAGGAGGGCGTCACCTATGCTGCGAAGATCGACAAGGCCGAGAGCCGGATCGATTTCACCCAGCCTGCCGCGCAGGTCGAGCGGCAGATTCGCGCGTTCAACCCGGCGCCCGGCGCATTCTTCGAACTGAACGGTGAACGCATCCGCATCCATGCCGCGACGATCGAAGCCGGGGAGGGTGCGCCCGGCACGGTCATCGACGACGCATTGCTGATCGCCTGCGGTGAGGGCGCGATTCGGCCGAGCCGCGTCCAGCGCGCGGGCAAGGCGGCGATGGGCACCGACGAATTGCTGCGCGGCTTTTCGATTCCCGTCGGCACATCGATCGCATGACGCGCTTCCGCCTGACGGTCGAATTCGACGGGCGGCCGTTCATGGGTTGGCAGCGGCAGGCGCACGGCCCCAGCGTCCAGCAGGCGATCGAGGATGCGGTGGCGAGCGTGACGGGGGAGGATGTCGTCCTGCACGCCGCCGGGCGCACCGATGCGGGCGTCCATGCCCGCGCGATGACGGCGCATGTCGATGTCGCGAAGGATATCACGCCGTTCCGGCTGATGGAGGCGATCAACGCGCGCATCCGCCCCGCGCCGGTCGCGATTCTGGAATGTGCGGTCGTGCCCGACGACTGGCATGCCCGCTTCTCCTGCCTTGGGCGGCGCTACATTTATCGGATCGTCAATCGTCGCGCGCCGCTGACGTTCGAGCATGGGCTGGCGTGGCGGGTGGCGAACGAACTCGATGCGGGCGCGATGCATGAGGCCGCACAGCGGCTCGTGGGCCTGCACGATTTCACCACCTTCCGATCGGCGCACTGCCAGTCCGAAAGCCCGGTGAAGACGCTCGACCGGCTCGACGTGCGGCGCATCGGTGACGTGATCGAGATCGAGGCGGCGGCGCGATCGTTTCTGCACCATCAGGTGCGATCGATGGTGGGGTGCCTGATGCTGGTCGGGCAAGGGCGCTGGAGTGCGGACGATGTGTCCGACGCCCTGGAGGCCGCCGATCGTGCGGAATTGGGCCTCAACGCGCCGCCGGACGGGCTGTATTTTGTCGAGGCCAAATATCCTCCCCGGAACGGGGAGGGGGACCGCGAAGCGGTGGAGGGGGCGGGAGGCTAGGCGCGGCGCCTGGGGCCAGCCCCCTCCGTCGCCTTCGGCGCCACCTCCCCGTGCCGGGGAGGATTTAAATAGAAAACGGGCGCCCCTTCCGGAGAAGGAGCGCCCGCTGAAGTTCTTCAGAACGACCCCGTGCGGGGCCGAACGATTACTTCTTCGCCGCTTCGGCGTCCGCAGCGTTCTCGACCGCGTCAGCCGCGTTCTCGAGGCTGCTCTCGACCGCCTCGTTCGAGGTGGCGTCAGCGGCGTTCTCAAGCGCGTCGGCGGTGTTTTCCAGCGCGGCGACGTTGTTGTCGATGGCGTTCTCGGCAGGCGTCTGCTTGCTGCAGGCGGCGAGCGCGATCAGGCCAGCAGCGGCGACGACAAAGCTCAGCTTCTTCATTCGAGCAGCTCCCATAGCATTCTTATAAGGTTCGGCTCGAATGCCGACCCAGCGGGTGACATACCGTGCCCCAAATCCGCGTCAATGCGAAAAGTGAATGATCCTAGAATGTAACGACCCCTTGGCACTCACGCGGACTCACCGCAAACGCCCGTTTTCCGCCAAGGTTCCGAAGAATTTTGTGCGCTGCAACTATTGCGCGGCGATTTCGTCGACCGGCAGCTTTTCGGCCAGCGACATGCGATCGAGGATATTGGCGGTTTCGTCACGCACGGCCAGCATCGCGGCGCGCAGGCGGCATTCCGCCTCGCTGATGCAATTGTCGCACGGCGTATAAGCCAGCCGCGCGGCGCACGGGACGAGCGCGAGCGAGCCGCGTGTGGCGCGCACGATATCGCCATAGGTGATCTGATCGGGCGATCGGGCGAGCCAGTAGCCGCCTTCCTTGCCGCGCATCGTTTCGACGAAACCCGCGCGCTTCATCTCCGACAGGATCACCGTCAGGAACTTGGACGGAATATTCTGGGTTTCGGCGATCTCGGTCAATTGGACCGGGCCTTCGCCAAAGCGGTCGCCCAGATGGAGCAACGCGCGGATCGCATATCGGGTACGTTGAGACAGCACGCGTCGCTTTAGGCGCCAAGGCGCCCCGATTGCAAGCCAGACGGTAGAGAATGGGGCGACCGACGGGGATTGAACCCGCAACCTCCGGTACCACAAACCGGTGAGCCTGTGCCAAACATGCCAGTTTTAGTGGCATATGCTTTTCGTCCGTTCCCGCCTTGTCTCGCCATGTTCCTGAAATGTCCGGTTCATCTGTTCGGAGTGAACGGGGGAGCACTGGTATGATCTCTGCCCAGAAATCGTGCTTGACCGACTCCAATGAAATGTTCCACATTTGTTCCCATGTAGCCAAGGAGGCTCCCATGAGCAGCAACGGACTTATCCCCGGCGTCGAGCCGATCAGTGACGACCTGCGCCCGGTCTATGACTATCAGGTGATCGAGAACTATAGCGGCGACGGACATGCGCTGTTTCGCGGTCGCGGTCATGCGGCGTTCGGCCGCCGGATCGATGGCGTGTTCTACGAAATCACGGACACGGATCGGATCCCGCTTGATTGGGAGCCGGTGATGTTTGCCCCAATCGCAGATGAGGACGTGGGCGCGTTCCTTTTCGGGCTATGAGCGGGCGCTGCCTTCTCTGCACCACGAACGACCGCGAAGCCCTCGTCGATCAGCTGGCCACGAAGATGTGGGACTATGCTCGGCGGGGCACGATGGACGATGCGCCATTCGCCGACGCTGGCGCCCACTGGAATCACATCTTTCGTCAGTATGCCCGAGCGTTTGTCGACATTGCTAGGGCCGGCAATGGATGAAGCGATTGCGGTGCTCCAGGCGGCCGTCGATCGCGCGAAAGCTGGGCAACAGGATGGCGCCGACGTTCGCCTGGCGCTGCGCGTCCTGCGACTGTTCGGCATTCCCCAGAGCGACCTTCGCTACTTCTGGGATGCGTGCACGACGGAGCATGAGATTGGCCGATCCCAGAATATGTCCGCGGCGATGAGGCGTATCGAGCGCGTGCGCAAAGGCTTGCCGGTGGAGCGATCATGATCATCACGACCGAGGCCGACAAGGAATGGACGGTCGAACTGGCATCGCACAAGCGCGGGTGGTGGGCGGCCGGCTATATCTATCGAGGTAAGTTAGGGACGCATCAGGGGCAGTTTGTACCCGTCCATCACTGCCCCACCGTTGAAGGGGCTCGCGCATACGCTCAAGCTATGCTGGGCGGGCTGTCCCGCTTCGAAGCGCGGGACGTAGCGCAGACGGCTTAGCCCCCGTCCCGCTCGCGATCTTCGCGCTCCCGGCGCTTGCGCTCGCGACGTTCGGCAAGCGCGTCGATCACGACAGGAGCCGCGGCCTTGGCGATCTTGCCAAGAAGCTTGCCGATGTTCATTTGGCCTCCGGGTCAGAAATAGGTGGGGACGCCTTCGCCTGCTGCTCGACAAGGGACGCATTCCGCTCGGCCAATTCGCCGCCGCCCTTGGTTGCGGCATACGCCCACGCCACCACGTCCTTGATGAAAGCGCCGACGATCAGGGTGGCGACGGTCTTGAAATATTCGTCCTGACGCAGTTCGGGGAGCGCGGCGAGCATGACCAACACCATGACGACCAGCGCATAGACGCCGATACCGATCCATCCTCGGGCGTCAGGGCGGGGCAGGGTCACGACAGGACCCCCATCGCTTTCGCATAGAGCGACTTCACATGATCGAGGCCGATAGATCCGCCGTTCGTAATCTTGCGCGCGCCAGCCAAATCCCCGACATCAACGCGATCCATGACCTTGCCGAGTTGATAGAACTCCAAGGCGATCAGGAGCGACAGGGCGGGGATGGCGGCCGCTTCCGGGTTCGTGTCGAGGCCAAGCCCAAGGCGCCGGTCGTAGCGGACATAGTTGTCCTTGCCGGTAAGCTGCAGCATGCCACGGCCACGATACTTCCAACCGTCGCCGGGGGCGTCATTGCCCATCCGCCCGCCATAGGCTTTCTCTGCGATCTGCTCGGGCTTTCGGGCATAGAGTGGAGCGCTGGCAGGGGTGAAGCGCGAGGGCCAGGTGCGGACCAGAGCCTCCGCCGAATAGTTCAGGTTCTCGTCAAAACGGGTGAAACTGCCGGTTTCGTTCGCCGTCTCAGCCAGCAACCAGGCGAGCCGCTGGGGCTTGTCCATGCCGTAGGTGGGCAGATGGACGGCTGCGGAGTTGCCGATAGAGCGCAGGACGTCATCCGGCGCGCGGCCTGCCATGAAGGCAAATAGGGCAGTGTAGGTGTTGCGCCCGTCGATCCCGTCAGGGGTAAGGCCAAGGCGCTTCTGGATAGGCCGCCAGTCTATCATCAGAAGCCACCTGCGAGCTTGGCGACTGCGACCACGCCGCCAGCGCCGATAAAGCCGATCAGCGCCCACAGCGCTTTCATCACGCCCATTGCGCCCTTGCGCTGCTCGCGATCGCTTTCCAGCGCGTTCAATCGGGCCTCGTGCGCTACGAGCTTTTCAGGGATGCCAGCCATCACCAGCGGTGTGACCTCGTTCGCAATCGCATGAACACGGTCCCTAAGTCGGATCGTCTCCTCGGCAGCATGGTCCATCTTGTCGACGAGGCGGTCGATCTTGCCTTCAAGACGCACGAACCCCGCCTCTATATTGCCGGGGAAAGATGAGACCTGCTCAGACACGTCAGCAGCACGCCGCGCTTCGGGTCCGCTGGGGCTGAAAGTAGAGCATCGGCGATCCCTCTAGGTTTCGCCGAGGCTATGTCCTTGATGCCGCGTCAGTTACCGCCGTCAGCTGGCAGGCGGTCCGTCATGTCATGCCTCCACGTTGGTCACGGCCGACCAGTCGATCGCGGCCGCCTCATCCATGATCTTGAGATTGTCGGTGTTCGCGATCGTGCGCTTGGCGGCCATTCGAGCGCCCTCGATCGCCGCGCCGACTACCGCCCATAGGTCCGCCGCCGCCACGACAGCCGCAGCGAGGTCCGCTACGCTCTGCCCGGTAGCTGCCGCCTCGGCCTCAAGCATCGGGCCGAGTTCGCCGTCCGCTAGATAGGCGCGCGCCTCCTGCTCCTTGCGCAGATAGGTCATCGCCATCCCTGCGCCGGGGGTGATGAAGCGCATGCGCTCAGCCTCGGCTTCTTCATCGACGCGAGCGGATAGGAATGCACGAACGGGATCGAGGGTGAGGACACTCACCATCCCGCCCCCCGGCGCGGCAACCCATTTCTGGGGGTCTTCGAGGCATTCGATCAGCGCGAGGTCGGGGCGGTTGATAAGCTGGGCGTTCAGGTTTGCGTGATCGCAACTCCCGCAGCCCGCAAAAACACCATCTGAGCGCCGATATTTGACGAAATAGGTCAACGCTTGGCTCCTTGGACATAGGTGATGTCGCTGGCCATCGTTATCGACGGCGGCGCGAACCATTCGAGGCTGATAGAGTGCGTGCCTGCGCCAAGAGACAGCGCGGCAACACATGGCACTGCCACCTGCACCGCGCCGCCGCCGACGGAACCCACGACGCTCCCATTGACGCGAATGCGCAGTTCGAAGGCCACGCCGGTTGCCACATAAACCTGCGTGACGACCGTGCTGATGAACACCACGCCCGCCTGATCAAGCGTGATGCCGCCGCTGACGATTTCCTGATAGGTGCCGTCGCCAACGTGAGACCCGCCGCTTGAGATGACGAGCGGGACCGTCACGGCGTTGCCGGCAAGTTTCAGCGTGTCGATCGCCGCGTTCTGGATCTGAACATTCTTGATCCGGACGTTCGAACCGACGACCTGGAACGGCAGTTCGGTGAACACGCCCGACTTGCCGATCCCGAAATAGTCGACGTTGAAGATGGCGTCGCCGCGCGAGCCGTTGTTGTTGAGGACGAATCCGGTCCAGTAGCCGCCAACGCCAATCTCCACACCGTAGCGGCCGAACAGCGTGTTCACGTCGCCGTTGAGCGTGCTGATCGCGGTCGAATGGCTGGATACGGTGACGCCCTGCACCGAGACGGTCGACGACAGGCTGGCGTAGTTCATCGTCAGCGTGGTCAGCGTCTCAAAGCTCTGCGTAATGCTGGCCTCACCGGAATAGGCCGACATGGTGCTACCCAGCTCTACCTTGATCCGGCGCACCGCCTTATAGGCCAGCCCAGTCACGCCCGTATCGGCCACATAAATCGCCGCCTTCACGGCCCCAGGCGGTGCAATGACAGTGACGCGCGACCGTTGATCCAACGTAGTCGGGAAGCTGGTCCCGCGAATTGCTTGCGCCGTTGCGCTATATCCGACGCTCGGCAGAATGGCGCCGCTCGCGTCTCGCCAAGTCAAACCTACGTAGTAAATACCGGTATCGGCAATGAAGTACAGATCGGCGGACGGTGTATAGGTTTCACCGGGCGTCACGTCGAACAGCGGCCCATGCATATAGCTGTCAACGGATGAATAAACGTGAGCAGGCTGGCCCGCTGGGTTCAGGGCAAAGCCCGCGCCACTATATCCTGCTAGACCGTCTTCGAAGCCGCCGTTTGGCGCAAGATTGGCGCTCGATGCGGTGACGGTGGTCGTCAGGGTTGCCACCTGCCCGGAAAGCGTGCCAGTCGTGGATTGCAGCGTCGTGATCGATGCCCCTTGCGCGCTGACCGTCGATTCGAGCGTTGACTGCGCGCCCTGCAGGGTCGTGATCGCGGTCGCGTTCAGGCTGATGTTAGCGTTGGCCGTCGACAGGTCGGTCGTGATCTGCGCGACGTCCGTGTCGAGCGTGTCGATCGCCAGTTGCTGCGTTTCGATCGAGGTCTCGGCCGCGCCTACACGCGTGGTGATGCTGGCAAGGTCGCCTTCGACATTGCTTACGGCGGTCCACAGCGAACTGATCCCGGAGTTCGCGGTGGCAATACCGGTTTCGAGCGTGGAGATGTCGCCTTCGGCTGCGAGGATGCGCGCCTCAAGCTCGTCGATCGGGACGCTGATCGTGCCCTCGATCTCGTCGATCCGCTCCTCGGCCTCCGCAATGGCGATCAACGCGGCGGCGGTGTCAGCCTGCAACTGCGCCAATTCGGCCGCTTCATCGGGCGCCATGCCGAAGGTCGCGCCAGGTTCGGCCGGCTTGAGCGCCTCGATCGTCGTCCCGTCGGCATATTCGACAGAGCCGTCATAGAGCGCGCGTATGTAGGGTGCGTTGGTCGGATCGTAGCGGGTGGGCGGCGCGGCCTCGACGCCGGCGCGGTCGTCCTGCTCCCAGCGGTATATCTCGTTCGATTCCTCGCGCAGCACCATCGGACAGGAGCCGGTGATCGAGATAAGCTGCGCCTCGACGCGGAACGGCTTGTTCACCCATCCTGCGGCGGAAAGGGTAACGCGCACGATGTCCCCGACTTTGGCATTCCACGCGCGGGCGCCGAACTCGGCCGAGAACTTGCCGCGATACTGGCGGCGCTGCAGAACCTGCTTGGCGATGCGCTGGGCGCGTGCCACGCCATCGATCAGCGGCAGATCGAGCGGGAGGACGCGATCGACGCCATCGTTTGCGGCGATCCGGACTTCGGGATAGTCCACAAGCTGATAGAGGCTGTTCGCCGACGGGTCGACGTAGCGACCGCGCACGACGTTGTAAGTCTGTTCCAGATCCTCGACGGGTTCCCAGGTGCCGGGGCCGAGGATGTCATCGTCGGTCAAGTCGACGGCGACGTCCGCAAGGTCGTTGTGGCGGACGATAAGCTCGAGTTTGCCGCCCGCGTCGCGGATCGCTCCGTTGCACGCGGTGCATTGCGCATCTAGGACAGCGGCGGGCTCCATGTCCTCGCCAAAGACACCGGCACCGGTGTATCGCTTTTCCGTCGAGCCGTCGGCGCGCAGGATGTCCTCGTCGCACAGGTTGGCGGCGGTGATGTAGCTGGCGAGGTTAATGCGCTGGGGCGGGGTGCCGGGTCCGACCGATAGCTTGCCGTTGATCCGCCAGCCCAGCTGATAGGTCAGCGTCTGCAGCGCAAGGTTCCGGCCTTGGCCCAACCCGCTCGCCGTGAACGCCCAGGTCGACTGATCATTGGCGCGCTGCGAACCCGATCCGCCGGGGACGGTGCTATCGAACCGCGGATCATAGACGGGAGCGCCGTTGCCCACGATCGTGAGGCGCGAGGACAGGCCCGAGACGAACGGGCTTTCCGCCTTCTTCGAGTTGCCCGTTCGCTTGATGCGAACGTGGATGTAGGCGCAGCCGGTGAGGCGCCGGGTCGATCCCCACTTTAGGCCGCCATTGATGGGAACGGTGTTGAGCGCGTTGCCTTCAAGGACGGGGGTTACGGTCAGATAGCCCGCATACTTGCCCTGCGGCCCCGTTCCCGGCGTCCACGCGAGGAGGTCGTCGATCCATAGCTCGTCGATCGAATCCACGCGGTGGGCGGCACAGGCGATGATGTAATCGACATATTCCTGATCGGTGCCGCTTGGCTCGACGTAGCGGATGTCCGAGCCGAAAGGGCCGCGGCCGAAGACGAACTTGCGCGACGCACTCGGATTGATCGAGGCGCTAAGGCGATCGAGTTGGGATAAGGTGGCCTTGGGAGATTTAGGACCAAGGGCTCCGCCCGCCACGCCGAGCGCCGCAGTCACGCCGAGTGATGTGACCGCCGTGACAAACCCCGAGCCGATCGCAACGGCCGTGGCGGCGCTTGCCGACGTGCCGAGGAAGACCGACGCGCTGATCGCCTGACCGACGCCGGGAATGACATTCACGGCGATTGCGCCCGCGATCAGGAGCGGGGTAAGAACCTTCTTCGACATTATCGCAGACCGCAGCGCATGGCGGCAAGATGGTGGTATCGGGCACTACGTCCCGTTACCGCCGTCACATCGGCGTGAAGCGGGCGGGCCGTATGTTAGGCGGCGGGAGTTAAGACAGAATGCGTCGACTTTTGCTACTTGCCGCTATCCCCGTCGTCACAGCAGCTGATGCCCCTCCGCGCACGATCGATTTGGTCCTGAACACGGCGCAAACGATCGAGATCGTTCAGGCATGCATCCAGCGCGATCTCAGCCGCAGCGCCACGGTTAATGCTATCCCGGCCCCTGACGGTGTTGATCTCGATGTCCAAATGCGGGGCTTCATAGCGCCCCCAGGGAAGGCTTTCGCGAGCTTCCAGCTTCGCCGAACCGGCGAACGCACAGCCTTCACTGTCGCATATCGCCATCCTTGGTCCGCCAAGGCCGCCACTAAATTGCTGAACGAAGTAGGTCGGAAATGCGCGCCCGACGCTTTCCAGACTAAGTAACCCGCCAAGCGCCTTCCCATTGAGCACGGGGAACGCGGACCAAGCCTTCGGGCTCGCCTTCGACGTTGCCGACGAAATAGGCGAAGTCGGTCATGGCAACGCCCGTCGATCCCTCGAAAAGCACGATGTCACCACGGCGGGCGAGGGCGGGCGGGATTTGATCGCCCAGCTTGGCGGTTACGAGTGCTGGGATGCTGTCGAACCCGATCTCGCGCAGGAGGCGAATGCCCGACGCCATCGATCGGTATTTCCGCCGCAGCCCGCGCGCGTAATCGGTGCCGGTCATGGCCTTCACGGCATTGGCGGCGTGCATCATGCAATCATGCGAGCCAAAGGCATAGCGCTTCGTGCGGACGCTATCGAGATAGTCCGCCAGGCGATGCTCCCAATCTACCCGGCGCGTCATTGGAAAGCGTTCCACAGGCCGCCGGTGGGCAGGTTGAGGCCCATGCCCGACGCGGCGAGGTTGTTCGTCTCGGTCCCGTTTGCGATCGCCACCGATGCCTCTGCCGACAGATCGCCGCTATCGAACTCAGTCTGCGAGAGGTAGGATCGCCCCGAAGCCTGGGTGAGCGAAGCGAGGTACGTTTCCGCACTCAAGCTGATCGTCGAGCTTTCCCGGCCGAACTGGAATGTCGGCGTCGACATGTAGCCGGTAAAGTAGGGATCGGGGCGCCCATACATGGCGAGTGTGGGGCTGAACATCGCGCGCCACAGCCGCACGACCCGGCCGCGCCACTTCGACACGTCGCCGATCACGTTCATAAGGTCGGTATCCAGCCCGATCAGGCCCGAGAGCGTGAAGGTCACGGTTTCAGCCCCGCGCTCGTTCATCTGCACATCGCTGACGTTGATCGGCTGATTGTCAACCGGGCTATAGGTGAAGCCGTCGAGATCCCCGTCGCCGGTGCCCGAGAATGCCACACCATAGGGGAAATCGGTGAGGCGCATCGGGCCGTCGGCGAAGTCGAGCAGGGCAAAGCGGAACGGCCGGATGACGGGCTGATCAAGCGCGGCGCTATGAGCGGGATCGAGCGCCATTTAGAACGCCTCCTCCACCATGAACCCCGGCACGGTCCAGTCACCGTCGTCGTTCCACGGATCGGAGTTGTCGATGATGCTCGTCTCATCCTGCGCCAGCGAGACGAGGGCATACGGGAGGCTGACTTCGACGATCGCGTTGTCCGCGACAGGTGCGCGCAGCCAGCGGTCAAAGGTGAGCGTCGCAGCACCACCCACCGGGTTCACGTCTGCCATGAGCCGCATCAGCTGATCGTTGACGGTGATATACTGGCCGGCCTTTAGCCCGGCCGCTCCCCAGCCATCGGTGTTTAGGCTGAACCCGATCTGGCCGCCGCCGTTCGCGCGCACCGTGATGCCGGTGATCTGGGGCTTGCGAACCGCGATCAGGCGGAAGCTATTGCCCCGACCCTTGAGTGCGCCGAAGAACGCATTCCACGCCCAAAAGTGCTCGTCCTTGTCGAGATTGAAGCTGGCCACCTCCGCCATCCAGCGGGGCGCTGCGGGAAGCTCCGTCACCTTGCGATGGCTGGTCCATTCAGACTTGTTCACCTGTGTGGGGGCGTTGTAGCGCCAGCCCTTTCCGATAATCGTGGGGCAGGTGGGGAGTATAATGACCGCCATCAGCCAAGGCTCCCCGGCAGGCGGGGGCGCTGCAGTGTGCGCATCGTGCCGGACTGCGCAGCCGATGCCGCAACCCGGCCCACCTCAATCGCCTGCTGTCCCGATCGCGCAAGGATCATCTCGGCGAACTGGTCATTCATGACCGCACCCTTCGCGTCGACCTGAATTGTCTGCATGACAGTGACGCCGCCACCGGGCCGCGCGGCGTTCATCCTTCCGAGCGGGATGACGTGCCCAGCCCCCAGCGGTTGCCAGCCCTCGACACGCCCTGGCGCGGCGCTTTCGTTCACGCGCACCATCTGCCCGCCGGCCGTGTATCCGCCCGAGGCCCGGCCGAAGAACGATCCCGCCACCGACGAGAATGCCGACGACAGGTTGCCTCCGATACTTCCGCCCTTGGTGGACTGAAGGATCGTGAACTTGGCGAGCAGCAGCGCCAGCACCCGCAAGCCCTCGCGCTCGAAGGTCTGCCAGATCGAGCCGGTGCCGCCGAGGAAGGCGTCTTCGTAGATCGAGGCGAGGGAGCGGATCTGATCTTCCTCGTTGCGGTATAGCTCCTCGGTGGCGCGGCGCTGGGCATCGACAGCGGCCTTGCGGCCTTCGGCCATAGCGGCGTCGGAGGCCTTGACCTGATCACCCCATCCGCCGGGTTTATTGAGGATTTCGTTGATGCCGCGATCCTGCGCGGCGGCGAATTGCTCATCCTCCTTCCGAAGACGCGCAAGCTTCTCAGCCTCGGTTTCGATCGCTTTCGCATTCTCGACGCGGGTGCGCGTCTCCGAAGTCTTGGTGGCCACGGTGCGCTTGGATGCAGCCTCCTCCGCCTCGATCCGAGCATTGGCCTTCTGCATCAGGGACAGCCGGAGTTGGCCCTGTTCCAGCAGATCCTTGTTGGCCTGCAGTTCCTTCTGCATGGCCTCGGCGCGGCGATCATTGGCATAATTGCCACCGAGATTGGCGGCCCTACCGCCGGTCGACACCGAGAGCTTGTCAATCTCGCCTTGGATGCGATCGACGTTCGCCTGGGCGAGCAGATTGTCGACGTTCTGCTGCGCCATCGCCGCGAAGCGACGGCTTCCGGTCGTCTCGTTAAGGCTGCGCAGCGCGTCGTCGGCGTCTTTCGCACGCGCTTTGAGGTCGATTAGCGAATTGCTGAAAAGGTCGGCGCCGTCCTTAGCCGCCTTGCCCGCTTCGCCTGCATTCAGGAGATTGGTGACAAGCGGAAGCATCGCCGACGCGACCGCCAGAATGCCCGGCAGTGCGATCCCTTTCAGTGCCGCGCCAAAGCCGACGCCCGCCGCCTTCATCTCGTCGAGCGCGTCGATCACCTGCGGTCCTTGCTGCACGATGATCAGGAAGGGCGAAGCGCCGCCGCCGAGTTGGACGCCGACGTCGGACACCTGCCGGCCGAAGTTCTTCGTCGCGGCGGCCCCGCGATCCGACATTTTGACGACCGCATTTTCTGCGCGCCCAGCAGACGTAACGATCGCCTTGGTCGTATTGTCGACAGTGCCGCCAAAGCGCCTGATATCGGCGTCCGCCTTGTCGACGTTCGCGATGAGATCGACGACGACACTATCAGCGGTAACGGCCATGAAGGGGAGATTGGTACTATCGCCAGCGCCAGCGTTACCGCCGTCACCAAAGCCATGATCAGTACCTCGACCAAGCCACCTTTAGTCGCAACGTACGTTGACAGCGTCCACGCTAATGACCATCACGTCAGTAGGCGAAAGGAGTGAGACATGACGGACGCTCAACGCCGTACTGCCATTATCGGCCTTATCAACCGACATACTGCGGCCAACACGGCCAGCAAGAGCGTTGCTCGCGCGTCGCTGATCAAAGAGGGTACTTACACCTCCGATGGTCAGGTGAAACTAGACCGCCGCGACCCGCAGTATCCGCGCAAGCAGGGTTGAGCCGGCTCGCAACGTCGTTCGTGCTAGGCTACCACGGCTGCGACGCCGAGGTGGCCGCCGAAATCATCAACCAGCGAGCCGAGCTAATCCATAGCGATCGAGATTTCGACTGGCTTGGGCCGGGCGCATATTTCTGGGAATCCGATCCGGTCAGGGCGCGAGAGTGGGCCGAGTGGAAGGTTGGCCGTGGCGATTACAAAGAGGCTGCCGTCGTCGGAGCGGTGATCGACCTCCGAAATTGCCTTGATCTTCAAAATGCCGAGGACCGTGAACTTATGAGGGCGGCTCACGGATCGTTTGCGATAGTCCAGAAGAAATCTGGATTGCCCATGCCCGTCAACAAGAGCGCTCCAGGCCAGCCAAATGCCGATCGGATACTCCGCTATCTCGATTGCGCAGTTTTCCGACATCTGCACAGCATCATTGATGAGCAGCCTGACGGACCATACCGCGTTGAGCCATTCGACACAGTCCGAGGAATGTTCACCGAGGGTGATGCGCTTTACGAGGGATGCGGCTTTACAGCCAGATCCCATGTCCAATTAGCGGTGCGCAACAACGCCTGCATCCTCGGACTTTTCTACCCGCCCGCCACATAGCTTAGTGCATGTGCGCCTTCATGGCGGCCCGGAGCATGTCGATCTTCTCGGGATCGGGGGCGGGCTTCTCGCCACTGTGACGGGCGTTCCATTCCGCCAGCATCCCGCCATATTGCCAGAAGTAGAGGTCACGCCAGTCCACGCCCATCATAGCACAGTTGACCATAACCTCATCTACGCGGAGCGCGGTTTCCTTGGGGGCTTTGCCGCCGGCGCCTTGGCCGGCGCGGCTTTTTTTGGCGGGTCGTAGCCCTCCACAGCGGCGCGGAGGATGGCGAGGGCGAGTGTCCACCGCTCGACGATCGGGGCGGTGTCGACGTAGGTTTCGACGAGGGACTTGGCGCGGATCGCGGAGACGTTGACCTCTGCGCCGTTCACCTCGCCCTTGCCGCCGCCGATCAGGCCCAGGCGGATAACTTCGCGGCAGTCGAAGGCGGATGCGCGGCCGAGATGCGGATTGCAGACTACCTCGCCCTCGATGACCGCGACGCCCGCGATCAGATCAGCATATAGCTCGATCGCGCCCTTGCGGCGCTGGTTGCCTGCGGCGTCGATATAGCCGCAGGTCTTCTCAAGCTCGATCTGCTGGGGGAGGAGGAGCGCGAACTTGTACTCGCCGTCCGCGAACGGCAGAATGATGTCGGTGGGCAGGCTCAAGAGGCCGGCACCCACTCCCAGCCACCGTGCGAGGCGATGGCGACCTCGCCAGAGCTATCGCCCTGATCGGTGAGGCTCATGTTCTGCGACGTCATCACGCCCTGATGCTCGTAATGGCCGAGGAGGACGCCTTCATCGGAACCGTCGCGCTTGTAGAGTTCGGTCTTGTAGTTCTTTCGGATGCCGAGTGCGGCTTCGAAGTCCTCGATCTGGTCGACGTTCACGAGACCCGAACCGGAAACATCCAACTGCTTGCCGTTCACGCGGACGGTGCGAACCGGCACCTGACCCGGCTTCTCGCAATCCTGCGTGAAACGGTCGGTGGTGTTTGCCGTCTTGTTGATATTGACGGACGTGATGCCGCAGAGGATTTCGAACACTTCCGTGGGCGTCGCGCCATTGCCCATGCGGACAAGTACGAAATCGGGATCGTTCGGGATCGACATGCGCAGCGCTCCAAGGTTCGGAGCGGAGGCTATGGGCGGTTAGGTTGGGTCGTTACCGCCGTCAGTAGAAACGAGGCGGAGCGCACGGCGGGCTTCGACGGCCTCGCGATCGGCGATAGCGTTAGTCGATATATCGATGCCCGACCGAAAGATCAGGGCGCGAAGTTCGAAAGCCAAGCGCTCCATGTGCTTGGCATCGTCGCCTCTCATCATCGAGCCGTTGCGCTCAAACTCGGCGAGCATGGTCTGAGAGACGTGATCTGGAACGATGCCAAGCTGCATCAGGCGCACGATGATCCGCCCGAAAAGTTCAGCCCGGATGTCCGCATCGGTCATTCCGGCGTGATGACACATCAGGAAAGGTGGCGCACGCGGAAGTTTTGAACGGTGTGATAGCCGCCCGCCTCTTGGGCATCCTGCAGAAGCTGCGCGCCAGTCCAGCGGATGCGCACCGTCCCGCCGCCTTCAAGCGGTAGGCGCTTGCCATCCAGTGCGACGGCGATTGCGTCCCCAATGCGGGAGGCGTGATCCTCGGCCGTTTCGATCAGCTGCGAGCCTTGGCGAACCCCGCTCGTGAAGCCGTGCACAGCAAAAATGCTCTCCGCCCCGTTTATGCACGCACCGCGAACCGGCGTGACGGCGCTCAGCACGCCTGTTTTGACGAGCGGCCAAGCCGGGTTCGCCGGGACGGTTTGCGGAAAAATGGAATCCGCCGGGATGATGGCGAGCAAGGGGGCATCGGCCTTCAATTCGGCGAGGGCTGCCCTCCTGATCTCCCGGTGCCGAGCGCGTGCCATCACAAACCTTTCAAAACATCGTTCACCACATTGCGGACCATCTTCGTCACTTCGGCGCGGTTTTTCTCGACTGCAGGCCTCATGTAGGGGCGCTCTGGCAGAGTGATCGTGTGCGGCTTTGTCCGCGGCAGGTAGGTCGACAAGATGTTGTCATCAGGCACGAACACAGCGAGACCGTTCCCGCCGATGAAATAGGCAGTCCCGCCGGGGTGATTGATCGTGCCGCCGAATTCTTGGATAGCGGCGTAGGGCGCATTGCTGCTGATCTGAACCTTCAACGGCTCGACCTGGTTGGTCTCGATGTTATTTGCCAGCGTCCCACTATCATTGTTAGGGGCAGTTCTGGGCGCAGATGGCTGATGGTTGGCGCCTGTGACCGCTCCGTCGGTAATGCTGTTCTGAGCATCAGTCTGGATTTGCTGGCCGGCCGCAAAGAGAGCCGCCCCGACCTTCCGAACCGCAGCGGGACCAGTGATCGCATCCAGGCGCTTCTTAAAGCGGTCGCCCCCTTTTACTTTAGCCATCGCCACGCCAGTCGATGCAAGATTTTCCAGATGGTCGCTTGGTTGACGCCAAACTCGCGGGCTAGCTCGTTCTGAGATTTTCCGACTGCGGCGCGAATTGCCTTAACGTCATCCTCGGTGAGTTTGGCGTTATGAACGTCTTCTCCCAATTTCATCGTGCCATGCTCGTAGCGGTCGGCTGCGTTTTCAGTGACCGTGCCCCACCGTAAATGCTGCGGATTAACGCAACCCTCATGGCCCATACCGCAAGAGTGCAGGGCCGCATGATCGGCGGATGGCGGCTCTCCATGCGCCTTGCGGCACATTTCCCGATGCGCGCCAACAAATTCTCCTGCCTCGTTGTTGAGACAGCCGTATCCATTTCCACGATCAGCGAATGGCCATTTCAAGCAATCTTCGCCGACGTGGGCGACATGCGCGATCAGCCAAGCGAGCGGCTCGCCAGATGCCGCCCTGAACTCGGCTCCCTTGTTTGGGTCACCGTATCTCCACCGGCGCTTATAGTGGGCACCGCAAAGCATCGAGCGGGAAGAGGCTCCCTGCTTTGAGCATCCAGGCATAGCGCATGGCCCATATTGGGTGGGGCGACGAACAGAAGCGAGAGGGTCGCCATACTTGCGCCACTTAGCGATATGAGCTGAACACCACCCGCGACCTTTCACCGGCTTGCCGCAGCCGGCGATCGAGCATAAGCCCGCCTTAGCCATTTCCGATCCTTCCGCGATCGTATTGGTTAGAGCCGAGCGTGGTGTTGGTAGCACCCGTTCGGCTCGAAGTTCCTTAGCGGAATCGTCGAATTTCGGCAAGGCTGCACTAGCCACGGCGCCCGCGCCCGCTATGATAGACGCTCATCGGATCGCGCTCCAACTGGCTGACGCGCCACACCCCGGCAAACGGGCCTTCCAGCACCTCGACCTGCGCATCGGTATCGATCGATCCGGAGAGGGTGGCGGCAAGGATGAGGAAGCGGACGTCGCCGTCTGCAAAGCCCTCTGCACGCATCGCCTCGGTGGCGGCGTCGAACTGAACCTGGCAGTCGCGGCGAACCTCGACACCGGGCGAGACGATCGACCCGCCGGCGTCATAGACCGCATCGGTGAAGGTGATGACCTGGGCGGGATGATAGGGGCCGCCAAAGACCGCGCTGATCTGCTGCGCGATCCCCGCGAACATGGCGGGCACGTCCATCAGAGCACCCAAGGGGGCAGGGGGCCAGCGTAGCCGTTGTATCCGGGGTTGCAGGGGCCGTCGGCGATACCGCCACTTACGCGAGGCCCAGCCTTCGATGCCCGGAGCAACGCCTGAAACTCGATGCCGTAGCGAGTGGCCTTATACCCGCCCTCTGCCGCGATCGTGGCGGCGGTATCGGAAAAGGCGACGTCGAAGCTACCGGACTTGAACCGGGTGACGCCAGAAGGGATCGAGCCCCCAGCACCACCGCCCACGCCGCCGATCGTCATGTTGTGAGCCGCCAGCGCCATCTCAGCAACAGCCCGGTCGCCCTCGATCCAGCTATCGTCGACAGCGCGGAGGCTGTCGGTCAGCCAGTATTGGATCGTCTCGTCAGGGACGGACGCGAATGCGGGATAGCGCATCTTGAGGGTGGCCGGGGTGGCGGGTTGATAGGCCATCCCCCATCGTCGATCGGGGAGACTTCGACCGTTACCGCCGTCAATGCCCCCCCCCCCAGAATTGGGAATGGTCGATCGCTGGGGGAGGTGATATCCCCACCTAGCCCTCAATCTGTTGGACCGGTGAGGGTGGAGGCGGCGGCGCGCTTTGTGAAACGGCGCGCCGCCGTCGTTCCGTCAGAGGCTGTTGTAGCCGCCGCGCTTGAGCTTGCCCCAAGTGTTCGGATAACCGTTCACCTGGCCGGTCTTGCCGGTGGCGACTTCCTCGTTGTGGCGGTCGGAATAATAGGCCGACTTGCCCTTGGCGCTGAGCTTGGCGACCAGCTTTGCTTCTTCGCTATCCATGTCGATTTCCTTCCAGTTCTACGGTGAAGACCTTTGCGACTTCCTCGGCCCCTACGAGCTTTGCGAAGCGGGCCATCTGCTCGTTATCGTTGCGCGCGGTGAAGGTGACGAACCTACCCGCGTGGCGCTTGGTGAAGGTCTGAAACATCTGGGCCAGAAGCGCGGGACGCTCCTCGCAGACGTAGATGTTGTCGATTTCCAGCCTATGCCCGTGGTCCGTCCACGAGCAGGTCGCAACGACGTTTGCCCCGTCCTTGATCGTGATACGCCATCCCTCGGCAGAGGCGCAGGGGAAGGGGCCGATGATCATGGTTACAGCACCCAACCTTTGGCTAGCAGTGCGCTCAAAACAATCTGAGCCGCCGCCGCATAGCCCGCATCAGTCATATGCACATCCGTAGGCTGGAATGCTGTAGGCAATTGGTCAAACCCGAACCGCGTTGCATCCGCATAAGGCTGTCCGGGACCGCCGAGAGCTACGAGAGCCGAGCGCCAATCCAGGAAGTTGTTTGGGTACAGCGCAGCTAGCTCAGCGTTCAACGCGGCGAGTTCATTATATCCAGTTGCGCCTAACCGTTCGTCAGCGGTGGGGTCATTCAGGATTGAGAATACAAGGAAGCGGCCCTCCGAGTACGTGTTGTAGTAATTTACCGCAGCCGCGATACCATCCTTTACGTCCTGCTGCCACGACGCGCCGTGAGCGAAGAAATCATTGCGGCCGAACTCGATCATGCCGATAGCGCCGTAAAGATTTACGCGCCTACGGACATTTGGCCACAGCGCATTAGCGGCAAGGCCGGGAAAGCCGTTGTTGAACACGGTGAGCGAGGGGCGCAGGGACTTTATAACTCCCGGCCAACACTTTTGCGCTGCGGTTGCGAACTGATCGCCAGTAGACCCGGTCGATGAGGCTTGCCCCGCAGTGAGACTATCGCCGTTACAGACGAGGTATCCCGCCAGCTTTTCTGGCTTTCGCGGGGCACCTACGATCCCGGCTGAAAAATCAGTCAGAAGGCCAGTGGATGACTTGCCTCCGATGCCCACACGAGTGGCGTTTTTCGGGCCGGATGTCGTACCAGTTTCAGCACCGTTAATACCTGTCACGGTGTTAACCAACGCCCCGTTCACAAGTAGACGAGCCTCGTCACCAACGGCCTGAAGCTCCATGACATCTCCTGCCACAGCGGTCCATGCATAGGTTGTCCCCACGACGCCAGCGCCTACGGTGTTGTCTTGGTTAACTCGGAAGAACCGCGATCCAGTTCCGGGGGTGTAATCGGCGGCAACGAAATTTCCGTTCCCCTGCAAGCGAACAACGAGGAACCGCGTGCTACGGCTGCTCGTCATTGTCGTGCGGACGTAATGATCCAGCGAGTCCATGTTTTTGCGGACCGCCGCCGTCGAACCGATGTTAGAGGTATCCGCAAGCCTAGCTTCATTCGACAGGATCGTGATGTTATTGGGGTTAACGCCAGTCACAAGCCAATCAGGGCTTGCCGATAGCAGGCCGTCAGCCCTGTCGAAATTGTCGGCAAAAGCCGTTATGCCGCTGGCTACTGCCGATGACGCCGAAGTGAGCGTTTGGGCTGAACCATTAGTGCCGCGATACGAGAGCGAGAAACCGTTATCGAGACCCTGTACAACGTAGGTTGTCGCTGTTGCACCGGGGATAACCAGTCCATCGCGCAGCCACTGCATATTGTTTGTATAAGCACCCGGCGTTGCGGTTAGCGTCTGCCCCACAACTGGCGAGCCGGTCGGAGCGGGGAGCCCGCCGCCCGCGCTATCATCATTCGTGATCGTGATGACCCTCTGCGCCGATACCGTGGGATAGGCGGCGAGAGTTGCGGTGATGATGATGGTCTCGTCGGCTTCAACGGCAGTATCGCTATTGATGGAGACATCGAACGACGCGGAGTTCTGGCCGCTCGGGATCGTCACGCTGGCGGGCGGGGTCGCGTAGTCGGATCCGCTCGTGGCCGTGCCAGTATAGGCGAGGTTGACGACGAGAGCGCCTGTCACGCCATCGCGGTTGGCGGTGACGGTGGTGCTGACGGTCTGCGAGCCGCTGTTGCCCTCGGCCACGCTGACGTTCGCGGAGATCGACAGGCTGGGCGATGGCGTCGGGATGACGGGGGTGCCCACATCCGACTGCACCGTTGCCCCCAGATCGTCCTCGGCATAAACCTTGTAGACGATCGAGCCGTCGGGCTGGACGTTGCCCGCGACGCGCCAGCGCACGAGGGTTCGCCCGCCGCTCAGCGAGGCGATGGCCTGCGCGCGAAGCGATGCCTGCGATGCGGCAAGGATATCGATCCGGCTATCCCGGTAGCCCTGTCCTACGCCCGGCTCATACTCACGGATCGAGAGCGTGGACACCTCATAGGGAAGCCCGCTCGACATCACGTTGCCGTTGACGGTCGAGAAGCCGGGGGCGCCGTCGTTCAGCACCTCCACCTTGCCGGTGGTCAGGCCGGTGAGTTTCGCCTGAAACGGGCGCCCCTGAACGCCCTGAGTTACGGAGAGGGTGAGCGCGCCGAGTGCCATGGCGGGGAGGGTGGAGCGATGCTCCCTGTCCCGTTACCGCCGTCAGGCCCTCGGCTTAAGGTGGTGAACCCGGATGAGGCCGCATCGAGAGCATCTGCACACGAGCCGGCGAGGGTTGTACGTTGCCACCCGCCGTCGCCAGCGATGCAATCCAAAAGAGCAGAGCAGTTTCATCGCGCGCCCTTAGCGAAGGATTTGTTGCAGCTTGATTAAGCGTCGGCGCTCAAGAAAGGGGCCGCCACCCGAAGGTAGCGGCCCGAGTGTCCCAGGGAGGGGGGGGGGAGGGGTTAAGCGAGCAGTTCGTCCTGGCGGGCCTTGAGCGCGGCCAGCGCACCCGAGCGCGACTTGCCAGCGGTCTCGGCGGCGATCAGCTTCTCGATCTCATCCGCATCTGTCATGGTCTGCAGATGCTCGGTCAGCTTCTCGACACTCTGATCGAGCGGGCCGGGTTCGCCCGAGGGCTTGTTCGCGGCAGCGAGCTTCGCTTCGAGTTCGGCGACTTTGGCTTCCGCCTCGTCCGCGCGGGCCGTCTCGTCCGCGAGCGCAGCCTTGAGCCGATCGATCTCGGCCGTCGCCTCGGCGGGCGCATCGCCCTTCTTGCCGAAGTCGGGCAGGTCGCCGAGTATGTTCACCTTGCGGCCCTCGATCTCGATGTGGTGGCCATCCTTCTCGGTGCCACCGATCGCGATTTCAGCGCCCGGTTCCACCCAATGGGTTGCGCCGCCTTCGAGGTTGATACCGCGCGGACCGGCCGCATAATTCGTATGCTTCTTCATGTCGCCGATCCTTAGATGTTGTCGCGGTAGCTCATCGTCTTCGGACGATAGAGCTCGAACTGGCCGACGTTCATGATCCCGTCCACACGCCACGTCATGGACGAGGTGGCGAAGGGCGCCATGAACTCGAACATGCCGGGCAGGAAGAACTCCATGTTGTCAGGGTTCTTCTCGTAGGCGATCATGCGTGCCGTGCTCGACGCGCCGGCGGTCGCCAGTTCGCGGCTCGGGCGGATGTCCAGCGGCCGGCCGGTGATCGCGGTGAAGCTGTTGTTCTTCTGGATGAAGGCCAGCAGCGAGTCGCCGGTGTTGGTCAGCTGGGTGTTATTGATCGCCAGGAACTTGGTGGTCGGCAGAAGCAGCGTGTCGGCAACCGCGGTCTCACCCGAGTTGGTGTAGACGTCGGTCAGGACCGTGTTGATGTCGGCCATGATCTGGGCGACGGTCGCGGTGCCCCACGAACCGGTGGGCGCATTGGCGGTCGGCACGTTCGCGTTGTTGATCAGGCCGGTGAAGTTCTTGATCGTCGAACCGCGGATCACGCGATCGTAGACGAACTTCTCCGCGACCATGCGGGCGGCCGAAGCCTTCCGCTCGCCCAGAGGCACGCCCATGCGCGAGGAGCGGTTGACCTCCTGCAGGCCGAGCTCATAGCCGACGCCCGCCAGATAGAAGCCGGTCGAGCCCTGCGACAGATTGACCGAAGCGTTCGGGATATCGAAGCCCTTGCCGCCGACGTAGTTAGCCACGCCTGCGATGTCGCCCGAATAAACGAGCGTGCCGATGTCCCACATATCGCCTTCGGTGTTGACCGGGACGAGCCCGGCATAGTCGAAGCTCGGATATTTGGTCTCGAAGACGCGGCTGTGCGTGCGGTAGAGCGCGGGGATCGCGAACCCGGCCGCCTGCTGCGCGTCGGTGAAGATCGGGCCGCCGTTATGGCCCATGCCAGCATGCATGTTCATTCTTGGTCCCCCTTACTGCTGGACGACGCGGAGCTTCACGGGCGCGCCGCTGGACACGGCCTCCATGAAGGTCGCCGGAATGGCGGTGTTGCCCGACGACGAGCTGGTGAAGGCGCCGGCGCTGGTCACATAGACCGCCGCGTCCTTCGCCACGTTCGCGCCTGCCAGAACCCAGATGTCGCCCATGTCGCAGAGCGAGATGTTCGCATACTGCGGATAGACGTCTGCGACGCCTCCGATCGGAGGCACGACGCCTGCGTCGGCGATGGCAATGCCCTTGAACTTCGTGCCGGGCGTGCCGGTGATGCCGCGCGGGTTGGTGCCGCTGAAACACGCCTTGCCGAAGGCGATACCGGCCGCGTCCTCGACGGTGCCGCTCGGGCGCGCCGTGGTGTTGCCGTCCGCAAGCATGCCCGGAAATCCGGGCGTGTAGTCGGTGGCGTAGCTGTTCTGAATCGTGATGGCCATGTCGCGGTCCCCTTATGCGGCGTTGGCAGCGGCGGGCTGCTTCCAGGCGTCGGACAGCGCCTGCTTCTGCTTGGCGCGCGACGCCTCGTATTCGGCGCGGGCGTCGCCCACGCTGATCGGCTGCTGCGTGATCGCATCGCGCAGGGCGTCCGAGCCGGCGGGCGTCAGCGCGGCGAAAGCGCCCTCGATCGCGGCGTCGCTCATGTCCTTGGCGGCATCGCCCAGGCGGGCGAGCACGACACCCTTGCGGATTTCCGCGTCGGTCTTGCCGTCGGTGACGACCGCAGGCGCGATCTTCTTGGCGGTGTCGATCAGTTTGGCGCGGGCATCGGCGAGCGACTGCAGCTTGGCCGGGGTCACTTCCGCGTCCGCGACCTGCTGCTTGAGAGCGGCGATTTCGCCGTCCTTCGCTTCGATCGTGGTCTTCGCCGTCGCCAGTTCGGCGGCAACGCCGTCCTTCGCGGTGGTGAGCGTGCCGATCTGGGCCTGCAGCTTGCCGATAACAGCCTCCGCAGCATCGGTGACGAGCAGCGGAAGCCCGTCGAACGTGATAGTCTTCGTGGTCATTTCGCCGTCTCCAATGCGAAGCGAAGGGCCGCCGCGTGCGCGGTCGACAATGGCAAGATGGTTGATGCGGATTCCGCGCTGGATCGCGTCGTAGGCCTCGCCATCGGCCGTCTGGCCGGGGGTCCAATCGAGCGTGCAGTCGTAACCCATTGAGATTTCGCGCTTGCCTGCCAGCACGGTGCTGATCGCCTCGGCGTCGCGCAGTAGGAACGGCACCCGGATCGCCTCGCCGTCCTTCACGATGTCATCGGAAGCCACTTCGCCGACGGCGTGGTCTTTCCAGTTCCAGGGGGTGACGGCCTCGCGGGGGTGGTCGATCGTGACCGGGGCCGCGGCAAACGAGCGCATGCTATCGCGGCTGAAAACTTCCTCGGCCGGCCGATAGACGCGGACGCGGGACATGTCGGGCTTGCCGACTTCGTAACCGGCATAATCCTGGATGCCGACGCGGGCGGCCAGCACCGAAGCAACCATGTTGCCGGTGCTATCGCGGCGCGCCCCGTCGAGGGTCAGGGTGTCATACAGTTCCACATGCGGAGTTCTGCCGATGGGAAACCGCGGCAGTTACCGCCGTCAGATTAGCCCGGAACGATCAACCCTGAGCTCGACGCTTCGCTCGGCTGCGGGCGCGGGCCATGTTGCGGCACTTGCGACATTGGCGCCCTGGCCGCGATGGGCTTACATACAGGTTATCACCAGATAATGGATGCCCTAGCGGGCACTTATCTTTGTCGGCCGCTTGCCCCGCCAAGATGATCCCGACCGCCTCGTCGGCGGTTCGGCCTTGTTTCATATGATAGTTGATGTGGCTCGACGTGAGACCAGTTTCCTCGCACAGTTCAATCATAAGCATTGAACGGCCTTGATAGGTCACATAGCGATTATTCGACTTATTCCTGCTGCCCTGCGTCCGATCGATTGGCATCGTCATTGCCGTCTCAGGGGCCAAGCCGCGATCAATGCGACCGAGGAGGGCCGATCTAGACAGCCCGGATCGACGCGCTGCCTCCGAGACGTTTATCAGTTCGCCTGCGACTTCGATTTTGTGAGCCGCTATCGTGTTGTCGGCTTGCTCAAAGGGCGTCGCCCAGCGGCAATTTCCGGGCTCGTAGTTGCCGCGACCGTCAATTCTGTCGAGCGTCATGCCTGGCGGTCGATGACCCATGTCGCGATAGAAGGCATCAAAGCTATGCCGCCACTCCGCGCACACAGTTATTCCCCGGCCGCCGTAGCTCGGATACGAAATATCCGTCGCCTTGAAGCACCTGTTCCTCATGGCTTGCCATGATCGATAGGTTCGCGACCCTGTCATCCCATGTGTGCGATTTTCACGCGAGGCGCGCTCGGCAGCGTAGCAACCGCAGCTCACAGTAACCGACTTGGTCAGCTTCCAAGGGCTCACGCTGCGCATGGCCCCACAATCGCATCGGCAAAGAGCCATTCTATAGCTGCGAGTAGAAGTTTCATACAGCTCGGCCTCGGCAAGCACCGTCAGGCGACCGAAACGGGTGACGCCGCCTAGAATCTCAAATAGAGAACGCTTAGCCATCTCGATGTCCTATCATCGTTGTGGTCAGGGCCGGGCGCTGCTCCAACAGCGTTCCGGCCCGATCAATATACAGACGATCTACTTCAATTCCAACCGCGCGCGAGCCCTGCATCCGCAAAAAGGCAATGAGCCGGGTGGCCCGTCTTGTGGCGGTTTGTCATAGCGAAATACGTCGCCGTCACGAGCGATGTGTTCCTTGCGGCCGTGCTTTTTATGACTCCACATCCATGTGTAAGTCTCAAGGCCTGCGTCCGTCGCTCGCTCTTGATCGAGGGCCGACGAAAACTTCGTAAGCTGATCGCTGGCGATGTTCATAGAGCGAGTGCGGGACATGCCGACGATTTCGCGCAACTGGCGGGCGAGGTCGCGGGTGGGGACGTTGCCGCGCGCCGCTGCGAACACGGCGTTGGCGATGCGCTGCTGCGCCTGGGCGTTCACGTCCTTGATCAGGCTCACGTTCCACGCAATGGTTTCGGCGACGGATTGTGGCTGGCCGGATGCGAGCAGGACTTGCTCGATGTCCACGTTCGTCGCAGACAGGACGGCACCCCGCCACTGGCCCGTATGCCAATCCGACACGCGAGCAGCCCATTCCCGAAGCTCCGGCAGAAGCTGCAGCACGAGGTCGGACAGTTCCTTGCCGATGGCGTCGAGCAGGTCGGAGAGGGAGGAGATGGAGTCGGTGAACTGTCCGGAATTTCCGGATAGTTGGTCCCGCACCGCGATCGACCGCTCGTATTCGGCGAGCACGCGGGGCAGGGCGGCGGTCCATGCGTTGACGACGGGGCGGTAGCAGCGGGCGAAAAGCGCCTGCGCCAGCATCCCCGGCGGCGCGATCGGGCGAATGTCGATCGTTTTGCGGCGGGGGTTCTGGGAGCGCCGGACGAGGGTGGCGAGGTCGTAGCGCATCAGGGGCGACCTTCGGGAAACTCCCAACGCGTGCACACCGATCGCACCGTCGCCTGCACGCGGCCACCGATTATGATCGTGCCAGCGCGCGGCTCATGATGGAGGCACTGACCACGATCGGTGCATCCGGTCAGCACCGACACCGCGAGCAATGCTACGATGAGTTTCATTCCTCGCTGACCTTCTGCTTCCAGTCGAGGTCCAGCGCCTCGAAGATTTCCGGGCCAAACCGCAGCACCCCGTTGAACGGCTTGAGCGCGTCCAGATCGATGTCAGCCGGCACCCCGTAGCTGATCGTGATATGCGGGGCGTATTCGGGCCAATCGTGCGACCCGCCTGCCTCGATCATCTCGCGGTGGCGCCATTCTAGATCGGGCGCGGCGAAGCGCAGGACGACGGCGTTCTCGCCCAGGCGCTCGATCACGCGCGGGCCACCGGGGCGGACGGTGATTTGCCCCTTCTCGTCCTCGCTCCATGCTCGGCCCATTTTCATCGGGTCGACCGGCGAGCGGGAATAGAGGATGGTCACGTGCATGTCGGAGGCGGGCAGGGTGGTGTCGAAGCCGTTATCCTTCGCCCAGGCGATCAGGTCGGCGGCGTTGAGCAGCTTGCGCTGGACGTAGAGCGGGCGCGGGGATGCGTCGGCGAGCCAAGTCGCAGCGTCGTTCGCGGCGACGCGCTGGCCAGCCTGTAGCGCGCTCGGGTCTTCCTCGTTGGTATCGTCGTCGTTGCTGGCGTTGAGGCCGAAGCGTTCATCTGGGGGGATTTCCGCCAGCGCACCGTCGAGGCCGGGAATCCAGCCCTTCTCGGAAAGCAGGTTCTGATACCCCTTCGCAAATGCCTCATCGGGGATCGCGCCCGATGTCCGCACCTTGTCCATGGCGTCGGCGGTGGCCTTGAACGTCTCGGCCTCCTCCTTCTCGCTGGGCGTCGAGAGTGGGGCGAACTCCCACCACACATCCCCATCGGGAGCGCCAAGCGCCGTTGGCACGAGCACCACGTCAAGCTGATCGATGCAGGGGCGCAGGTCCAGATCCTGCCGCGCCTTGATGGTTTTGTGCCAAAGCTCGATGTCCGACGCGCCGGTCGCGTTCTGGCCATCGGGCGACTTTCCGAGCATCACGGTCGCGGGCATGTCGAATGCGCCGCATACCATGCCGAGATAATTGTTGTTGATGTCGGGGATGCCCGCCCAGGTCATCTGGCGATCCTCGATCGTCTCGCCGCCCTTGGTGCCGTCGCCGCTGTCGTAGAAGGTGACGCCGAACATGGACTCGCCCAGCGCCATCGCCTTCATGCGGGCGGACAGAATGCGCTCGCCGTCGGCGGTCGCGGCCATCTGGGTCATGCCCGGAATGCCGATGCGACGATTGCGCGCGTCCTTGATCAGCGCCGCGAACCCGTTCTGTGCCGTGTCGCTGTTCTGCACCGCGTCGAGCACGGTCTGAACCTTGCTGTCGCCCCAGAACTGCTCCTCCCACGATCCGCCGCGGATGTCGGGGATCGGATCGCCACGGAAGGCGATCACGCGCGAGGGGTGGATATTGACCGGAAGTCGGCCGCCGGTGTTCAGCGTGTAGAAAGTCGGATAGCCATACCATTCATCGGCCGGGTCGGTGCGCATCGGCCCGAGCGTCAGGCGCGACTTATGCCAGACGTGGAGGCTGCGCAGCTTGCCGGGGCTGTCCGGGTTGATCGGCGCGTCGGGGCGATCGTTCCCGATCCACATCACCATCGCGGCGCCGCCCAAGCCGCGCAGGATCTCCGCGCGCTTGAGCTTGTTCCAGAGGTCCAGCTTGCGCTCTAGCGCCTCAAGCTTCCTGATCTGATCGGCGTCGGCCTGCCAGTTACGGCGCTCGCGCACCATCTCCGTCGCGGGCTTGTCGATGCCTTTTCGGCAGAGCCAAGACGCGCGGTAGGTCGCCTCGATCTCATAATCTGAGAGGCGGCGGAAGAAATAGGCGTTGTAGGAGCGCGGGTCGCGGCCGGTGCCAGCCCCGGTCAGCGCATTCAAGATGCCGTCGGCGAACGGGGTGTTCATGCGCGAGAGGGTGGGCGATGGGGATGGCGGGAGTTACCGCCGTCAGATACCCTTCTCCCGGGGAGGACCGGGGGTGGATCGTTCAGTATTGGCTGGAATGGCGGCAGCAGCCACTATCGCAACAAGCACTGGGTTCGGCTTAGCGGTAGGCGCAGACGCAAGCCTCATTGCTTTTATCAGAGAACTTGGCGCGCAGAATGTCATCGCAGCAACCGCTGTCATCGTTGCAGGCCTCGCACTTCGGACAACTGCTCGATCGAATGCAATTGCGCGCGACACAGCCCGCCACCAGCTTCGAGCCTACGTCGGAATCGCAAAAGCGACGATCGATCCACAGGATGAGGTGATCACATTCTGGTTCAAAAACACCGGCCAGACACTAGCGTCCGAGCTCTACATTACATCGCGTGGACCGCGCGATATCGAGCATGCGGCAAGCCCGCTCGGTTTCCTGCAGCCAGGTCAGGAAGTGCATGTCCTGAACTATCGCGGGAGCCCGCAAAGCTACGATGCAGGCTATACGGTTCGCGTGGCCTTTCGCTACCATGACATCTATGGAGATATCTGCCACGAGTGGCACTTCGCGTATCATGTGCCAAGCGGGCCGATTAAGGACGGTAGCGTCGAGTTAGTGTCCGCTGGTGGCGCCTCCTATATCGCCCATTCGATAACAAGCGCGCACCTCTGCGCTAAGAGCCATGCTGCCCTAGCAGCGGCATCAAGATAGCCATGCCGACGCATTGTAGGAGCTACCGTTCAGCATCAACTCGGTGAGCGCCCAGACGAGGGCATCAGCACGGTCGGGCGACCCATCCCCGACATATCCCGCCGAGGTGAAGTTGCACATCTGGTCCTCAAGATCGGCGAAAGTGCCGACGTGGCTGACCTTGCCCTGCTCGTATAGCGCGCTGATCGGTTCGGCGCGCACGACCTTGCCGCGGGAGGCGACGACCTCCTTGAACGCGACGTTCTTGTCGGCCGTGGCGACGGTGAAGCGGACCATATCGCCGCCGAAGTTGCGCTCGCCCAGGACGCGATCGGCCTGCCAGCGGTGATACATGTCGACGGTACGGCGGCCCCAGCCTTCGGGGCTCATCTGACAAGTAGCATCGGCAAGGATATAGGCGCGTCCATCCACGCCGACGCCGGCAACCACAATGCCGATGTCGTCGCCTGTCCCATCGCCCTTAGTGCCGGAAGGGTCGACCGCGACGACGATGCGGCGCATCTCCGGGGCTTCGGCTACACGGTGGCGATCGATACCGGGTATCTCTTGGGCGGGGATCACAGTGCCATCGTCGAGCGTCCGCGCCTCAACCTTGCGATCATCGAGCGCCCATAGCGCGCCGTTGACCTCGCTCGCCCATTCACCGGCTTCGAAGCGCAGGCGCTTTGCAGCGGACATGCTGGCGAGCACCTCGAAATATTCGGCGGGGAGATTGTCGGCGTTGTCGGACGGATTGACCTTCATCTCGACGTAATCGTCGGGGTTCGGCAGGGCTTCCTTTGTCCCCGGCTTCACCTTTGAGCGGAATAGCTGGAACGACCAGTGCAGCTTTGATGGCGGGTTGCAGTCGAAATAGGCTTTCAGCGCGAGGTGTGTGCGGCCGGTCGCGGCGGCAATCTCGGGGGCGAGTTCGCACTTCTGCGCCAGGCGGCTCATGGCCATCTCGATCGATGCCCACGGGATCTGCGAGGACTCGTTGAAGTAGAGCGTCACATATTCGGCGCCCAGGATCTTCTCGACGCGCTCCTTATCGTCGAGACCGGCGATCCAGACTTGGGAGCCGTTCGGTAGCTCGACATAGAAGTCGGTCTTGTCCCAGCGCGCTCGAAGTGTGGGGAAGCATAGCTTGAGCACCTTGGGGAGGGTATCCGCCCAGATGCTGGTCTTTGCGTGGTTGAAGCGGAAGCGGAAGATCGCATGGCGTGAGCCGGGCGCGTTGATTGCGCGCTGGATAATGGCGCGGACGAGCAGGAACGTCTTGCCCGATCGCGAGCCTCCGCGCAGCATGATGTTGCGGGCTGGGCTGGCGAGAAGGCGGTTGGCTTCGCGCTGGCGGGGGGTGAGTTGGGCAGTCACAGGCGGTAGAGCGGCCGCTCCTTGGGCCTGTTGCGTTTGCCTCTGCCGATGCCGACTACCGCGCCGTCATTGACCCCGGCGCGCACCGCTTCCCAATGCGCGACCTCGTCGCGATCAGCATATTGCCACTGGTTCGACGCAAGCCCGCGGATGGTATGCGCTCGCTTATCGCCGATCGGGATTCCTTGGCGCAGGGGCTGGATGCCGATCATCTCACCCTTGAGCGGATCGCGCTGGCCTGCCACCGGATCGAACCAGATGTCGGTCACGATCGCATAGGCATATCCATGATCCTTCTCATGGCGGACAGGAGCAGGATCATTTGCGACACCGGGCGGGGGTTTGCCGTAGGTATCCCAGCGCGAGATGATGCGCTGCATAAGCTGATCGCCAACCTTCACGTCCGAAAATCGTCCGCGCCCGCGTTTCCGCTTCACGCGTGGATGATCGTCGATCCAGTGCTTGCCTGATCCGTCATATACCCAAGTCACAGTCCCGCATCCTCGCTGCTGACGGTGATCGCCATCGGCCCGCCGTCGGCGCCAGCGTGCTTGATCATGTCGCCGTATCGCTTGGGGTCCCACTTCGCGAGGAGCTTGAGGCGCAGTTCGGCCCGGTTCTTAGCCCATTGCACCGCTGCGCTATCCATGCGCTCGCTCGATCGTTCGCCGTCCGTGATCGAAATCACCCGCCCCGGCTCCTTGTCGATGATGTCCAAGGCATCGGTAGCGATCACGTCAAATCCGATCTCGCGTGCGCGCGCGAAGCGTTGGGAAAGATTGCTGTCCGCCTCCAACCAGTCATAAACCGTGCTGGGGTTCGGCATGTTGGGCGCAGAGCATAGCGTGGTGAGGGGCGTGCCTGCGCTGATCCCCTCTATGATAATCCGGTCTATCTCGGGCGTGCGGATGGTGGGACGTCCCGTCTTCTTGGGTGTCGCAGCCTTCTTCCGCTTCGTGGGCTGTCGGGTCATGGCCTTCCCCTTTTTGCAAGGTCGCGGAGATCGCACAGGGCGTCGGCGGCGCGGCGCGACTGGCTGGCCATCGTCCACATGGGAACGCCAAGCCACACCCCGAGGATGAGCAGGACGATTGCGGCGTTGTCGCTCATACCCGCCCCCTGTGCTTGGGCTTCGAGAGGATGGTCGTCACCACCCCGTCGCGGATCATGGCGCGGTGTCCGGAGCGAAGGCGGATGGAGGGCGCGTTCATGCGGACAGCCATCTCCGCGACCGGGGAGGATAGCTCGGCGCGGATGTGCTCCATGTCGATGCCGTAGACCCTTTCGAGGTATCTCAAGATTGCGTGCTCGCTGATCGTGACGGCGGGCGTGGGTGCGGTGGCCATGATCATTCCTCCTGCCCGGTGAGCGCGGCGGCCTGGCGCGCGCGGAGCTTGCGCCCCATCACGTAATCGGAGCGGCGCGAGCCGATCCGGTTCTGGCGGACATGCGCAGCCCGCTCGCGGATCAGACTTTCGCGGCCTTCCTCATCAATCCAGCGGCGGATGCAGCGCCAGTTGGTATTGAATATCTCCTCGATCGCACCATCGGGGCCAGCCCATCCGTTGCGGATGAAGACGGCGCGGAAATTAGGCGGGCGAGGGCGATACGGGCGGATGAGGCCGGTATCCGGCTTGCGGCGCGGCGGGTCAGCGTCAGCCATTCTCTTCCCCCTTGGTGATGTTGATGGGCTTTGAGGCGGTCATGCGGCCTCCCTGTCAGCCCAATCCAGGCCGAGTTGACGTGGGATCTGAACCCGCACGAAGATGTCTTTGACGGCCAGACGATGGGCCAATTCGTAGGCTGCAGCCGCGCCCCCGAACTTCGGATCATTGTCACCGAAGATATAGACCTCGGTCACACCTTCGGGCGGGAGCCACTTGGCCATCAGGGTCGAGTTGATTGCGGCCCACACCGGTATCTGGAAACGCTTGGCCGCCCCGAGTGCAGTTTCAATGCCCTCTGCAATACCCAGCTTCTCACCGTGTGGTGCCAGGCGCACGGCACTGCCTGCAGGAAGGTCTCCGGGCATCATGGCGCGCGGTTTGTCTATGTCTGCCTTGCCGTTCGGGCCAAGGAAGGTGCGGTGAATGTTGACCGGCTTGCCGTCGAGGCCAGTAACAAGCGCCAGCATCGCCGGCAGCTTCAACGGGCTATCGGGGACAGGGCACGACGACGAGAAACGAAGGCACCCGAGAGAGGCCGGAAGCGGTAGGTCGCGGCCCGCAAGATAGCTGGCGACCGCGTCGCCTTCGCGAACAGGCGCACCACCCATCCACAGCGTGTTCAGCATAGCCCTGCGGCGTTCCGGTGCCATAGCCGGGCGCGCCTGTTCTGCGCTCACGTTGCCGATGACCTGATCAATCTCGTTCGCGGCCCGCTTGAAGTCCCAACCCTTCAAGCGCAGCAGGAAGTCGAAGCCCTTCCCGGCGCCACATTGCGAGCAATAGAAACTCCCTTCGCCCTTGTTGTCGAAGCGAAAGCGATCCTTGCCGCCGCAGAATGGACAGGGGCCGTGCTTGCCGGTGAGAAACTCATCGGGCACACCGAGAGCGAGAAGGATTCCCTTCCACTTGTTGCGCGCTGCATCGATCGTTTTCATCGTGCCGACCTCCGCTTTGCGAAGGCAATTCGGCGCGAACGCTCATAGCCGAGGAAGGCGCCATCAGGCTGAACCGGGCCGTCGTGCAAGCCCTTCGGCCATACGCCGAACCTCTCGCGATAGAGCGCCTTGGCGAGCTTGCCGCCCTTGCCTCGCTCCATGTCGACGTAGCGTGCCATCGACCAGAAGCGCTGCTTGGCGGCCATGTCAGCCTTGGTCGGCTTTCCGCGCATTTCGACAAGCTCGCCAGCCTCAACTTCGACATCGGATTGCCGCTCCGGCGCGAAACCGCAGCCTGGGCAGCGGTGAACCTTTGCCGGCTTGAGCAGGCCACACGAGCCGCACTCCTTGGGCATCGGCTCGCCCTTTTCGGATTTAGTCTGTTGCTTGGCTGACGCTCCCGACAGGAGTTTCGGGTGGTGGATGTCCGTCACGAACCCGAGGCGGGCATGATTGTCGGCGTGATCGAGGATCAGGGCGTCCTCCTTGCCGGGCGCGGTTCGAAGGGCGCGGCCGATCATCTGGACGAACAACATCTCCGATCGCGTCGGCCGGGCCAGAACCACGCAGCGGACATCCGCGTCGACGCCCGTCGTCAGCGTGCCGATGTTGACGATCCCGGAGATTTCACCCCGAGCCATGCGCGCGAACAACAACTTGCGCTCGATCAGGTCGACGTGGGCGTCGCAATAGCCCATCCTGATCCCGGCTTCGGCAAACTGCTCCACCAACCGAGCCGCGTGGGCACGGTCCACCGCGAACACCAGCGTCGGCAGCCCTTTCGCCTTTGCCAGCCAAGTCTGCACGACATCGGCGACGATCGTGCGGCCGGACATCACCTCGCCAAGCTGATCCTGATTGTAATCCCCGGCGACAATCTTGACGCCCGACAGGTCAGGGTGGCTGGGCGCGAAAACGCGGAAGGGCGACAGGAAACTACGGCCGATCAGATCAGCCATCGTGACCGGGACGACCAGATCGTGCCACTCGTCGGCCATGCCGCGCGCCCAGGGCGTGGCTGACAACCCGACGAACACGGTGCGCGGGCAAGCGGCCATCCAATCGGACACGGCCTTGAACCGCATATGGCATTCGTCGACGATCACCACGTCGGCTTCGGGGCGGACGCGCTTGGCGAGCGACTGCACGGAGACGACCTGAACAGGCTGGGCGCGATTGGTGCGGGGGTGGCTGGCCTGGATCACGCCGATCGCGTCAACGCCCTGCCCCTCAAAGGCTTCGACGGTTTGATCGACGAGCGAGATTGCGGGCACCGTGAAGGCGACGCGGTTGCCCTTGCGCAGCGCCCCTCCGATGATTTCCGCCGCGGTTACGGTCTTCCCGGCCCCGGTGGGCATCTGGCAGACGATCCGTCGATTCCCTGCCAGCAAGGATTGCTTGATCAGGGTGATAGCATTTCGCTGGTGCTCGCGGAGTGCCTTGGGTTCGCTGCGGGTTGCGAACAGGTCTGAGCCGGTGAAGGCGGGGAGGCTGGCCATCAGCGGGCACCCCCGGCAATGATCGTCAGGCCGTCCCTCGTGTGCGTGTGTGCGTGAGGCTCCGAACCTCTCTTACCCTTCTCTTGGTAAAGGAGGTTATTACCTACACCTTCACCACCACCCGCGTGTGGTTGAACGGCCGTTGCATCGTCCGTTGAACGGCCGTTGGATTTCCGTGCCTCAGCCGATGCACGACCGGCAGCAGATTTTTGAGCTATGTTGCGACGCGCCTTCGTCAGTTCGGAGGCTGTTTCGGGGCGCGTGATCCGGCCTTGAGCGATAGTGCAGTCAGCGAGCAAGGTGGGGCGCATGGCCTGCCATTGCCGCACGGTGAGTTTCAGTTCTTTGGCGATGGCCTTGTCATCGTCGGCAATCGACCCATCATGCTCCCAGAGCAGCATGAGAAGATAGTTTAGCGCACTATGCTCGACATGCGATAAGGTGCCCGCACGCGCGCGGGCGTCCTTGATGAACACCGGCATCCAAAGCGCAACACTGGGTTTCGGGGCACTCATGCCGCGTCCTCCATTTTCGAGATGATGTCAGCGACGATCGGCTTGATGATTTCGCCGATGGGACGCGCTTCTCCGGTTGGCTTGGCAGCCTGCTGCACAAGCACGCGGGCGCCATCGATTCCGGGGACGCGCTCGATTTCCATACGGTCGATCCAGCGATCATCGGGGAAGTTGGGGATGGTCTGCACCAGAAGGTCGGTGAGAGCCTTTTCGCGGTTGGCGATGTCCCCGGTGTAGTTCAGGCCCAGATGATAGGTGACGATCAGGTGGGGTTCGAACTTCGGCGATCCCTGGGCGCGCCACGCGGCGCGTAGAACCGCAGATGCGCCTTCCTGCCACGCCTTGTAGGGCTTGGACTTGACGCGGCCCCTTTTGGGCACGTTGTTCGTCAGCGCCGACAGCGCGGGAGGCATAGGGAGCGTGACAGCAAAAACGTTCATGCGATCATCCCCAGGGCGTGCATGGCGCGCTCAAGAGCCATGCTTTCCATCTTGGTGAGGGGGCGTGATTGCGATGCGGCGTTGAGACGGTCGAAGGTGTCGCGAGCGACCGTAACCCCGGCATGGCGGCGAAACTGATGCGTCGCCGCCTTCGCCGACATGCGAAAGACACGGCCGATCATGCGCCAGGACAAGCCGCAGCGGCGGAATGCCTGCATTACGCGAATATCAGCGTTCGACAGCTTACGGCGCTTGCGCGGCGGGGTTGCCGAAGCATTGCGAGCGGACGCCATTTGCGACGATCGGGCGCGAGCCTCAGGGGACCGGTTGTATTTCGCGAGATGTTCACCGCAGCCAGCCACCGCGGAGATGGGTGTCTGTGCGTTCATGCTACTTGCTCCAGATCGGTGGATTTCCAATCGAGCCAACCGAGGACCGGCGGTCCCTCGTGGCCGTGTTCCCAGACGAACCATGCGAAGGCGATCACGCCGTGGCCGTCGCCAGCTTCGGAGAGGCGCCCGCGCTGCATCGGCACCCGGCGCGACATGATCCACACGCGCGCAAGCGGGGTGTTGGGGAACCACTGTCCGCGTTCGACGCCCTCAAGGAAGGCGAGGCGAAGGAACATGGCGACCTTGCCGGTGGTCAGTTCCAACGCCTTCGCCGTGAACTCGGCCGCCATCTTGAACGGAGGGTTCGTCACGATGTTGGGCGCGCGGGGCTGCCACTCCATCAGGAAGTCGATACGCGATTCACCGAAGCCACGATCGACGAGATCGGAGGAAATCACCTCATGGCCGGCCGCCTGCAGGACGCGGGACATGTCCCCTTCGCCACAAGCGGGCTCCCAGATAGCGCCGTCGAACTGCTCCACCTGCAGCAGCGCAGCGGTCGCGCCCGGGTGTGTGGGATAGAAGTCATCGACCTCGCGATTTTCATAGTCGACCGTCTGGGCGGTGACGTAGGAGACAGACCCGCCCATCAGTCGTTCGCCCGCAGAGCCGAGAGACGCTGGCGGAGGGCTTCGATCCCGCGCGCTGCATCGTCGAGCGCCTTCGATCCGATGGCCTGCAGTTCGTCGTCGTCGACCTTGCCGTCATCGAGCAGGGTGAGGGAAAGGAGGTGGGCGAGGTGGAGCAGCTTGGCGAGGCGTTCGTTGTCGGTCATGTCCTCGCTATCGAGTGGGACAGACTTGACGCCGATCATGGCGAGGACGTCGGCGCCGAACCGGCCATTCCACTCCCGAAGGCCGAGCAGAAAGGACGTGAAGCCCATCTCCGCTGTGCCCTTGGCATATTGCGACGCCTGATCTTCTGAGCGTCCGAGGACGCGGCCCACATCCTTCCACGTCAGGCCGTCAGCCTCGCGGATCGCAGCGAGCGATTCCCCAAGCGTGTCGACCGCGTCAGAAACGGCGAAAGTGCGCCGCTTGCCGTGGATTCCCGGTTGTGCGGTCACTTATCGAAGCTCCCATGATGAAAGCCCGAACCGCCCTCATTCTGGTCACGCGCCGATGCTTCCTGCTGATCGAGGCGGGTCGCGAGGATCGAGCAGTCAGCCGACAGGAGGTCGCGGTGACGATGGGGGGAGAGAGCCTGAGACTGGTGGATGCGGTTCAGCCAGAGGCCGAGCGTGACTGCGGTAAGAGGGGCAGCGATCGCGTAGGCGATGGCGCAGGTGGCGAGCGTGTTCATGCCGGGAGCGCCCCCGCGATCGGGAGGCTTTGAACCGAGATGAAGCGGAGCGGCGTGGAGCCGTGGTGAGCGTTGAGGCGGAAGCTGGGCGACTGGCCGGGGCGGCGCTCGATGTATCCGCGCTCCTCAAGGGCCGTCAGATGGCCAGCGACCGACCAGCGGCGCGTGATGCCCATGCGCTTTGCCATTTCCACCATCGTGACGGTCGGATCAGCGCGCAGGATCGCGAGCAGTTCGGCTTGGCGGGGAGTGAGGCCGATCATGCTGCGGCCGAGGTGCGCGCGTCCGTCGCGAATAGATGCGACTTGCCTTGGTCGCGAGCCACGAGCCGCAGATGCGCCATGCGCGAGGCCGGTATCCCGTTCTTTCGCCAACTGTGGACGGTCGAAACGGGAGCCTCAGTCAGGCGCGCTACAGCACTGGTGCCGCCGAGGCCGTCGATGATGTGGGTCGCTTGCTGGTCCATGCTCGCAATATGCGATAGTCGCAATGCGATCGCAAGCAAATAGTTGCGATAATCGCGTTTGCGATAGTCGCATCGCTGTGGCCTATGGCGCTATGGCAACAAACGATGGACTGCGCCCGGAAGCCCGAGAAATCTTTGCCGCTATGGAGCAGCAAGGAAGGTCACAGCGCGACTTGGCTGCAGCACTCGGCATTGACGCCGACATGGTTTCAAAGGTCAAAAAAGGGATCCGGCAATTCAAAGGGCCCGAACTGCTGGCGGCCCGGCGCTTCCTCAGTCTCGGCGAGGCCGGCGCTGAGGTTCGCACGCTCGGCATGCACGAGGCGCCCGACCGCCCCCTGATCGTCACGACGTCGACGGCAGACGGCGCGGTCGAAATCCGCCAGCTCGATCTTTCTTATTCGATGGGGCCGGGGGCAACGCCCGAAGACTTCCCCGAGGAAACGCCGGTCCTGTTCGATCCGAACTTCCTCCGCACGATCACGCGCGCGCCGACGCACCGGCTGTATGTCGCGCGGGGCGATGGCGATTCGATGTTTCCTACACTGATCAATGACGACCAGGTGCTTGTCGACACGACGCAGAACACGATCGGCCAGCAGGATCGGATCTGGGCGTTGAGCTATGACGGCGCCCACATGATCAAGCGGCTGCGCAGGGCAGGGAAGGGGAGGATCAAGATCATCTCCGATAACACCACCGTGCCGATGGATGAGGTAGACGAAGCCGATCTGCGCATCTTCGGGCGCGTGATCTGGGTTGGCCGAAGAGTATAAGGGGAGGGTGCATGTCGTTTCGACCGGAGATGATTGGGGACATTTCTAGGCCCACAGGCGGGTTCGCTATCATGGCGGGCGCGATCTTGTTCTTTATCGCCATCGCGGCGGCGGTCTTGGGCTTCACTGTCCCGGTGGACCAGCGGTATATTGGCGACGGCGTTTATGTGCCCGACCAACAGCAGGCTGCATTCCGCTTTTTCGCGCTGGTCATTGCGGGCTCTGGGCTTTCCGTCAGCATCTTCCTGTTAGGGCTGGGCTTCATCCTGCGAGCCTTGTGGTTTTTGCCATCGCGCCCGCTCGATGCTGCTCCGACGAAGCAAGTAGATCTATACGAAGCGCAATATTGATCACGAAGACGAATGGCCCAGCGGCATGATGCGCGCCCCAGAGGGATGGGAGTAGGCCTCGGTCATTGTGGAGGGTTCGAAGTCGTTGAAATCGACTGGCTGCAGCGTCCCGTCTTTTTCCTCCACAATGATGAAACGTCGCCAACCGTCGCCCACGGCCATAGTCTTCAATTCAGCGAGTGTGAAAGTGTGGCCGCATTTCGGGCATGGCTTGGGGAAGGGATCGGACATGGCTAATCGTATCCTCGAAGGCACCGGCGAGGTAATCGCCAACGGGCAGAGTCTGGGAATGGCTGACTATCGAATGGTCGCGGTTCAAGATCGCTTCGGCAAAAAGGCTGATGGGACACTGACGTTCCACGATCCCAGCATTCCCGCCTTCGAAAGCCACTTCCTGACTATCCGCCTGAATGATGAGATAAGTTTCGAAGTAGCCGTTACCGCCGTCACCAACGGCACGATCCATATCGGCAACAACGGGCCTATGCCGGGGTTGTGAGGGCAACATGCCCCTCCGCACTCTCTCCCTCGACGTCGTAGGCGCGGATCATCCGAACCGGCGCCCATCGAAGCAGGGCAAGATACCGCGGCGATACGAGATCCAGCTTTGCGAGCCCGGCGAGCCGGTTCACCTTGAGCTTGAGCCGGACAACCCCGTCGACCCGAACGCCGTGCGCGTCCTGTCCGCGCGCAACATCCAGATCGGCTATATCCGCCACGAGCGATCGATGCTGATCAGCGGCTACATCCGCGACGCCCTCGAAATCGTGGGCATATTCCAGCGCGCTACCGAGTGGGGCGCGATCATCCGCATATCCACCGATGGCAGCGTACCCGACCTGCCGCCTCCGCCGCCACCGCGCGCCGCCGAATCGCGCGCGTATGTCGATGACGATCCCGGCTTCTATCCCGACGAGGAATGGCCAGACTGAACGAGTTGCGATAAAATGCGATAGTCGCAATTTTATGCGTTGACATCGCATTGCGATAATCGCATACCTCTCCCCACACCACCTGATCAGCCCATCGGCTCGAAGACAGTGGTGAGGGAGATACGTCAGTGCTTCACACCAACCCCACTCGCCGGATGCCTTCGGAGCATTCGCTTCGCCGCGCGGCCGAACGGCTCGGTGGCACGCCGACCCTTGATGAGATCATCGCGGAAGCCTTCCGCCACAAGGATGAGCTTTTCGCCCGGTATAAGGCCGGGGAGTTCATGGGCTCGGCCGCTTACGGCTCGGGGAAGATCAAGCCGCTCGAATTGAGCGACGCGCAGCGCGAGCTTTCGGGGATCAACCTTCCGGCGCGGCTCGATCGCATCGCTGAAGCCCGGAAGGTGGCGGCATGAACGCGCTCGTCGCCATCGACACCGGCCTGCCGGTTCGCACCCTTCGGGATGTCGCGCTCGACCTGTCGGGCGTCAAGGCCCGCCTCGCTGTCCACTACGGACGGGTTGGCGATCCCACCGACGCGCAGGACGCGGACTGGTCCGACCTCGAAGATCAGAAGCTCGCGCTCGAAGCCGAGTTCATCGCGATCTTCTACGTCAGCACCGGCATGCGCTGGTCTCATGCAACGCAGGTGATGGCATGACCCGCTACGCCACCATCTGGCGCGCGGACAGCCCGCTCGCTCGCTGCGCCCGCTGCGGCACCCAGCAGCAGTTTCACGGCCAGCCCGGTCGCGGTTGCGATGCCTTCCGCGCTGAGACGGCGTTCGACGTCGACCCGGCCGATCTGACAACCCGAGACCTTATCCGGCACCACGCCGACACGACGGGCGAGCGCCGCGCCGCATGTCGCGCTGAGATCAGCGACCGGATCAAAAACGAGTTTGGCCTGTCGTTTGACGATCTGGCCCTTGAGATGGGAGAGGTTGCATGAGCGACATTCAGCCCGGCCACACTGTCTATGATCGCAGCGGCCTGACCTATGAGTTTGTCGAGGCGCTTAGCAATAACCGCGCTCTTGTGCGTCCTATCCTTCGCGTCTGGACGTATGAAGGCGGGGAAGAAGATGCGCCTGCCGAAGCGGTGGAAATCGTCAGCATGGGCGACATTTCCCGCACAAAGCCCATCGCGTCGATCGATGCGGAGATTTCTTTAGCCGCGGACAAGCTGGCCTCTATCCGAGCCGAAATCCGCGAGGCCGAAGCGGGGCTGTCGGCGGCACAGAAGTCGGCCGTCGAACGCATTACCAAACTTCAGAAGTTCAACGGCCTTGAGCGGCTTGAGGACTATCTCGATGGCGCCATCACGCACTTCGTGGTGCAGGATCCCTATTACAACAAGGTCAGTGTCAAAACTTTCGAAGAGTTTGCGGCGCACACGGATGATCGCGGTCGCGCAACCGGTGAAATCAAGCTCCTTTGCCTGTTCGGAAGCACGAAGGACTACTGGCGCGCGCAGCAGTTGCCCTCGGTCGAGTGGCGGATGAACCACTATTACGACGGCTCGGGTTCGTGGACGAAATGCCAGCCCGCATGCTCTGAAGAAGAAGCCGTATTGGTCGCCAAGGAATGGCTCAAGAGTGCCTTCGATGCATATCTGATTGATACCGGCGACAAGAGGCCTTGGTTGATGGAAGGGCCAATCCAGTCGGCTGAAAAGCTGGACATTGAAGTCCCGCAACAGCTTCTGGCCGACCTCAAGGCTCACAAAGGCAAGGCCGCCGCCGCCAACGTTGAAAAGGCGAGAAAGGCTTTGGCCGAGGCGGAAGCGCTCGCATCGACGGGAGGGGCGGCATGATCGCCACCGCTTTCTGCGTCGGCCTCTTCGTCACGATCCTGATCATCTCGCTCGGGACCGTCGCCCTCGGCATCCGCTCCAACAAGACCCTCTGGCTTCGTGCCTATGGGATCGACTCCCCTCGTAGCGCGCACCTGCCCCCCCCGTGCGCTACGACCGCCTGCTCGGTCACGGTTCTCCGTGATGAGGCGGCCACTCCCTCCGCTGACGAGCAGGCGGAGATTGGGAGTGCCGCAGCATGAACGACATGACCAAGCTCATGGAGTCCGGCGCGGTGCAGACCGTTGGCCAGATCATCGGCGACGATCCCTTCGTCGAAGTCGTGGAGCGGTGCGAGCCTGCGCGCCTGGACGATGCCCCGGCTTTCCCTGAACCCGGCATCTACTTCGGGATGGACGACGAAGCCTATCACGCGATCGAGGCGTGCAGCGCTACCCGGCTCAAGAAGCTGGCGGTTTCGAGCATGGACATGTGGGGCGAAAGCAATCTGAACCCCGATCGCGAGGTCGACAATTCCCCGTTCAAGGCGCTCGGCAAGGCATATCACAAGCGGATCGTGGAAGGCCCGGAAGCATACGCCGCAGCCTATGCGATCGACCTCGACAAGCGCGACTATCCCAAGGCGCTCGTCTCGTCGGATGAAATCAAGCACGCGATCAGGGAGGCTGGCTTCAAGCCGCTCGGCCGGATCACCGAGGAAGGTGGCCTGAACCGCGCCGCGCGCAAAGAGGACTGGATCCGCCAGCTGCTCGACATCGCGCCCGAGACCGATATCTGGGACGATATGGTCGCGCGCCACGAAGCCGCCACCAAGGGCAGGGCGCAAATCTCCGCCAAGCAGCATAGGCGGATCGAAATCGCCGCGCGGATGATCGAGCGCGACCCTGATCTGTCGAAGGCTTTCGCCGGTGGCCACCCCGAAGTCGCCGTCTTCTGGTATTGCGCCCGCACCGGTGCGCCGATGAAGGCGAAGCTCGACTATCTTAAGCTCAAGGCGATCGTCGACCTCAAGTCGTTCAGCAATTCCGTAGGGCGTCCGGTCGATCGGGCCATCGACTTCGCGATCAGCGGCCAACGCCACTTCATGGGCGTCATTATCTATCGTGAGGCGGTCGCGACAGCGAAGACGATGATCGCCGCGACCGATGGCGCGTGCGTGTTCAGCGCAGACGGCGCCGACGAGGCAATCCATGCCGATCGCGTGGCATGGGCGCGCAAGCTGGCGGCCCAGACCGAACCGCCCGTTTGCCTGTGGGTCTATCAGCAGACCGGAAGCGCACCCGTCACACGCGGCCGCATCATGCCTGTCGGGACCGTGTTCACGATCACCGAAGGCGCGATCCAGGCGCTCAAGCGGAAATACGTCGCCTGCACCAAGGCGTTCGGCACCGATCCGTGGATCGACGTCGCCCCCATTCGCGAGACTGCCGACGAGGATGTCCCGCAGTCCGCCACCGACTTCGGAGCATAATTCATGACCGACGAAACCACTGACCCCAAGGCCGCCGCCCGCGCCGCCGCGCGCGAGGCTCTGATCGAGGAGTTCGGGCTGGATGAGGTTGTGCGCCTCGAAGGCATCCGGGCCGATCAGGGGGCGGACGCGGCGAACGAGGAAGTGCGTCGCCTGCGCGATGCGCGTGAGGCCCAGCTTCCCGCCGTCCAGCAGCAGCGCGTCGAATTGGTCGCGACCGAGGGCGGTTACATCGTCCCGCGCTCGATGGACGAAGCCTATCGCTACGCAGTCGCGGTCGTTCATGCGAAGCTCGCCCCTGACAGCTACGGCAATGAGCCCGATAAGGTGATGCTCGGCATTGCCGCCGCAATGGAGGCTGGCCTTCCGCCGCTCTATGGCCTGCGCCAGATCGCGATCATTCAGGGCCGACCGACCATCTGGGGCGACGCCGCAATCGCGCTGGTGCAGTCGAAGAACCTTCTGACCGGCAACACCAAGGAGAAGATCGGGACCATCCCCGCGCCGGGAACCCCGATCAATGAATGGGCGGACGACTACGGATTCCGGGTGAGCCTGTCCCGCCGCCACCAGACCGATCCCTATGTCGGCGAGTTCACCGTAGGCGACGCCAAGCGCGCAAAGCTGTGGATGAACACCCGCAAGGTTCCGTGGATCGAGCATCCCGACCGCATGCTGTTCAACCGCGCGCGGGGTTGGGCGCTTCGTGATGGGTTCGCCGACGCGCTCGCCGGCCTCGCACTGCGCGAGGAAGTCGAGGACATGCACGGCGAGGACAAGCCGGCCCAGATCAGCACCGCGTTCCTTGACGACGATGCGGACCAGCAGCCCGAAGCGAATGCGGCGGAGGCGGCCTGATGTTCCCCGCACGTATCGATCGCAAGAGCCACCGCGAGGATGTCGGCAAGCGTTCGCCTGCCCACCGTGCTTTCGTCCGGACCCACGCTTGTTGCGTCTGCAGCAGCCAGGTCGCGATCGAGTGCGCCCATGTCCGCACCGGAACCGATGGCGGCATGTCGATGAAGCCGTCAGATCGTTGGTGCATCTCGCTCTGTCGCGATCATCATGCGGAGCAGCACCAGATCGGCGAACCGGCCTTCGAGAAGAAGCACGGCATCGACATGAAGGCGCTCGCTCGCGAGTTCGTAAATCGTTCGCCCAAGCGTTCGATGCTTGAGCAGATGGGCGCGACTGCGGACGTCGCCGCAACGGACGTTCCCTACTGATGTTCGCCGTCCACAATCTCTGGAGCCCGGTCACGTCGATCGACGCCGCCGGCACTTACACCCATGACGGGATAGCCCGGATCAAGGCGGGTGCGCCTCTGTTCACGGCGGAGAGCTTCGATGAAGCGGAGGAGTGGCGCCAGCGCGAGTTGGCGAAGGTGCTGGCGCGATGACCCGGATCGACGCATGGGTCGGGCGGACGCTGTTCGTCCCGCTGATCATCCGCCTGTGTCAGCTGACTGGCATGACGCAGTATGCGGTGTCCAATTACGCTTGGGTCGCCGCCGGGCTTACGATGGTCGCGCGGCTCAAGTTCGACAATGGCTGGGCGATCGCCTGGGCGGTCTTCGTGATGGCATTTGTCCTGATCGACGTCATCATCGGCGGTCTTTTCCCCAACCTCAGCCGTGGGGGAAGCCCTTTCATCCGCAAGTTCGTTCTTGCGCTGCTGCTGATCTTCGGCCCGCTGGACGCGCTCGAGTGGGCGCTGGGCGGCCATAAGCCCAACCCGCTGATCTACGCCTGGAACTTCTTCGCCCTGCTCGCCGAGTACGCGAAGACCATCAAGACGATCCCGCCGCTGGAAAAGCGGAAGAGCAAGGCCTTGGAGGCGCGAGCATGACGCCCGCCAAGCCCCTCCCGCCCTCCTGGTGCATCGCCCCCTATCTCTGGCCCGCAACGTCACAGGCAAGAGCGTCCCTCACGCCGCCTAGCCCCGTCCGGTCCATCCTCGAACGTATGAAGGAGAAGGCAAGGTGAGCGAACCTCACGACTGTTTCGCCAAAGTCGATGCGATGCTTGCCGAGCGCAACACGCGGCTGACGTTCCCGATTGTGTTCAGCGAAGACATGCGGCGTAAGCCGATGATCGTCACCGAGCAGATTGAGACGGGGCGCGGCAAGAAGAAGGCTGTCGGCATGTTCGCGACCTTTTGCCCGTTCTGCGGCGCGTCGCTTGCCAAGGCTTCGGCCTCGTGACCGCCCCTACCTCCGCTGGGGTGGCTCAGCCTGTCCGCGTGCAGCTTTCGCGACGCAAGGGCTGGCGGATGCCGCCGAACACTGTGAAGGTCGACCGATCGACGCGCTGGGGCAACCCCTTCGTCATTGGCGGCGGGCCGATGGGGCGTCACGCTCTCGACCATGAGGGCGCTGTCGGTTTTTTCCATGCCATGCTCAGCGATCCCGAACTGCGCGCGGCGGCTGAATATCCTAGCGACGAACGCATCCGCGCCGAACTGGCTGGTCGCAATCTGGCGTGCTGGTGCGCGGGGAAGTTTTGCCACGCCGATGCCCTTCTTGAACTCGCCAACGGAGGTAGCAATGCCGGATGATCTGATGGCGCTGGCGGAGCGCGTGGAAGGGCTGAGCGGGCCGGATCGGGAGGTGGATGCGGACGTCGCGCTCACTCAGGGTTGGCATGAGTGCAACGGAGATAACTGGATCGGCCCGCGCGGTGAAATCGTTGTGCCCCACTACACCGCCTCGCTCGACGTGGCCATGACACTTGTGCCGGAGCCAAGGAAGTGGTCGATCACCGCTGGCCATTATGGCGACTGGCAAGCGTGCGTGTGGGCGATCGACGATTTTCAGCTCGACTGGCACAGCGCCGCAACCCCCGCGCTCGCTCTAACCTCCGCTGCACTCAAAGCCCGCGCCCGCGCCAGCCAGAGCGGGGTGGCGTCGTCATGAGCTTCGCGACGGAAAGCAACATCAAAGCGGTTCGCAAAGCGCGTCGGTGCTTCGGATGTTCGGTTACGATCGAGGTGGGTGAACCGGCGGTTAGTTCTGTCGGCATGTCCGATGGCGACTTCTACGCCAATACCTATCATCCCGACTGCCGAGAAGCCGAAATCGCGCTGAACCGCCTCCGCGAGACGGGTTGGGTGGACGACTGGTCCTGCCTCTACGACATCGAATGGGAGGACTGGCGTTGGCTTGTCGAGGAATGGCCGGCCGTTGCCGCTCGTAAGGGGATCACGCTCGCCAAGGTTGAGGAAACCGAGGCTGAACATGCCGCCATGTGGCAGCGGATGAGGGAGCGCGCGAAATGACCGACCCCACGATCGCGGCGCTTGCCGGGAAGCTGACGGAGGCGAAGCGCGCGTGGCTGCTCAACCCCGGCTATATTGATCCCAATTCCGTTCGGTCTCTTCGGCGCAAGGGGTTGCTTCACGAGCGCCAGCGCGGACTGACCGAGCTTGGTCGCAAGTGCGCCCACCACCTCCGCACTCAGGGAGGGGTGTGATGGCCTACTTGCTCCTCCGCTCTAGCTCGCGCTCGACAGCTTCGCGAATGAAGTCCGACCGCTTCTCATTGCCGGTCAGCGCCGCGTCGATGCGCGCCAACGTTCCGTCGCGAAAGCGTGCTGGCGTCTGCTCGCCGTTGATCCTCGGTCGTCCCACACCGGCGCGGATATCGGATATCACTTTTTCTGCCAAGCCTGCCATTTTGTTGATATCACCTATTGACCGTGTAAATGATATCTCCTATTTAGATGATATCAGATACGGAGGCAAGAGCATGACGAACACCCTCACCATCATCGGCTACGAAATGGACGATCATTGCTCGCACTGTGGCCGCAAGCTTGTCCACTGTGTCGACACCGCCGAGATGGGGTTAATCGGTGCCGACTGCTTCAACAAGCTGATCAAGGCGAACACCAAAAAGTATAGCGGTAACGGCAAGCCCGGTGCCTCGTTGGTCCGCGATATGGCCAAGCTTCGGGATCGCGTCAGCGACGCGGGGCTGAGCAGCTATGGTCGCCATCCCAACCACTTCGTCTTCGAGGTGGCGGCGTGAGCCGGGCAAATCATTGCTGTCTGTGTGGGGCGCAGCGCCGCCCTACACACAAGCCATCCGAAAGCTTCGGAAACGATAGCCGTGTGCTCATGATGGATGAGCATCGCCCAATGCTACCCGGTCGCTGGGAGCAACGACCGCAGATGATTGCCAGTGTCATGCTTTACCGGAATGGCGGCACGGCACCCGGAGAGACGCACATTTGCGACGACTGCTTCATCGTCGGCCTGCGTCACGTCAAGGACTTCGTCGTTCAGTCTCTTGCCGCTCTGGAGCAATCAGCATGACCCCAGATAACACCCCCACGTCGGTGGCCGTCGTGCCGATCGATGCCGAGACCGCTATCCGTCAGCTTGAGCGACTGCGCGAAAAGCAGCCCGGATATGGAATGTCCTTCCGATCCGACAGCCCGATCCGCCGGGGCGCTGCCGAGCTTAACCTCTACGGCAACCGTGCCGACGCTGCGAACTGGCTGATGAACAATGCGGACAATGTGATCGCCCTGGTCCGCCTCGCCTTCCAGCAGCCGGGCGGGGAGGCTTCTACGATCGCCGAAGTCGAAACCCAAGCGAAGGCGCTTATGGACCACGCCGCCGGCATGGCGGGGCTGACTGTCAGCGAATGGGTTTCAGCACGAATGAGGGCTGCTGCGGATCGTGCTTTGACACCCGCCCCGGACGCCGCGCTGCGGGAGGCATATGAACGCGCTGCGCAAATCTGCGAAGGTTACGGGTATCTAATCGCGGCGGCTGATATTCGTAGTCTCGCTGCCACCCCTTCGCAGAAGCAGGGGGAGGGGTTGTGAGCGTCCTTGGCTGGAACGATCCGATGCCTTTCGGGAAGTATAAGGGACTGTCGGTGCGCGCCATAGCGTCGTTCAATCCCAGCTACCTTGCGTGGGCGGTGAAGAATCTCGACAGCTTTGATCTTACGCCGGAGGCCAGAAAGCTCGGCCAGCGGGAACTGAACATCCACCGCCAGCAGTCGGCAAATCGGCAACAGGGCTGGGCGTGGGGCTTTGGCGCATCCGTCAAGCGAGCCGCTGAGAAATGGCAGGAGGAGATGATCCGCCGCGAATATGCAGAACGCAAAGCCCTCGCCACCACCAACGGGGAGACCTCGCATGGGAACGACTGAGCTTTTGCCGTGTCCGTTTTGTGGGGGCGAGGCAAAATTGGTGAGCACCGCCAGTTCGACGGTTCAGTGCCAGAACGACCAATGCATCATTGGCGACCCCGCACCATTTAACGACTTCTCCCACCGAGAGGACGCCATCGCCGCCTGGAATTGCCGCACCACCCCCGACCTCCCCGAGCGCGGGGGATGGCCGCACGTTGGCTTCGGTTGCCATGTAACTGCCGGGAAACGCTACGGAGGTGGTTGGCAAGACTGTATCGTTACCGAAGTTCACGACGACGGCGCGGTTTCCGTAAACCGGCTTAGCGATGGTGAAAAAGGTCTGCTCCCGCTCGGGACATGGGAACTTAAGGCCACCCCCGCTCCTGCTGGCGAGTTGGAGGAGATGCTGCCTACAGATGGGCAACAGGCGGCTCAGGATTGGGAAGAAGCCCTAGCCGAGATCGCGCGAACCGCGAAACACAAAGACCTTTGCAGCTTCTGGGCAGGCCCGTGGAGGTGTAACTGCGGGCTTAAGGGCGCACTTGCCAATCTCCGCACCCACCCCGGCGCAACCACGAAGGGGATAGAATGATGGGCTACTTCAGCAACGCGACCGAGGGCGACTTCTGGGAAAGCGACAACTGCGCCAAATGCCACCATAACGGCACTGGCGAGGACGATCCGCTCTGTCCGGTGATGGCCGCCCACATGCTCTACGCCTACGAGATGTGCAACGAGCATGAGAACCCCGCCAAGATCATCCTCGATCTACTCATACCCAGAAACAAGAACGAACTCGGCAACGCCAAGTGCGCGATGTTCAAGCCGCGCCACGGTGTCACCGATCGGCACCTGAAGGACTGGGATAAGTACAAGCAGATCATGGCGGAGATGGGCCGATGACCATGACCCCCATCGCTGAACTGCGGGAGCTTCACGCCAAGGCTGACAGTAACGGTTGGACAGTCGATGAGGATGGCGACCTGTGCGCCCGAGTGCCAACATGCTGGCGCGAAGATGCGTGGCAAGATGAGCAAGGCCGGAATAACGCTGCCTTGGTTGTAGCCGCCGTCAACGCCCTCCCCGCGCTCCTCGACCTTGCCGAGCGCGCCGAAGCCGCCGAGCAGCGGTGCGCGGACATGGAGAAGGTGTTATCTGATCCCACAGCGGTCCATCTTAACATGCTGCGAGGCGGGATCGCAAAGCCATCGCCAGTGAACATCTGGCACCTGTATGGTGACGAAGCCTTGCTCGCGGATATGCCAGAGAGTGCCCGCGCCCTCGCGCAGACGGGGAGGGGGTGATGGGGGACATGACCGCAATTCGCCCGCCCTTCACGGTCGCAAAGCTGGCGGAGCATTGGGACGTCAGCGACACGTTCATCTACACTGAGATCCATGCTGGCCGATTGAAGGCGATGCGGTTCGGCGGCAAGCTGTACCGGATCAAGCCCGAAGCGGTGGAGGAATACGAATGCCGGGCCTGCCTTACCGAATCGGACGTCTCACTCGAACTCGAGAAGACGGGACAAGATATTGGTCATTCTGCATCAAATGGGCTGACGAGCGGGGAGCGCACCGCGTCTCGCTTGGGACGGATGATCGAGCGGCCGCAGAGGCCGCGGCTCGTGAGTTCTGGGGCAAAAGGACGCTAGCTACGGCGGAGACGGTCGGTGAGATCGTCACGGCCTATCTGGATAGCCTGGGCGGCCTCAAGGATGAAAAGCGCAAGCGAGAGGCGTGGGTGGCTGCAAAGCCCTTCTGGGCCGGCTTGCGCACGCACCAGATCGACGCCGAGACCGGGCCGACCTACATAGAGCAGCGGCAGCGCGCTCTCAACACCGTGCGGAACGAGTTGGGCTTGATCCGATCGGCGCTCGCCTGGGCGCACAAAGACAAGCAGATGATCCCGGTCATGCCTCCGGTGAAGGTGCCCGCTATGCCGGATAGCGAGGTCGAGCATCTGACCAAGGCGCAATTCCGTCGCTTCCTAAAGGGCTGCAAAGCTCCCCACGTTCGGCTGTTCGTGCTTCTGGCAATCGCTACCGGCGCCAGGTCGAAACATCTTCTCGCCCTCCCGTGGGTGCGCGTCGATTGGCAGCGTAAGCATATCAGCCTCAAGCCTACCCGCGATGGCGACAAGGAGGCCCCGAACAAAGGGCGCGCCACTGTGCCTGTCGACGATGAGCGCGTGTGGGAGGCTTTGAAGGAGGCTCGCCATATGGCGCAGACGCTGTTCGTCATCGAAAGCGGTGGCGAGCGCATCGCGTCGATTCGCAAGGGCTTCGAAGCTGCGTCAGAGCGATCGGGCGTGAAGTGCACTCCTCACATGCTTCGGCATAGCGCAGCGGTGTGGATGGCGGAGGCGCGAACGCCGATGGATGAGATTGCGGCCTTCCTCGGCCACAAGAATCCGCTGATCACCGCGCGAGTCTATGCTCGTTTCCATCCGGACTATCTACGGCGCGCTGCGAAGGCTTTGAGATGGTAACGGTTCAACTGAACCGAAGGGCGGTGTGATGATGTTGCGGAATATCCAGCAAAATCAGATGGATCAATGGGGCGACCGACGGGGATTGAACCCGCAACCTCCGGTACCACAAACCGGCGCTCTAACCAATTGAGCTACGGTCGCCACAGGGATCCGATCCCTCTCCGGGGCCGGGATGGCGCTCCATAAGAGCGACCCCCGCACCCGTCAAGCAGGATAGGCGTCTCCCCTATCAGTTCGTCGCCATCTCCGCCTCGAACAGCGCTTTCAGCGCGGGCAGGCTGACCTTGAGCGAGGGCGTGCGCGGGAAATCGGCCATCTCGACGATCTTCACCGGCACCTGATAGGGCATCAGTCGCTCGCGCAGGAAAGCGACGAATTCCTCCTGGGTCGGGGCCTGCGTATCGGCGCGGCGGATGAAGGCCGCGACGGGCACTTCGCCCAGCCGCCGGTCGGGCATGCCCGCCACGGTCGCCTCGCGTACCGAAGGATGCTGCTCCATCGCGCGGATCACGTCGTCGGGCAAAATCTTGAAGCCGCCGCGGATGATGGCGTTGTCGTACCGCCCCTTGATCCACAGGAAGCGATCCTCGTCGACCACGGCGATATCGGTCGTGCGGACCCAGTCCTTGCCATTGCCGATATTGGGCGCGCGAATCTCGAGCAGCCCTTCCTTGCCATATTCGAGCACGTCGCCGTTTTCGGGATCGACGGTGCGCGCCTCGGCACCGGGATTGAGCCGGCCGACCGACCCGCGCTTGCCGGTTTCCCAATGATCCTTGAAATCCTGCAGCGTCCAGCCGGCAGCGCCCCCGGCAAACTCGGTCGCGCCATAGTTCTGCAGAACCGGGATGCCGTATTTCTTGTAGAAAGCGTCGGCCAGATCGGGATCGAGCGGTGCGGTGCCGGTGCGATAGGCGACCAGGCTCGACAGATCCTCCTTCGGGATATCGGCGTCGAGGATCATGCGCAGCGCGGAGGGCGGCGCGCCCGCGACCTTCGGGCGATGGCGGACGACGGCGTCGCGGAACGCCTCGACACTAAACTTGTCGATCAGACAGATTTTGCGGCCCGCGAGGACCGGGTTCATGATCCCGGTGATGCCCGCAATATGCGCGAGCGGCGCGGTGACGACCTGCACGCCCGAGCGCAGCTTCATCGGCGCATCCTGATCGCGGCCCTTTTCGTAAGCCGCCGCGCTCATCAGCGCCTTTTCGAAATTGCGCGCGGCAAGCGGAATGCGCTTCGGCGTGCCGGTCGTGCCGCTCGACAGCATTTCGATCGCGATGCCGGGGGCGTCGTGGTTGAACGTCGCGCCCGCCTTCGCTTCGCAGACGACGCGCACGCTCTTGCCGTCGAAGGCGAGGCCGAGCGAGCCGGCCGCCTTGGCCGCGTCGAGCACGCCGGGGCGCTCCCAATCCTCGTCCAGCGCCAGGATGACGGGGGCGGCGACCTTTTCGACATCGTTCGCAAGCTTGTCGGCGGGGGCCGAGGCGTTGAGCGTCGCGAGGCAGCGGCCGGTGGTGAACAGGGCGATCAGGGTCGATACGAATTCGGGGCGGTTGCGCAGCAGGCAGCCGACGCGCACGCCTTCGCCCAGGCCCGCTTCGGTCAGCTTCGCATCGATCGCCGCCGAAAGATCGGTCAGGTCGCGCCAGCTATACCAGGTCTTTTCATATTCCAGCTCGGGCGCATCCGGATCGATCGCTGCGACGTCGCGGATCATGTCGGCGAGTTTGGTCATCCTGCCCTCTGTTTGACTCGGCCTTGGCCCTTCACGGCTGGTTACAAGATTTTTGTCGCGATGCCAGCAAAGAGTTAGTTGAATTGATCCGCGGCTCGACGTGGTGGCCTCACGCGCCTACATCGGGCGGTCAAGGAGCCGCCCATGATCGAGATCGAACGCATCCCCGTGCTCAGCGACAATTATGTCTGGCTGGTCCACGAACCGACGAGCGGCGAGACGGCGGTGGTCGATCCGGCGGTTGCGGAGCCGGTGCTGAAGGCGGCCGATGCGAAGGGATGGAAGATCAGCCAGATCTGGAACACGCACTGGCACCCCGATCACACCGGCGGCAATGCCGAGATCAAGGCCGCGACCGGCGCCGTCATCACCGGCCCCGCCGCCGAATCCGCCAAGATCCCCACGCTCGATCGCACCGTGGCCGAAGGCGATACGGTGCGGCTGGGCGGCGTGGAGGGCCGGGTGATCGACGTCCCCGCGCACACCGCCGGTCACATCGCGATCCATCTGCCGGGCGAGCAGACGGTGTTCACCGGCGACACCCTGTTCGCGATGGGCTGTGGCCGGCTGTTCGAAGGGACGGCCGAGCAGATGTTCGGCAATATGCGCAAGCTGGCGGCGTTGCCCGATAATACGTCGGTCTATTGCGCGCACGAATATACGCTGTCGAACGCCCGCTATGCCCGCGCGGCGGAGCCGGACAATCGCGACATCGCCGCGCGCCTCGATCTGGTGACGACGCTGCGCGAGCGGGGCGAGGCGACGGTGCCGACCACGATCGGCCTCGAACGTGCGACCAACCCGTTCATGCGCGCCGACAGCGTCGAGGAACTCGCGGCGCGGCGCACCGCGAAGGATAATTTCTAAAAGAGAGGGGCAGGATGGCCGGCCGATTTTACGATCAGTGGCAGGTGGGGGATCGGGTTGCGCACGAAATCCGGCGCACCGTGACGGAGACCGACAATCTCCTGTTCTCCACGATGACGCACAATCCGCAGCCGCTCCACCTCGACGCGCATTTCGCCGCGCAGAGCGAGTTCGGCCGCATCCTCGTCAATTCGACCTTCACTTTCGCGCTGATGATCGGCCTGTCGGTGGGGGACACGACGCTCGGCACGCTGGTCGCCAATCTGGGCTATGACAAGGTGGTGACGCCCAATCCGGTGTTCATCGGCGATACGATGCACGCGCAAAGCGAGGTCGTGGAGCTTCGCCCCAGCAAGTCGCGCCCCGGCGCGGGCATCGTCACCTTCCGCCACCAGTTGCTCAACCAGCGCGACGAAGTCGTCTGCGAATGCCTTCGTATGGCGTTGATCGCTGGCTCCTAATCCTCCCCCGGAGGGGGAGGGGGACCGCGAAGCGGTGGAGGGGTAGCTCTCCACCAACGCTGAACTTCGTTGCCGGCCAATACCTCTCCACCACCCTTCGGGCGGTCCCCCTCTCCCTCCGGGAGAGGATCTGGAGAGGATTTACCCCCCGCAGCGAACCTCGCCCGATCCGCGCTTGGCGGTCTTGCACTGGGGGCGGCCGGCAATGTCGATGTCGCCCGATCCGGTGACGCTGGCATTGGCGACGCGGGTGGGGCCGACCGCGATGTCGCCCGATCCCGTCACCGTCGCGGTCAGCGTGCCGACATTGACGCCGCCGGCGTGGAGATCGCCCGATCCGGTCACGCGCGCCGTCATCGTCTCGGCCTTGCCGTTGACGGTCAGGTCGCCCGAACCGGTGACGCTGCTGGTCAGCGTTTCGGTCTGGACCTGCGCGACGGTGAGGTTGCCCGATCCCGTTACCGATGCCGCGAAGGCCGGCGCGCGCACCACATCGACATCCACATCGCCCGACCCGGTCAGTTCGGCGGCGGAGAGGGTGGGGACGGTGACGTCGACATAGACGGTGTCGTTCTTGCCCCAGCTCATCCCCTTCCAGCCCCAGCTCTTTTCGGTGGTGATGACCAGCATCTCGCCGCGCGTTTCGACGATCAGCTTGTCGATCCGGTCCTGCGGGCCGCGCGCGACGACGCTGGGCTTCGCGCCGGTGTGGACGCGCACCGTATAAGGCCCTTCGACGCGCAGCTTGGAGAAGCCGGGCACCGGGAAGGGGCGGGTGGCGGCATTGGCCGAACAGGCGGCGGCGAGCGCGCACGCGGCAGCGGTGAAGGCGATCAGCGGGCGGCGGGACATCATGCGCTCCATATCATCTGTATTGCTGGATCAATACAGTGATGCGCTGTGGCGCGCAAGCGGATCAGGCGGCGGAGGCGAGCGGCAGATCGATCGTGAAGCGCGTGCCTTCGCCCGGCGCGGTCTGGCAGGCGATCGTGCCGCCGTGGCGGCGCACGACCGTATCGACGAGCGCGAGGCCAAGGCCCACGCCCTCGCGCCGTCCGCGGGCGAAACGCTGGAACAGGCGGCCCTGTTCGGCCTCTGTCATCCCCACACCATTGTCGGCGATCACCAGCCGGGCCTTTTCGGTGCAATGGGTGAGAACGCAGCTCACGCGGCCGCCCTCGTCGCTATATTTGATCGCGTTGGAGAGCAGGTTGGTGACGGCGCGGGTCAGCAACTGGCGATCGCCGGGCATCAGCGGTGGTTCTTCGGGCGTTTCCAGATCGACCGCGACGCCGCGCGCGCGGCTCTGCGCCCACAAGGCGTCGGCCGAATCGATCAACACGTCGGCCAGGTCGACCTCGTCGGCGTCGATCGGCTTGGCCTCCGCACGCGCGAGCTGGACGAAATTCTCGGCAAGGTCGAGCGTGCGGCGCGCTTGTCGGGCGATGCGCGCGGCCAGATCGGTGGGCATACCCGCGCCTTCCTGCGTGATCATCGTCAGGATTGCGGATTGCGGCGCGCGCATATCGTGGCTCAGCAGTTCCAGCGCCTCTTCGCGCCCGCGCTCGGCCTGGCGCAGGCGGGTCGTGTCGGCGATGCGGACGATCCAGCCGATGCGGCGATCGGCGGCATCATGCTGCGCCACCCAACGCAGTTCGTAGCTGCGTTCCTGATCGTCGCGCAGGTCGACGCCGCCTTCGCTTTCGCCGTCGGCGTCGATCGGCGCGGCGCCCAGCGCCTCCAGCAGCGGGCCGATCGCGGCGCCGCGCCCGCCGTCTAAGCCCAGCCGCTCGGCCAGCGTGCGCGCCTCATCGTTCGACAGGCTGATGCGGCCGTCCAGATTGGTGACGAACAGGGCGTCGGGCAGGTGGGTGATCGCGTCGGCCAGGAAGCGGCGAAGATCGCGCAGCCGATCGATCGCACCGCGCAGCAAAGCGGCCTGCGTCGTCACCTCGCTGGGCGTGCTCGACGTCGCCTGCGGCAGATCGTCGCGCTCGCGCTCAAGAACGCGCAACTCCTCGGTCATGTAGAGGCTGAGCGTGTGGAGCCGGCGCCAGCCCCACAAAGGATAGACGAACAGCAGCCCCATCAACGTCGCGCCCGGCGGAACCCACAGCCGGCCCCAGTGGAGCACAGCCAGACTGCCGCCCAGGATCGCGATCAGCAGGCCGAGCAGCAGATAGCCGGTTCCGCTCGGCCCCAGCCGCAGGAATCCGATCAGCATGATCCAGAGCGCGGCGAGCGCGATGGCCAACTGGAGCGCGGCGGATGCTGGCGTGATCGCGTGCCCGTGGAGCAGCGCATCGAGCAAATGCGCCTGAATCTCGACGCCCGCCATCTGGCTGGTGTCGCCGGTGCTGGGCGTCGGATAGGAATCGCCCATGCCGTTCGCGGTCGCGCCGACCAAGATGTAGCGGCCGCGCAGGAATTCGGGCGGGATCTTGCCCGACAGGACGTCGGCGAAGGGGACGGTCTGGAAATGCCCCGCGCCGCCGCCATAGGGGATCAGGATCGGACGTTCCTGCCACAGGCCCGGCTGGTTCGCATCAATCGCGGGATCGGTCTTGACCCCCGCCATTGCGGCCGCGAGCTGGAGCCAGCGCTTGCCGCCGCCGCCTTCCTCCAGGTTCACCTGACGGATCACGCGATCGCCGTCGAAGCCGACATTCACATGTGCGATGCCCGCGGCGGCCGTCGCCAGATCGCCGGCGGGATCGATTGCATCGAACGGCGCGCCATTGGTGCCCGGAACGTCGACAAGCAAAGGCAGATAAGTGGGAACGCGCCGCATCGCCGCGGCGAGCGCGGCGTCATAGGGGGTCGGCTCGACGAACAGGACGTCGTAGCCGACGGCCTTCGGCTTTGCAGCCGCCAGCCGATCGAGCAATTGGGCGTGCGCGCTGCGCGGCCAGGGCCATGCGCCGATCTGGCGCAGGCTGGGGCTGTCGATCGCGACGATCAGGATATCGTCGGGCGGCGTCCGCCGATCGGCCTCCAGCGCGCGATCATAGAGGATATTGTCGAGACGGACGGTGACGCGCGCCCAGACAAGCGTGGCGACCAGCAGGCTGGCGACGATGGCGACGGCGAGCCATTCGGCATAAAGCCGCTTTGGAACTGCCGGGGTGCCCTTATTCACCTAAGTTCGACCGCGCTCAGTGCTCGCCGTCCTCTCCATCTGGCCCGACGGCTTCGAGGCGATAACCATAGCTGTAAACAGGGACGAGGCGATAGCCGCGCTCGGGCCGCAGTCCCAGCTTGGAACGGATGCGCGAGATGTGCGCGTCCAGCGTGCGCGTGGGCAGATCCGGGTTCCGGCCCCACACCATCTCCAGCAGATAAGCGCGCGAGAGCGGGCGGTGGAGATTGCGGAACAGGGTGGCGGTCAGTTCGAATTCCTTCGCGGTCAGCGCGATCGTGTCGCCGTCGACCGTCACGTTCTGGCGCATCGGATGAAGCGTATAGGGACCGAAGGTCTCGCTGCCGCTCGTCGCCTCACGCGGGCCGCTGCGGCGCATCAGCGCGTTGATGCGGGCGAGCAGGACGGGCGGCTGCACCGGCTTGACGATATAATCGTCGGCGCCCGCGCCAAGCCCGGTCACGATATCCTCGTCGGCCGAACGGTTGGTCAGCAGCAGCGCGGGAACCGGAAGTTCCAGATTGTTGCGCATCCATTCGAGGATCTCGACGCCCGATTTGTCGGGCATATTCCAATCGAGGATCAGCAGATCGAACGTGTCCTGCCGCAGTCGCGTGGAAAGCGTGCGGGCATTGGGGAATTCGTAGCAGACGTGGCCCGCTTCGGTCAGCGTGCGCGCAACGAAGGCGCGATCCTGCGGTTCGTCGTCAAGAATTGCGATGCGCATATCAGCACCCGATCCCATGACGGATGATACGCGACGGCGGCTGCGAAACGATCGACATGCTGCGTTCCCCCTTGTCTTCGTCGCAGGCCACTAACCCGATTTTACAATTTGGTGGATGGGGTCTTAACCATCGTTGCAATTGTTTACATGTGACGGACGGCACAGGCTGTCGCCATCCGATCGTCCCCGATGTGGTGAGTTCCCGCGCAATCGATCGGCACGAAGGGCGCGCCCCTAACCAAATCCTCCCCCGCCAGGGGGAGGTGTCAGCGCAGCTGACGGAGGGGGAGGAAGCGATGATCTGGAGTTTGTCGCCGTCCTCCCCCTCCGTCGCCTTCGGCGCCACCTCCCCCTGGCGGGGGAGGATCGAGGTACACAAACGAAAAGGGCGGCCCCGCGGGACCGCCCTTCGTATCTCCACGCGGGAGGCGCCGATCACTTGTTGTGAATAGCGGCCGCCTTGCGCAGGATGTCGAGGATCTTCTCCATCGCCGCCGGCTCGTCGATGGCTTCCATCGCGGCGAGTTCGCGGGCGAGGCGGCTTGCGGCCGCTTCGAAGATCTGGCGTTCCGAATAGCTCTGCTCGGGCTGGTCGTCGGCACGGAACAGATCGCGGACCACTTCGGAGATCGACACGAGGTCGCCCGAGTTGATCTTCGCTTCATATTCCTGCGCGCGGCGCGACCACATGGTGCGCTTCACCTTGGGCTTGCCCTTCAGCGTGGTCAGCGCCTCGCCCATCGTCACCGACGAGGAGAGCTTGCGCATGCCAACGGCTTCCGCCTTGTTGGTGGGCACGCGGAGCGTCATGCGCTCCTTTTCGAAACGCAGGACGTAGAGCTCGAGTTTGGCTCCGGCGATTTCCTGGCTCTGGAGTTCGACCACGCGGCCGACACCATGCTTGGGGTAAACAACATAATCGCCGACAACGAAGCTCAGCGCCTTGGCAGCCATTTATTCACCTTTCCACGGGAAGCATCGCCCGATCCCATCCGGTCCGCGTCCCCAATCGGCGGCCGAACGGCAATGATGCGACGCTGTTCAACAGGTTCCTTGTCACGTGCGCGAGCAGAAGCGCGCCATCTTGCGACTCTCTATATCAGATAAAGCCGACAAAATCCAGCATCACGGGGATGTTACCCCGTGATGCAGACATCGGACCGCAACATTCTCTATCCATTGTGGGGTCTTAGGGCGACCCCGAGGGCAGGACTCAGTCGCCCTGACCGGGTTCTGCCGAGAAGTGCGCTTCATATTTGCCCGGCACGTTCTTCCACTCGTCGGCGTCGGCCGGCGCGTCGCGCTTGCGGGTGATGTTCGGCCACTGATTGGCGAACGTGTTGTTCAGCTCCAGCCACTGCTCCAGACCGCTTTCGGTATCCGGCAGGATCGCTTCGGCCGGGCACTCAGGCTCGCACACGCCGCAGTCGATGCACTCGCTGGGGTTGATCACCAGCATGTTATCGCCCTCGTAGAAGCAATCGACGGGGCATACTTCCACGCAGTCCATATATTTGCAGCGGATGCAGGCGTCGGTAACGACGTAGGTCATTTTGGCTCCCCGGGGACGAAACCGCGTCGCCCTATGTCGAGTGGGCTCAATCGTCAACCGAGTTGGGCTTTGCCGATCCCAAGTCGGTGTAACAGCTCCGCGCCTCGGGGGCGGGGCCGCGGCGGGCCGGCAGCGCCTCCACGCGGATCACGCGGACCCGGTCGTGCAGCGGAAAAGTCAGCACATTTCCGACACGAACGGCGGCATGCGCCTGTTCGACGACGCGCCCGTCGATCCGCATATGGCCGGCTTCCGCGATGTCCTGCGCCAGGCCGCGGGTCTTCGTCAGTCGTACGAACCAGAGATATTTATCGAGCCGCATGGCTATCGGGTTGCATGGCCGGGCCACAGATCGGCCAGCGCGCCGAAGGCGTTGCCCGGCCGCGCGACGGGCGGGCGTTTCGGCTGATCGCGTTTGCCCTTCCACACCCACACATTCTCGCCATCGGCGCGGAAGCCGAGCGCGAGCATCAATTGCGTGAAGCTGGCCCCGCGCAATCCTAGCGAGGTGGCGAGGCCCGGATCGGGGCAGAAGGGCTTGCGGCCGGTGCGCGTGTCGTGCGCCAGCCGCGCGAGTCGTTCGGCCTGATCGACGCGCAGCATCTGGGCGCCCAGCGCGCGATAGCCGGCGCGCGTCATCGCCTCGCACGCGTCGCGATCGGGCGGCGTGGCGATCGATACCGCGCCGGGAATCGGCAGTTCGGGCATGTCGGCATCCTCGGCCGCCGCGAACAAAGCCAGCCGCCAGCGCGTCGGTTCGGGCTTGAGCAAGGTCGGCGCATAGACGTCGAGCGTGCCGAGCTTCACGTCGAGCCGGTCGGCGCGCGACCGCCCCTCGCGATCGAGATGCTCGATCGCCGATGCCAGTTCGCGCCGCGCGATGATCCCGCCGGCTTCGGCCAACGGCGACAGAAGCGCGCGCAGGCTGGGCGAACAGGCGGGATCGCGCGCCGCCTCGAAATAGCGGGTGAGGGGCTTCAGTTCGCGCTGGATGCGGCCTTCGAGCCACACGGCCAGCCGCTGCTCCACTCCGGTCCGGTCCGCCGCCGACAGGCTGTCGAGCGCGCGATGCAGGTTGATGCGCGGGGTAAGGAGGGTGCGCCCCTTACCCAGCCGCGCGACGACATCGCCGCGCCAGAAGATCGCGACCGGCCGGCCCGCATCGGTCGCCAGCGTGAAATGACTGTCCTCGTCGGCCGCCAACTGGCGCGCGCGGGACGATAATTCGGTCACGAGCCGCCGTTCGGCCGCCGCCATCAGCCGCTTCATGTCGCCGTGGCGCGCGCGATGATCGGGCTTGAAGCGGAAGCCGATCAGGCGGCCGATCGGCTCGCCATCGACGGTGACGGTGCCTTCTTCGTCGACCTTGACGGGCAGCAGCATCTCGCCGCCCTTCGCACCCAGTTCGCGCATCAGCACCGACGTGCGCCGATCGACGAAACGCTGCGTCAGCCGCTGGTGGAGCGCATCGGACAGCTTTTCCTCAAGCGCGCGGGTGCGTTCGGCCCAGGTGTCGGGATCGGCGAGCCAATCGGCGCGGTGGGCGATATAGGCCCAGGTGCGCACCCCTGCGATCCGATCGGCCAGCGTTTCGACATCGCCCTGCACGCTGTCGAGCCGCGCCAGTTCCTCGGCGAACCAGGGCACGGGCAGGTGGCCGTCGCCCTCGCTCAGATGGCGGAAGATGCGGCTGACGAGGCGGCTGTGCGGCTCGGCGCCGGTCTTGCGGAAATCGGGCAGGCCGCAGGCGGCCCACAGCCGCGCGATCATCCGCGGCCCGCGTGCGCGTTCGCGCACCCAATCCTCGTCGGCCAGGCGCTTGAGCACTGCCAGATCGACTGCCTGTGGTGCCGCGCGCAGCACGGGGCGATCGGGTCGACGCTGCAGATCGGTGAGCAGCGCGTCGAGGCTTTCGAACGATGGCGCGCCAACCCGCCAGTAGAGATGATCGAGCGGCGGGAAGACGTGCGCCTCGATCTTGTCGACTTCCTCATCCTCGAACCGCGCGCCCTGCGATCCTTCATAAGCGAGCGTGCCGAAGGTGCCGTCGCGCTGGTGGCGGCCCGCGCGGCCGGCGATCTGCGCCATCTCCGCAACCGTCAGCCGCCGCGCGCGCCGCCCGTCGAACTTGCGCAGCGACGCGAAGGCGACGTGGGTGACGTCCATGTTCAGGCCCATGCCGATCGCGTCGGTCGCGACCAGATAATCGACCTCGCCCGCCTGGAACATCGCGACCTGCGCATTGCGGGTGCGGGGCGAAAGCGCGCCCATCACCACCGCCGCCCCACCGCGCAGACGGCGCAGCATTTCGGCGACGGCGTAAACCTCCTCGGCCGAAAAGGCGACGATCGCGGATCGCGGGGGCAGGCGCGACAGCTTGGTCGCACCCGCATAGCTCAAGGTCGAAAAGCGCGGCCGGCCGATGATCTCGGCATCGGGCACCAGCGCACGCAGCACCGGCCGCAGCGCCTCCGAACCCAGGATCATCGTCTCCTCGCGGCCGCGCGCGCGCAGCAGCCGATCGGTGAAGACGTGTCCGCGCTCGGGGTCGGCACCCAGTTGCGCTTCGTCGAGCGCCACGAACGCGAACTCGCGATCGAGCGGCATCGATTCCGCCGTGCAGAGATAATATTGCGCGTCGGGCGGCAGGATCTTCTCCTCGCCGGTGATCAGCGCGACGCGCTCCTTGCCCTTGATCGCGACGACCCGGTCGTAAACCTCGCGCGCCAGCAGGCGCAGCGGGAAGCCGATCATGCCGCTCGAATGCCCGCACATCCGCTCGATCGCGAGATGCGTCTTACCGGTGTTGGTCGGACCCAGGACGGCCACGACCGGCTGGGCTGCGAAACGAGCCATGCCGCCAAGATTGGCAGCTCATGTGACGGATGCAAGCGCCACCTTACGAAAGCTTGTCCAACTTGCGACAGCCGCAACCCGTTGCCGCCCCAAAGCCCCGATGCGAAAACGCTATCAGAGGATGCTGAAGGATATTCGGGAAATGCAACGTTTCGATGCGATCGTGGTCGGCGCCGGCTTTGCGGGCATGCATATGCTGGTCAAGCTGCGCGAGATGGGCATGTCGGCGCTGGTGATCGAGCGCGGCAGCGACGTCGGCGGGACCTGGTACTGGAATCGCTATCCGGGCGCGCGCTGCGACGTGCCGTCGATGGATTATTCGGTGCCGTGGGACGACGAACTCGACCAGGAATGGAACTGGACCGAGCGTTACGCCGCCCAGCCCGAAATCCTGACCTACGCGCTCCACCTCGCCGATCGCCACGATCTGCGCCGCGACATCAAGTTCAACACGTCGGTGAACAAGGCCGACTGGAACGAGGACAGCAAGACCTGGACGGTCGGCACCGACACCGGCGACACCTATGAAGCGCGCTTCTTCATCAGCGGAGCAGGCGCGCTGTCCGAACCGAACCTGCCCGACATTCCGGGCATCAAGAGCTTCAAGGGCGAACTCTATCACACCGGCCGCTGGCCGCGTGACAAGGTAGCGCTGAAGGGCAAGCGCATCGCCGTGCTGGGCACCGGATCGACCGGCGTTCAGGCATCGACCGCGATCGCCAAGGAAGCCGATCATCTGTTCGTGCTGCAGCGGACCGCGCAATACAGCCTGCCGTGCCTCACCCCGCCGCTGTCGGACGAGGAGATCGGCAAGCGCAAGGCGATCTATCCCGCGCACCGCGAATGGCAACGCAACAGCTTCGCCGCGACCTTCATGGACGTTGGTTCGCCCTTCGCGATGACGGCGGCGGAACACACGCCCGAACAGCGCCTCGCCAATATGGAAAAGTGCTGGGCATCGGGCACGGCGGCTTTGGTCGGCGTCTATGCCGACGTTTCGACCAATGCCGAAACCGCGCAGGAAGTATCCGATTTCGTCCGCAACAAGATCCGCCAGACGGTGAAGGATCCGGTCACGGCCGAGCGGCTGTGTCCGAAGCCGGGCAGCTATATCGGCACGCGCCGCATCATCATCGACACCGGCTATTATCAGATCTTCAACCAGCCCAACGTCACGCTGGTGGACATCACCGAAGATCCGATCGTCGAGATCACCGAGACGGGCGTGAAGCTGAAAAGCGGCACGTTCCACGAGATCGACATGCTGGTCGTCGCGACTGGCTATGACGCCGTCACCGGGCCGCTGCTGTCGATGAACATCACCGGCAAGGACGGGCTGGAACTCAAGACCGCGTGGAAGGATGGCCCGCACACCTATCTGGGTCTGATGGTCGCGGGCTTCCCGAACCTGTTCACGATCACCGGGCCGAGCAGCCCCGGCGTGCTGGCCAACGTGATCTTCTCGATCGACCAGCACGTGCAGTGGATCGCCAACGCCTTCGAACATATGCGCAAGATCGACGCGGTCGAAATCGACACGACCGAGGCGGCGCAGACCGAATGGGCGATGCACGCTGCGGAAACCACGTCGCGGGCGCTGCGCATCCACGACGAGAAGAACTGGTATCTGGGGACGAACATTCCGGGCAAGCCGCGCTCGGTGCTCGTCTATCAGGGTGGTCTCGGCTTCTACAAAGACAAGTGCAACGAGATCGCGGCCGACAATTATCGCGGCTTCGTGTTCGAACGGGAGAAGGCTGCGGCCTGACCCCGAAGGACCAGGCCGGAAGGCTTAGGCAACGAGTAGATCGCGATACTGGCGGGGCTGCGACCGGAGATATTGCTTCGGCGCAGCCACCTGCGCGCCCAGATGGGCGGCGGCGTGCCACGGCCAGCGCGGGTCGTAGAGAATACCGCGGGCGAGCGCGATCATGTCCGCATCGCCCGTGGCAACGATCGCTTCGGCCTGATCATAATCGGTGATCAGGCCGACCGCGACGACGGGCATGTCCACCGCTTCCTTGACCGCGCGGGCCAGCGGCACCTGATAGCTGGGGCCGACCGGGATATCCTGCCGCGGATCGAGCCCGCCGCTCGACACATGGATCGCCGCGCATCCGCGCGCTTCCAACCCCTTGGCGAAGGCGATCGTGTCCTCGATCGTCCAGCCGCCCTCGACCCAGTCGGTGCCCGATACGCGCACCGTCACCGGCCGATCGGCGGGGAAGGCCGCGCGCACGGCGTCATAGATTTCGAGCGGGAAGCGCATCCGGTTTTCCAGGCTGCCGCCATAGTCGTCCTCGCGCTGGTTCGAGAGAGGCGAGAGGAATTGGTGGAGCAGATAGCCGTGCGCCGCGTGGATCTGCACCGCGTCCAGCCCGATCCGGCCCGCGCGCTCGGCCGCCTTGGCGAAGGCGTCGCGGATGCGATCGAGTTCGGCCTTGTCCATCGCGACCGGCGGATTCTCGCCCGCCTCGAACGGAAGCGGGGAGGGGGCGATCGTCGGCCAGCCATTGGCGTGATCGGGCGCGATCTGCGCGCCGCCCAGCCAGGGCAGGTCGGTCGACGCCTTGCGCCCGGCATGGGCGAGCTGGATTGCGATCGGCATGTCGGACCAGCGGCGAATGCCTTCGACGGTGCGGGCCATCGCCGCCTCGTTCGCGTCGCTCCACAGGCCGACGTCGGCATAGCTGATCCGGCCGTCGGGGGTGACGGCGGTGGCTTCGATCGTCAGCAGCGCGGCGCCCGACAAGGCAAGCTGGCCCAGATGGATCAGGTGCCAGTCGGTCATCGATCCGTCGACGGCCGAATATTGGCACATCGGCGCGATGATGATGCGGTTGCGCAGCGACAGCTTGGTGGTCGTCAGCGGCGTGAACAAGGCGGGTTGGGACATTGGGAACTCCGGGGGAGGGGATGGTTAGTTGAGGCCGGGCAGAGGGGCTGCCGGATTGACAAGGCCGGCGTCGCGCAGCGCGCGCCAGAACTCGACAGGGACGACCTCGTTCAGCGCGGCGCGATCTTCGGCGATGCGGCCCGGACGGCTGGCGCCGGGGATGACCGCCGCGACCGCAGGGTTGGCGAGCGAGAATTGCAGGCCCGCCGCCTTCATGCTGACGCCGTATTTGTCGGCGATCGCCTTGATCCGCGCGACCTTGTCGAGGATCGCGGGCGTGGCCGGCGCATATTCGAAGTTGGGGCCACCGACGAGCGCGCCCGAGCTGTACGGGCCGCCCGCGACGATGCCGAGGCCGCGTTCGACCACCTTGGGCATCAGCCGCTGCAGCGCGCGATCATGGTCGAGCAATGTGTAGCGGCCCGCGAGCAGCGACCCATCCGGGCGCGGCCCTTCGAGATCGAGCAGCAGTTCGACCGCCTCGACACGATTGACGCCCAGGCCCCACGCCTTGATCACGCCCTCGTCGCGCAGCCGATCGAGCGCCTTGAACGCGCCCTTGCGCGCACTTTCGAACACGTCGAGCCATTCGTCGCCGTAGAAATCCTGCGCGACGTCATGCACCCACACGATGTCGATATGGTCGGTCTGCAGGCGCTTCAAACTGTCCTCGATCGACCGCAAAGTCGCGGCTTCGGAATAATCGTTGATCACCTTGTTCGGTCGGCCGTGTTCGAACACCGCGCCCTTTTCGCCATTGTCGCGCGCACCATCCTCGATCTCGTCGAGCACGACGCGGCCGACCTTGGTGGCGATGACATATTCATTGCGCGGTTTGGCTTTCAGTGCCTCGCCCATGCGGATTTCGGCCAGGCCGGCGCCGTAGAAGGGGGCGTTGTCGAAGAAACGGATGCCGTCATTCCACGCGGCTTCGACGGTTGCCAGCGCTTCCTCCTCTGGGATCGCGCGGAACATGTTGCCGAGCGGTGCGGCGCCGAAGCCGAGCGGGGTGGCGGCGAGGATATCCTTGAGAGCCATGATCAGTTTCCTTGTTCGGACGTCAGGCTGGCAAGGTTGCGCCAAACCCATTGGCGTTCGGCCCTGCTAACGTCTGTCGATGCGCAATCTGGGCATCGCCTGCCTTAGTCGCCAGAGCCGTTTGGCGTGCGACGCGACAAGGTTTTCCATGCCCTGCCCAAGTTTCGCACAGGACTCGACTCACGGCCAAAATGATTCGGTTCGTCGCATTCGGGCCGCAACGGTCCGACTGTTAAATTGACTTTAACCATGTTGGGGCAGAGGGATGGAGCCCGAGGCGTCAATGTCGCGACAGGGCAATGGCTTAGGCGACATCGGCAAAGAGGGCGAAGGGCTTGTTCCAGAACAGCCGTCAACAGGGCTACGCGGAAGATTTTAGCCAGGGCGGCGGCGCGAACGGAGCGCTGGTGCTCGCCAAGGCGAACCGCTTCCGCCCGATCACCCGCATCGCCGACAGCGAATGGGCCGCCAAGGTTGGCGATCGCTTTGCTACCACAGACATCGTCGTCGATCTGGGCGTCCGTATCGGTTCGCGCACCTGGTGGCGCGGGCTTGCGACCTGCATCGGCCTGTGCACCGCCGCTGCGCTTTTTACCCCCGGTTTCGAGCCGCTTCCCGTCCAATATGGCCGCCCGCTGTCCGGCGCCGAATGGGATGAAGCGCGCAGCCTTTCGATCGCACCGCTGGGCCTTGGCGCCGATAGCGGCCGCCGTCTTGCCCCCACCGAAGCGGTCGAGCCGCTGGCCGATACGCCGGAGCGTCCGCGCGTCGAAATGAGCGCGACGATCGGGCAGGGCGACGGCTTCGCCCGCGTCCTCGAACGCGCCGGCGTTTCGAAGGAGGAGGCGCGGCAGGTTTCCAATATGGTTGGCGGCGCCGTGCCGCTGGGCGATCTGCGTTCGGGCACGCGGATGGACCTCGTCCTCGGTCGCCGCGCGCGCAAGAGCGATCCGCGCCCGCTCGAAACCCTCGGCTTCCGCGCCAAGTTCGACCTCAAGCTCGCGATCGAGCGCGTCGACGGCAATCTGCGCCTGAAGCGCATCCCGATCGCGGTCGACAATACGCCGCTGCGCATCCAGGGCCGCGTCGGATCCAGCCTGTTCGCCGCCGCGCGTTCGGCCGGCATGCCGTCGGACGCGATCCAGGCGTTCATCCGCGCCGTCGCGGTCAAGCTGCCGATGCGCCAGATCGGTTCGGACGCGCGCTTCGATGCGATCATCGAACATCGCCGCGCCGAAACCGGCGAGACGCAGACTGGCCAGCTTCTCTATGCCGGTGTGACGCAGGGCGGGCGCAAGACGCAGATGCTGCGCTGGTCGGCCGGTGGGCGCGACAAATGGTATGATGCCGCCGGTACCGGCGAGACACGCGGAGCGATGAGCCGCCCGGTCCAGGGCTATATGACGTCCAGCTTCGGCATGCGTCGTCACCCGATCCTGGGTTTCTCGCGCATGCACCAGGGCATGGATTTCGGCGCGCCGATGGGCGCCCCGATCGTTGCCGCCACCGACGGCGTCGTCGTTTTCGCCGGCCGTCATGGCGGGCACGGCAATTATGTCCGCCTGAACCACAGCGGCGGGATCGCGACCGGCTATGCGCATATGAGCCGTATCATCGCGCGGCAGGGCGAGCGCGTCCGCCAGGGGCAGCTGATCGGCTATGTCGGATCGACCGGCATGTCGACCGGCCCGCACCTCCATTACGAAGTCTATCGCGGCGGTCGCCCGGTCAATCCTGCGACGATGAGCTTCACCGTCACCGATCAGCTGGGCGGCGCCGATCTCGCCCGCTTCAAGGCGAAGCTGTCGAACCTGCTTGCCGTCCGCGTCACCGCGGCCGAGCCCAAGGTCGAAAAGAAGACCGAGGAGCATGCCGAGGCGGCAGCACCCGCCGCCAAGGGCGCGGAGAAGAAGCGCCCCTCTAAATCCTAAGTCTAATGTTAACCTTTTCCTGCGTTTGATTGTTCAGACGTTGGGCCTTAGGGCCGCGCGTCCCCCAATCGATCCCGGGAAGAGTTGTACATGCGCATGCGTAATCTGGCCCTGACGGCGATGACCGTCATCGGCGCCGCCACCCTGTCCGTTCCCGCCGCCGCGACGGTGTTCGATTTCAACGACGTCGTGACCGTGAAGGGCACGAATGTCGGCATGGGCTGGACGATCGATTTCGAAGGCATGTCGGCGCAGGGCAATGAGACCAACAAGGTCGGCGCGACGGGCACCTTCACCTATACCGGGCTCACCAACGGCGGGAAGACGTACAACTTCAACTACACGTTGAAGAATGATTCCGCCTACAGCTCCTATGTCCACGCGCTCGGCTTCGACACGACCGGCGCCTTCACCGCGTTCAACGCGACGGGCGCGCTGGCATCCACGTCGACCAACGTGCAGTGGCCGTCGAGCACGATCGGGACGCTGGACCTCTGCATGGGCGGCGGCGGCGGCAGCAACTGCGTCGCGCATTATGAAAATGGCGTCCGCAATCAGGGCACCGGCAGCTTTGCGATCACCTTCGGCAATGTGATGAGCAGCATCGACCTCGATCATTTCGCGGTGAAGTTCCTCGATCTGTCGCGGAATATCGACAAGAACGATTGGGCGCTGGGCGTCGGCCGCGTCACGTCGATGACGTCGGGCGCCGACGATATCGCGGTCATCACCGCGCCCGAACCGATGACGTGGATGATGATGCTGGTCGGTTTCGGCCTGATCGGCGCGGCTGTGCGTCGTCGTCCCGCCAAGGGTGTCACCACTTTACAGACTGCCTAACGCCGCGTTCACCAACCCGGCTAACCGGGATGCAGGAACATGTGCGTATGACCTCTCCATCGCCGGCCCGTTCAGCCGGTCTGGAGAGTGTTGCGATGGATATGTCCGCCCAGTTCAAGATCGATCAGGAGGTCGGCCAGCCGGTCGATCCCCGTCAGGGCAAGCGCCTCAAGGTCTTTCTGGCGGCGCGCGTGCTGGCGGCGGGGCGGACCGTTCCGGTCCACCTGCTCGATCTGTCGAAGAAGGGCGCGCTGGTCCACGCCGATATGCCGCGCATGCCGGGCGAGATGATCTGGGTGCTGTGGAACGGGATTGATATCCTGTCGCGGGTCGCCTGGTGTCGCGGCAACCGCTTCGGCGTTGCGTTCGAAACCAGCCTCAGCGATGGGCAGATCGCGCAGATGGTCGCCGCCACCGGCGCCCCGCGCCTGACGGCCGCGCGCCGCAGCGGCCGCCGCGACTGGCTGCGCTGGTTCCGCAAATAATCGTCCCTACATCGGTGGCATGGAAACGCGCCGACCGCTGACCGACGCCGAGACCGCGCTGGTGCGCGGCATGTTCGGCGATGCGATCGACGTGGGGCAGGTTGCGGTCAACCGGAGACGCTGGTGGCCGCTCCAGCGCCGCAATGTCGTGATGGCGCCCGACGGCGAAATCTGGTGCCACCCCGACGGCCCGACATGGCGGCCCTGTTATGCCGATGCGGGCACGCAATGGGCCGCGCTGTTCCTCCACGAGATGACCCATGTCTGGCAGGCGCAGCGCAGCGGGCGCTGGTGGTTGCCGCTGATGCGCCATCCCTTTTGTAGCTATCGCTACATTTTGAAGCTCGGCAAGCCCTTCACGCGCTACGGGATCGAACAGCAGGCCGAGATGGTGTCCGACGCCTTCCTCCTGCGCAGCGGCGTCGCGAGGGCAGGGGCGCCGACCTTGGCAGAGTTGGAGGCGGTGCTGCCCTTCTCTCCCCACTCGTCATTGCGAGCGTAGCGAAGCAATCCATTCCGAACTGCGGAGTGGATTGAATGACGAGGAGGCTAGAACAGGCTCAACTGATCCCCGCCCGGTTTGACGAACAGGTCGGTGCGCAGCGTCATGCGTTCGCGGTTGAGGCCATGTTTGCGGCACGCCGCCTCGAACCGCGCCTTGAGCATCATCGCATAGGGGCCTTGTGGCCGCATCCGCGTGTGGAAGTCGGGATCGTTGTCGCGCCCGCCGCGCGCCTCGCGGATCAGGTTCATCACCTTGTCCTTGCGGTCGGGGAAGTTGGCGTCGAGCCAGGCGCGGAAGATCGGCGATACTTCGTGCGGCAGGCGCACCATCAGGCTGAACGCGCCGCGCGCACCCTGTTCGGCCGCCGCCTCGACGATCGCCTCGATCTCATGATCGGTAATCGCGGGGACGACGGGGGAGAGCGAAAGGAAGGTCGGCACGCCAGCCCGCGTCAGCGCCCCGATCGCGGCGATCCGCTTGGCGGGGGCGGAGGCGCGCGGCTCCATCGTCATCGCGATGCGCGGATCGAGGCTCGTCACCGACATCATCACCGCCGCCAGCCCATCCGCCGCCATCGCACCCAATATGTCGATGTCGCGCACCACCCGCGCCGATTTGGTCGTGATCGTCACCGGGTGCCGATGTTCGGCCAGCACCTCCAATATGCCGCGCGTGATCCGATAGTCGCTTTCGATCGGCTGATAGGGATCGGTGTTGGTGCCCAATGCGATCGGGCGGCATTCATATTTCTTCGCGGCCAGTTCCTTGCGCAGCAGATCGGGCGCGGAGGGCTTGGCGAATAACTTGCTCTCGAAATCGCGCCCCGGCGACAGGTTCATGTACGCGTGGGTCGGCCGCGCGAAGCAGTAGATGCAGCCATGCTCGCATCCCCGGTACGCGTTGATCGATCGGTCGAAGCCGATGTCGGGGGACTGGTTGCGCGTGATGATCGTGCGCGGGGTTTCGACCGTGATCTCGGTGCGCAGCCGCGGTGCTTCGCCGTCTATCCCCTCGCGTTCGTCGAGCCAATCGCCGTCCGCCTCGCGCGCCTTATCGTCGAAGCGCGTGCTGGCGACGTTGGTGACGGCTCCCCGGCCTTCGGATGCGCGCGCATTGCCCATGCGCGGCAATATGAACCTGTGGCAGAACAAATCAAGAACATTATTGCTCGGGCGCGGTTTCGCTCCAGCACGGTTTCAGACCGTCCAGCGTGGCATCGATCCAAATGGCCAGCGGGCTGCGCTCACGCGCATAGATCGACACGATCTCCTTGCCCGGCCCGAAAGCCAGCCGGTTCTCGAAAGTGTAGCCCACCCCGTCGAGTTGGATCACGACCGGGCCGTCATTGCGATCGGGTGGCGCCTGAACGCCGAAGCGAACGTCCGACAGAGCGTCGAGCGCGGTGCGCACGGCGGGGCAATTGCGGCTGTCCGCCCATAAGGTGCGGGCCTTGTCCTTCTGCACGCGGACGTCTTCCTGAAAGCGGAACCAGTGGATTGAACGCTTCGTGCCCTTTTCGTCGAACCGGCCGATCGTGACAGTGGGGCCGATCCCGATCGTCTGCCGGCTGAACTTCGCCCAGCCCGGATTGCTGGCCGCGACCGAAGCGGCGATCAGCAGCCCCAGCATCGTCACTTCTCCATCAGGCGTGGAAACAGTTCGACGAAGTTGCAGGGCATGTGGCGGCTGTCGAGTTGGTATTGCAGGATGTCGTCCCACCCGTCCTTGACCGCGCCGGTGGAGCCGGGGAGCGCGAAGATATAGGTGCCGCGCGCGACGCAGGCGGTGGCGCGCGACTGGATCGTCGATGTGCCGATCTTGGCATAGCTGAGCCAGCGGAAGAGTTCGCCGAAGCCGGGGATGATCTTGTCGGCGACGCGCTCGACCGCCTCCGGGGTCACGTCGCGCCCGGTGACGCCGGTGCCGCCGGTAGAGATCACGCAGTCGATCTGCACATCCTCGATCCAGCGCAGGAACTGGTCGGCGATCAGGTCGCAATCGTCCTGAATGATCGCGCGATCGGCGACGATATGCCCCGCCCCCTCGATCCGCGCGACCAGCGTGTCGCCCGATTTGTCGCTCGCCAGATCGCGGCTGTCCGACACGGTCAGCACGGCGATGCGCACGGGGTGAAAGGGCAGGTCTTCCTTGATCGGCATGGCACGGCTCCGTCGGTCAGCCGGAGCAGATAGGCGCGTCAATCGTCGCGCGTGAAGCGGAAATGATCGCGGATGCGCAGGTTGAAGAAGCGCCCCTTCGACGTCGCCCGCTTCATCGCCGCCGCCAGTCGGGCGGGCACGCCATAATAATGATAGAGCCGCCCGCTCACGAACCGCACGTCGAGGCGCTCGGCCGGCGCGTCATAGGCGAAGGTCTGGATGACGGAGGACATGCGTGGGAAACGCGCGAGTGTCTGTCTCGTTTCCCTACGTCACCCCGGATCAAGTCCGGGGTGACGATGTAATGGATTAATCCGCCGCTGCCGGGCTGCCGACCGCCGTCAGGCGCACCGCCTCGCGGCCCGGAAGACCGGGGAAGCGCGGCCACAGGCCCTGCGCCATCGCGGTGAGGCTGGTCGGGAGGACGCCGGCCTGGCGCTGGTACATCCAGTAATTGCGCAGGACGATCGCGACATAGGCGCGGGTCTCGGCGAAGGGGATGCTTTCGATGAAGAGGAGCGGGTCGGCCAGGTTGCGGCCGCGCGCATTCCAGTTCGCAACCGAACCGGGGCCGGCATTATAGGCGGCGATCACCTTGGGCAGCAGGCCGCCCGTATTGCCGCTGTCGGCGAGTTCGCGAAGATAGGCCTGGCCGAGTTCGATGCTCTGAGCGGGCGTGCCGAGCGTCGCCGCATCGATCGTGCGGCCCTGATGCCGGGCGACCATCTGCGCGGTGGCGGGCATGAGCTGCATCACGCCGCGCGCGCCGGCCGGGCTGGTGGCATCCGCCTTGAACTGCGATTCCTGCAGCGCGTGGGCGAAGATCAACGCCTTGTCGACCTGCCACCCGCTGACGGGCGCCCAGCCGGGCATCGGATAGCGGCACGCGGCCGAGAGGACCGAACCCGCCGGCCCGTTCTGCGCGAGCCATATCTGGGTTTCGGGCAGATCGAGCCGGTTGGCGAGGTGCACCAGCGATTCATGATCCTGCGCGCGGCCGATCCGCGCCTGATGGCGCAGCATCTGATCGGCGAGCGCATTTTCGCCGATTTCGGCGAGCGCGGTCGCGCGCACGACATTGGGGATCGCGCCGATCGCGACCCAGTCGTTCGCGGTCAGCCGCGGCTGGATGTCGGCGCGCGCGACCATGCCAAGCTGCCCCTGCGCGAGCAGGCCGTAGAAGGTCTCCTTCATCCGCGCGGCGGAGCGCAGGCGCGGTTCGACCCGGTCGGGGCGGCCGCAGGCCATGTCGGCGCGCGCGGTCCAATACAGGCCGGCGGCCATCGTCTCGCTGTCGCGCGCCTGGCTACCAACCTTGTCGAAGGCGACAGCGGCGGCGTTGCAATCGCCCGATCGCCACGCGGCCAGCCCGTTCACCCAGGCGGCCTGCACACCCCAGTCGGCAAGGCTCGATCCCTGCGCCTGCGTCGCGACGCGCATCGCGGAGGCATCGTCGCCGGTCTGGTAATAGCCCCAGGCGACGCGCTGCAGCCATTCGGCCTGCGCCTCGGGCGAAAGATCGCCGAGCCGCGCGGTGACGAGGGCTTCGGCGCTGGTTGGCTGATCAGCCTTGAGGAGCGGGGTGACGCTCTGCGAAAGTTGGGCTGCGGCGCGGTCGCTGCGGATCGCGCGGGCGGCGGCGCGCTTCGACGGGCCGGCGAGCCGGACGAGATCGCGCGGAAGCGGGAGGGCGGGGACGCTCAGCCGGCGCTGGCTGGCGATGCGCGACACCGCCTGCGCCTCGGGCAGGTCGGGCGCGGTGGCGAGCAGGGTGGAAAGCGTGTCGTCCGATGCCTTGGGCGATCCCTTGGCGAGCAGCAGTTCGGCGCGCGCCACTTCGGTCAGCGGCCCCTTGGGGTTGGCGGCGATGCCCGCGTCGGCGGCGGACCAGTCGCCGCTGCGGATCGCGGCGAAGACGTTGCGCCAGGATGTGCGCTGTTCGGCGGTCAGGCCCGAGGGGAGGGCGATCGTCGTCGCACTCAGCGTCGTGGCGGCGGGGATGTCGACGCCTTCTGCATGCGCGATCGTGGGAACGGCGAAGATCGCGGCGGCGAGGAGGGCGGAGCGGAATGTCATTGGCCGAGTGTCTTCATCAGGAGCTGCAGGTCCGCCCAGGCATGCGCCTTGTGCGCGGGGTGGCGGAGCAGGTGGCGGGGGTGGAAGGTGGCGATGACGCGGGTCGCTCCCCCGTCGATCTGAACATCGTGGACGCGGCCGCGCGCCTCGATCGTGCCCTTGCCCAGCAAGGCGCGCGCCGGCTGATCGCCGAACAGCAGCAGCGCGCGGGGGCGGGCGAGCGAGACGTGGCGGCGCGCAACCTCACCGAGATGGTGTGCCAGCGCGGCATCGACATGCCCGGCGATCGGGCGGGCGGGGGCCATTGCGGCGAGGTAGATCGAGGCGCGATCGCGGCCGATCGCGGCCATCATCCGATCGAACAGGCGGCCGATCTCACCCGCCATCAACTGGCCGGCCTCGGCGTCGTCGGGTTCTGGCTGATCGACCATCATCATCACGCCCGATGCAGGATCGCCGGCGGGGGCGATGCGGCCGGCGGTCGGCAGGCGGATTGCGTCGCTGGTCGCGAGCCATGCCTGCAGCGCATCGAGGCTGTCGGGAAGGGCGGCGGGCGCGGGGGGCGGGGCGGCTACCGGCGCGGAAGGCGCGGGTGCAGATGGCGTCGACACCTCGACCGGCGCAGCCCGGACGACGGCCTTCACCGGTGGCGTCAGCCAGTCGCGCGGGACATCCTCGACGAAGCAATCCAGCCCTGCGTCACGCCACCAGGCGAACAGGGCGGCCATTGACGCCGCGGTGTCGATATTCCCCCCCATTTCCACGCAAACAGTAAAGGATGGGGTTGACGGCGGCGTCAATTCGCGGGCAGCGGCTTTCGGCTATGACGTTCGTCGGGTGCGACGATCGGAGACTGGGCAGAGTTTCGAGGGGTATTGAGATGTCCGAACGCGAATCCATGACGTATGACGTCGTGATCGTGGGAGCAGGTCCGGCAGGCCTGGCCGCCGCGATCCGGCTCAAGCAGCTCGCCAATGAAGCGGGCGCAGAAATCGGCGTCTGCGTGCTCGAAAAGGGTTCGGAAGTCGGCGCCCACATCCTGTCGGGCGCGGTGATCGATCCGATCGCCCTCGACGAGCTTCTGCCCGACTGGCGCGAGGACAGCTCGACCCCGCTGACCGTGCCGGTTGTCGAGAATCTCCACTGGGTGCTGACCAAGAATCGCCAGTTCTCGGTCCCGCACATCATCCAGCCGCCCTTCATGAGCAATCATGGCACCTACACCGCGTCGCTCGGCAACGTGTGCCGCTGGCTCGCATCGCAGGCCGAAAATCTGGGCGTCGAGATCTTCCCCGGCTTCGCCGCGGCCGAAATCCTCTACAATGACGATGGTTCGGTGAAGGGCGTCGCGACCGGCGACATGGGCATCAACCGCGAGGGTGAGCACAAGCCGGACTACATGCCCGGCATGGAGCTGCACGCGAAATATACCTTTTTCGCAGAAGGGGTTCGCGGCCATCTTTCGAAGATGCTCAAAGGCAAGTTCGACCTTGAGGCGGACTGTCAGCCGCAGACCTTCGGCATCGGTATTAAGGAATTGTGGGACATCGATCCCGAAAAGCATGTTCCGGGCCGCGTGATCCACACGCAGGGCTGGCCGCTGACCGAAGAAGTGGGCGGCGGCTTCCTTTATCATCAGGCGAACAACCAGGTCGCGCTCGGCTTCGTGGTCGGCCTCGGCTACAAGAATCCGCACGTCTATCCGTTCGAGGAATTCCAGCGCTGGAAGACCCATCCGGCGATCAAGGCGGTGCTCGAAGGCGGCCGTCGCGTCTCCTATGGCGCGCGTGCGATCAACGAGGGCGGCTGGCAGTCGGTGCCCAAGCTCACCTTCCCCGGCGGCGCGCTGATCGGCTGTTCGGCGGGCTTCGTGAACGTGCCGCGCATCAAGGGCAGCCACACGGCGATGAAGTCGGGCATGCTGGCGGCCGAAGCGGCCTTCGCCGCGGTGCAGGCGGGCCGCGAGGGCGACGAGATCACGGCCTATCCGGAGGCTCTGGAGGCCAGCTGGGTCGCCAAGGAACTGAAGCTCGTCCGCAATGTCGAGCCGATGGTGGCGAAGTTCGGTCCGCTGGCGGGCACGCTGCTCGGCGGCACCGACATGTGGATGCGCTATCTGGGCATCGGCCTGCCGTTCACGATGAAGCACCACAAGGATAATGAGGATATGTGGCGCGCCGATATCGCGCCCAAGATCGATTATCCCAAGCCCGACGGTAAGATCAGCTTCGATCGCCTCTCCTCGGTGTTCCTGTCGAACACCAACCATGAGGAGGATCAGCCGGTCCACCTGCAGCTGAAGGATGCGTCGATCCCGATCGACATCAACCTGCCGTGGTACGATGCGCCCGAACAGCGTTACTGCCCGGCGGGCGTGTACGAAATCGTGGGCAAGGACATCGGCCAGCCCGCGCTGCAGATCAACGCGCAGAACTGTGTCCACTGCAAGACCTGCGACATCAAGGATCCGACCCAGAACATCAACTGGGTGACGCCCGAAGGCGGCGGCGGGCCGAACTATCCGAACATGTGATGCGATAGCGGGCCGGAGGGAAACTTCCGGCCCGTTTTCGTTTCCTGCCTAGTCTCGTCATTGCGAGCGTCCTTCGATACGCCACTTCGGCAAGCTCAGTGGCTACTCAGGATGAGCGGTTGGTTTTTACTTCCCGCTCATCCTGAGCAGGGCTGAGCCTGTCGAAGCCCGTCTGTCGAAGGACGGCTCGTCGCAATGACGAGTGGGGGTGGGAGGGTGTCGCGTCATTCAGCTTGTCGCAAGCCACTGGCGGTTAGTCGCAGCTGTGATGTAGCCTGTGGCTCTGCGTATTCGGGGTGTTCGACGATGAAGAAGATGCTGATCGGTGCGATGGCGGGTGCCGCCATGCTGGTGGGTGCGGCGGCTCCGGCCGAGGCTGGTCCCTGGGGACCGCGCGGTTATTGGGGCGGCCCGCGCTGGGGCGGCGGCTATTATCGCCGTGGCGGCGGTGACGCTTTCGGCAATTTCCTGCTCGGCGCGGTGATTGCGGGCGGTGCGGTCGCGATCGCGACGTCGGCTGGGCGCAACCGCGATCGTGACGATCGCCGCGAAGTCCGTTCGAACGGCCGCTTCGACGTTAATGCGGCGGGCGGGGATGCGCGCGAAGTCGCGTCGATCTGCACCGACGCCGCCGAAAGCATGGCGCGCGGTCGCGTGCTGGGCGTCGACTCGGTCGGCCGCGACGGCGATGGCTGGCGGGTCGAAGGCGTGGTCGATGCCGATCGCGGGCAGCGTCACTTCTCGTGCGGCGCACGCGGCGGCACGGTCGATTTCGTCCAGTTCGCCGAACGCTGATTTCCCCCGAAAGGGGAACAGTTTACTTCAATGCTGGCCAATTAACCGCTAGGGCGGGCGCATGGTCGTCGCTCTCGATCCGAACCCGCGTCCGCTCGATCACCTGGCGGTGATGGGCGCGCGCGGGGCGCTGGCACTCACCGACAAGGCCGGCACGATCGACCATGCGACGCTCGATCGCCTGGTCGGCGCGATTGCCGCCAACCTGCTGGCGCGCGGACTTGTTGCGGGCGATCGGGTGGCCAGTTGGGCCGCCAAGAGCCGGCTGACCTGCCTGCTGCCGCTCGCGGCGGCGCGGGCCGGGCTGATCCACGTTCCGATCAATCCGCTGCTCAAGCATCCGCAGGTCGCGCACATCCTGTCCGACAGCGGCGCACGCCTGCTGATCGCGGGGAAGGGCCGCGCCGACACGCTCGAACCCGGCGACCGGCCCGAAGGCTGCGCGCTGCTGATCGAGGAAGCCGAAGGCGCGGCTCTGTTCGAGGGTGAAGGGCTCGGCCCGTCCAGCGCCGATCCCGATGCGCTGACCGCGATCCTCTACACCTCTGGTTCCACCGGGCGGCCGAAGGGGGTGATGCTCAGCCATGCGAACCTGTGGCTCGGCGCGATTTCGGTGGCGCATTATCTGAAGCTGGAGGCCGATGATCGCACGCTCTGCGCGCTGCCGTTCAGCTTCGACTATGGGCAGAACCAGTTGCTCTCGACCTGGGCGGCGGGCGGCAGCGTGGTGCCGCTCGATTATCTGACCCCGCGCGATGTCGTGAAGGCGGTCGAGCGATACGGCATCACCACGCTCGCGGGTGTGCCCCCGCTCTGGGTGCAACTGGCCGAGGCGAACTGGCCTGAGGCGGCGATCGTGCCGCTGCGCCGGCTCACCAATACAGGCGGTCGGCTGAGCGTGCCGCTGGTCCGGCGGATGCGCGCGCTGTTTCCCAAGGCCGATCTCTATTCGATGTATGGGCTGACCGAGGCGTTCCGATCGACCTATCTCGATCCGGCGCTGATCGACGCGCATCCGGACTCGATCGGATCGGCGATCCCCTTTGCCGAGATATTGGTAATTGGCGCGGACGGCGCGGTGGCGGAAGATGGCGAACCGGGCGAACTCGTCCATGCCGGGCCGCTGGTCGCCAAGGGCTATTGGCAGGATGCGGCACGCACCGCCGAACGGTTCAAGCCGGCGCCGGTCGCATCGCGCGAGGGCGGGGTGGCGGTCTGGTCCGGGGATACGGTCACGCGCGATGCGGAAGGACTGCTGCGCTTCGTCGGGCGTGATGATGAAATGATAAAGACATCAGGTAATCGATTGAGTCCAACGGAAATTGAGGAAGCTGCGATTGCCAGCGGCGCGGTGGCCGAGGCGGTCGCGATCGGGGTGCCCGACGATCGGCTGGGACAGGCGATCCTGCTCTTTGCGCGCGGCGAAGGCGACGATGCCGACGCGCGGCTGACCGATCATTTCAAGCGCAACCTGCCCGGCTTCATGCAGCCGCGCGAGGTGCGCTGGCGCGACGATCTGCCGCGCAACGCCAATGGCAAGCTCGATCGGGCCGCGCTCAAGAGTGAGGCGCTGGCATGAAGCCGACCGGACCCATTCCCGAAGCTTTTGCATCGAATGATCAATTGATAATCGGTCGAAAGACTGTACAAGAACTGATTGATATTGCAGTCGATACACCCTTCTTCGCTTATGATGTCGATGCGATCCGGCAGCGTATCGGCCGCTTTCGTGCGGCCTTCCCCAATGTCCAGCTTCACTATGCGGTGAAGGCCAATCCGCATCGCCCGCTGGTCCGCGCGATCGCGGCGATGGTCGACGGGATCGATGTTGCGTCCGAAGGCGAGGCACGGCTGGCGCTCGACGCCGGAATGACGTCGGCGGACATTTCCTTCGCCGGCCCCGGCAAGCGCGACCGCGAACTCGAAACCGCGATCCGCGCGGGCATCACGATCAACCTCGAATCCGAAGGCGAGGCGCAGCGCGCGCTGGCGATCGGCGAACGCATCGGCATCCGCCCCCGGCTCGCGGTGCGGGTCAATCCCGACTTCGATCTCAAGGGGTCGGGGATGAAGATGGGCGGCGGTGCCAAGCCCTTCGGCGTCGATGCCGAACGCGTTCCGGCGTTGATCGCCCGCATCGTGGCGGCGGGCGCGGATTATCGCGGGCTGCACATCTTCGCAGGCTCGCAGGCGCTGATGGTCGATGCGATCGTCGAGGCTCAGGCGTCCGCCCTCATGCTCGCAGCGCGATTGAGCAATGAATCGCAAGTCGTTCCCCCGCTTGTCAATTTGGGTGGTGGTTTCGGCGTTCCCTATTTTGCGGGGGACAAGCCGCTCGACATCGAGGCGATCGGCGTGGCGCTCGAAACCGCACTTGCCGCACGCGATCCGATCCTGACCGACAGCGCCTTCGCGATCGAGCTTGGCCGGTGGATCGTGGCCGAGGCGGGGGTCTATCTGACCCGTGTGGTCGATCGGAAGGTCAGCCACGGTGAGACCTTCCTGGTCGTCGACGGCGGGCTGCATCACCAGCTAGCGGCCAGCGGCAATTTCGGCACCGTGGTCCGCCGCAATTATCCGATCGCCAATGCGCTGCGCTTCGGCGCGCCGGTGGAGGAGGAAGTGAGCGTCGTCGGGTGTCTGTGCACCCCGCTCGACCTGCTCGGAAATCAGGTCGGCCTGCCGCGAACCGGGGTGGGCGATGTTATCGCAATCTTCATGGCGGGCGCTTATGGCGCGAGCGCCAGCCCGCAATCGTTTCTCGGACACCCCGTTCCGGTCGAATTAACCATAGACGGGGATGTAATCCTGTGATTCTTAGGTGCAACTGCGCACATAAGGGAAGCGTTCACATCTTCATGGCATGATTTCGCCATCATATTGCGCGATGGGCCGCTTGGCGGAGGTATTTGTATGGGTTTGTGTCGGTCGCTTGTTGGGGGACTGGGCGGCTTTGCGCTGACGATTGCGGCGGTTTCGCCGGCAATCGCGGCGGAACCGGCCAAGGAGCTGCCGCCTGCGCCTTTCGTGTCGCCGAGCGCGACGCCGGGCGAGGATTATGCGATCGGCCCGCTCGATGCGCTGACCGTGTTCGTGTGGCGCAATCCGGAGCTTGGCGCATCGGTGCAGGTGCGGCCCGACGGGCGCATCACGTTGCCGCTGATCACCGACATGGTGGCGGTGGGCAAGACGCCGACCAAGCTGGCCGACGATATTCGCGACGCGCTGTCGACCTATATCAAGGATCCGATTGTCTCGGTCATCATCAACAGCTTTTCGGGCACCTATTCGCAGCAGATCCGCATCGTCGGCGCGGCGGAAAAGCCGGCGTCGATCCCATATCGCGCGGAAATGACCCTGCTCGACGCGATGATCGCGGTTGGCGGGCTTTCGGAATTCGCGGCGGGCAACCGTGCGCGCCTGATCCGCCACAACCAGACGACCGGCAAGCAGGACGAATATAAGATCAAGATCGAAAGCCTGATCAAGCGCGGCGACATCAAGGCCAACGTCAAGCTGATGCCCGGCGATGTGATCATCATTCCGGAGAGCGCCTTTTGATGCGTGATCCTGCCTTGGCCGTGGGGGCGGTGTAGGGTCGATGGAAGCGATCTATACCGAGATACGGATTGCGCTGTTCGCGATCTGGCGCTTGCGCTGGCTCGCGATCGTGGTCGCGTGGGGCGTGTGCCTGGTCGGCTGGGCGTTCGTCATGCGCATCCCGGCCGCGTTCGAAAGCTCGACCCGCATCTCGGTGCAGACCAGTTCGCGGCTGACCGGTCAGATCGGCATCGACGACAGCGATCGGCAGAAGGACATGGAACGCGTCCGCCAGTCGCTGACGTCGACCGAAACGCTCAAGCGCGTCGTCGCCAATGTGTCGAACGGTGAACGCGCGCTGACATCGGCGGAATCGCTGCCGCTGATCGGCGCGCTGCGTTCGGGCATCTCGATCACCGCGAACGGCGACAATCTGCTCGAGATCAAGACCCGCGTCGGCCTGAAGGATTTTTCGGACCGCGAGACCGCGTTCATCGTCCGCAACGTGACGCAGCAGCTGGTCGACATCTTCGTGCAGGAAAATATCCTGGGGTCGCGCGATGAGAGCCAGCAGGCGCTCGCCTTCCTCGATCAGGAGCTGGCGCGCCGGGCCAAGGAACTCGCCAATGTCGATCGGCAGCGCGCGGCGCTGGCGCAGCGGACGATGGGCAATCTGCCGGGCAGCGGTTCGTTGGAACAGCGTATGGAGCTGGCGCGCAACGAACTGTCGAACGTCGAATCCAACCTGATGTCGGCGCAGAGCGCGCTGGCCGCGATGAACGGGCAGCTGGCGGCGACCCCGGCGAGCATCCCGGTTGCGGGCGCGCCCGGCGGCGGATCGACCGAACAGCGTATCGCCTTGCTCGAAGGGCAATTGTCGGACGCCACCGCGCGTGGATGGACCGACAGGCATCCCGACGTGATTGCGATGAAGTCGCAGCTTGCGCAGGCGCGTGCCGAGCAGCGGCGCGGCGGATCGGTTTCCGGGCCGATGGCGCCCAACCCGGTCTATGTCTCGATCAAGTCGATGCAGGCCGAACGGCAGGGCAATGTCGCGATGTATTCGGCGCGCAAGGCGCAGCTTCAGGCCGATATGCAGCAGATCGCCACGCGCCAGCTGACCGCGCCCGACGAAGAGGCGACCGGCCAGAAGCTCGACCGCGATTATACGGTGCTGCGCGATCAGTATAACAAGCTGCTGGCCGATCGTGAGACCGCCAAGCTGCGCGCCGATGCGACCGGCAAGAGCGACAAGGTTGCGTTCCGCGTGATCGATCGCCCGTCCTTCCCGACCAAACCGGCGGCGCCGAACCGGCCGCTGCTGCTGACCGGCGTGCTGATCGCAGGGCTGGTGGTCGGCGCGGGTGTCGCCTTCGCCAAGAGCCAGCTGTCGAACAGCTATACGACCACGCAGCAGCTGGCGAAGGCCAGCGGCCTGCCGGTGCTGGGCGCGATTTCCGAAGTGGTGACGGTGGAGACGCGCGCGGCCAAGCGGCAGCAGCTGATCTGGTTCTCCTCCGCGGCGGGCGCGTTGACCGGCGTATTCGGCCTGCTGCTGCTGGTCGAATTCGTTAAACGTCTGATGATAAGCTGATCGACGATGGATGATCAGATCCCAGACAAGGCCCAGAAAAAGGGGCGTCGCCGCGGCGGATCGCTGATCGAGCGTGCAGGCTCGGTCTATGATTTCGAGGGGATTCTGCGCGCGCGCATTTTCGTGCCGCCGACGGGCGAACCGACCCCGATCATCGATATGCCGCCGGTCCAGCCGGCCTTCGATCCGTTCAAGCCCGCGCCGGCCCCCGAACTGCCGCCCGCGCCGCCGCCGCTGATCGACGCGCCGGCTCCTCCGCCGCCCGTCTCGCTGGCGGGCAGTGGCGGGGCAGGGGCCTTGCCGCCTGTCGCTACGCCGCAGGTCGCGGCCGAGCCGGCGGCGCTGCCCGCGCCCGACATCATCTACAAGACCGCCAAGGTCGATCGCGCCTCGCTGATCGAACAGGGCTTCATCATGCCCGACGCGGCGATCACGGCGCTTGCCGAGGAGTTCCGCATCGTCAAGCGGACGCTGCTGCTCAACGCGATCGGGCCGACCGCTTTGCCCAAGGGGCGCCGCCTGCTGATCTGTTCGGCGCAGGCAAATGAGGGCAAGACCTTTTGCGCGGTCAATCTGGCGCTTTCGATGGCGAACGAGCGCGATGTCGAAGTGCTGCTGGTTGATGGCGACTTCGCCAAGCCGACCGTGCTGTCGACGCTGGGCATCGAAGGGCCGGTGGGCCTGATGGACGCGCTGGCCGATCCCGACATCGATGTCGAAACGCTGGTGATCAAGACTGATGTGGGCAGCCTGTGCGTGCTGCCGTCGGGCAAATATACCAATGAAGCGACCGAGCTGATCGCGGCGGAACGCACCCGCCACGTGCTCGATCGCCTGGCCTCCAAGCCCAACCGCATCGTCCTGTTCGATAGCCCGCCCGCGCTGGCGGCGTCGCCGGCGTCGGTGCTGGCCTATCATGTCGGGCAGGTGCTGCTGGTCGTGCAGGCCGATCGCACCGGCGAGGCCGAACTGCGGGATGCGACGCTGCTGCTCGGTGGCTGCGAGGAAATCCAGCTGCTGCTCAACAAGGTCCGCTTCTCGCCCAGCTCGCGCCGCTTCGGCAGCTATTACGGGTATGAAGCCCCGCGATGAGCGCGCTCGCTTCGGGGGCGGTGCGGAGGTTCGTTGCGGGCCTTGCGCTATGTTTCGCCGTCGCGGCGGGCGGCGTCGCGCATGCGCAGAGCGTCGACATGAGCGGGCTGCCCGGCGGCAAGCCGCAGCGCACCGGTCGCCCGACGATTACCCCCTATATCGATGTGCGCGAGTTCACGCAGGGCGCGCTCAAGGGCGACGCAGAAACCGTCACCTACGCCGAGGCGATTGCGGGGCTGGGCGTCGAATATAATACGCGCCGCGTCGCATCGACCCTGTTCTACACCTACACCCGCCGCATCCGGCAGCAGGGCGATGTCGGTCGATCGGGTTCGCATAACGGCATCGCGCGGGCGAGCATCCGCATCATCCCCGATGTCTCCGCGCTCGATGTCGGCGCGATTGCGACCTACACCCGCGTCAATCCGGCGGGCGCCGCGCCGCTGGGCAATGTGGGCAATGCCGACAATATCTCGCAGGTCTATGGCGCCTATATCCAGCCGTCGGTCGCGACGAACATCAGCGAGCTGGACGTCGCGTCGAGCTATCGCTTCAGCTATGTGACCACCGGCAATTCGACCCAGGGCGTGCCGGTGACGCCCGGCTTCGATCGTTTTTCCGATTCGGTCAGCCATCTGGCGACCGCGCAGATCGGGATGAAGCGCGGCACCCTGCCGTTCAGCTGGACGCTGAGTTCGCAATATAGCCGCGAAGATTCGGGGCAGCTCAACGAACGCTTCGAAAATTACAACGCGATCCTCGAAACGCGCGTGCCGCTGTCGGCGACGATCGCCTTCGTCAGCAGCGGCGGCTACGAAAGCTCGACCAACTCGAAGCAGTCGACGTTGGTGGATGCGAACGGGATCCCGATCCTCGATGCCGACGGGCGTTTCCAGGCCGATCCTTCGGATCCGCGCGTCCTGACCTATGATATTGCCGGCTTCGTCGCCGATGGCGGCCTGATCTGGTCGCCCAGCCGGCGCACCCATGTCGAGGCGCGCGCGGGCTATCGCTATGGCGGCTTCACAGTGACCGGCCTGATCGAGATGAAGCCCGATTCCAAATCGTCGGTGGCGCTGGTGGTGTTCGATCGCCTCGAAAGCTTCGGCCGCGGCGTGACCGCAGGGCTCGCCGGCGCGCCGACCCAGTTGCAGGAGCCCGACGACATGGGCGGCAGCGGCAGCACGCCGTACAGCCAGTGCGTGTTCGGCAAGAATCCCGGCATGGGCAGCTGTCTTGGCGGCACGCTCGGATCGTCGGCGTCGACCATGTATCGCACGCGCGGGATGAACTTCGTCTACGGCTATCAGATGCGGCAGACGTCGCTGAATCTGGGCGGCGGCTATTCGCGTCGTACCTATCAGGACGATCCCACGCTGGCGGTGTCGCTGGACGGCGTGGTCGATCAGACCATCTTCGTCACGGGCGGGCTCAACCACGCGCTGTCGCCAAAATCCTCGGTCGACTTTTCTTTTAACGGCAACCTGTTTATCAATGGCCAGGCCGGTACGCCCGATGTTCAGTCGCTTGTCATGAACAGTCGGTATTCGCGCATTCTGGGCAGGAGCCTGATCGCTTCCGCCTCGGTCAGCGTAGAGGCGTCGAAGCGGGAAGGGGATGCGGCCGACATCTTGGGGCGTGCAGAGCTTGGCGTACGATACAACTTCTAACGCGATCCGCACCGGCCTAAGGGGGGTCCGACATGGATCATGATCCCTATGGCCTGACGGACAGGCCGTTCCAGCTGACGCCCGATCCGCGCTTCTATTTCGATAGCGCGACGCATCGTAAGGCGATGACCTATCTCGGCTATGGCCTTGCCCAGGGCGAAGGCTTCATCGTCGTGACGGGTGAGGTCGGCACCGGCAAGACGATGCTGGTCGGCCGCCTGATGGGCGCGATCGACAAATCGCGCCTGACCGCCGTCAACCTCGTTTCCACCCAGCTTGAGGGCGAGGATATCCTGCGCATCGTCGCGCTCTCGCTCGGCGTGCAGAGCGAGGGGATGGCGAAGGGCCAGATCCTCGCGCGGATCGAACGCTTCCTCCACGAACAGGCGCGCGGCGGAAAGCGCACGCTCCTGATCGTCGACGAGGCGCAGAACCTGCCGATCACCGCGCTCGAAGAGTTGCGGATGCTGTCGAACTTCCAGTTCGGCGGGCAGGCGCTGCTCCAGATCTTCCTGCTCGGCCAGCCCGAGTTTCGCGAGGCGCTGGCCCAGCCGCGCTTCGAACAGCTGCGCCAGCGTGTGATCGCGACGCACCACCTGACGGCGATGCTGGTCGATGAGACCGGCCCGTATATCATGCACCGTCTGGCCTGCGCCGGATGGAAGGGCGCGCCGCGCTTCACCGCCGAAGCCTTCGCCGCGATGCACCGCCTGTCGGGCGGCGTGCCGCGCCGGCTCAACATGCTGGCGGCGCGCGTGTTGTTGCAGGGGGCGATCGAGCAACTGGTCGACATCGACATCGACGTGATCGAGGATGTCGCGGCCGATCTTGCTTCCGAAAGCATCATGCCGGCGGAAAATGCGACGCCCGAGGGCAAGCCGCAGCCGTTCCAGTATAATCCCACGCCCGTTGCTCCGGCCGCGTGGATCGAGCCGCAGCAGCCCGCGCCGACACCGCCGCCGCCTCCGGTCGCGCCCGTTATCGCGCCGCAGGTTTTCCCGGAGCCGGCCCCCGCGCCTGTTGCGGCGCCTGTGCCGCCGCCCGCTCCGGCCCCTGCGCCCAATATCTCGTATAGCGCGACGCCGCAGCCCTTCGTGCCGCCCGCTTATGTCGAGCCGTCTTATACCGAGCCGTCTTACGACATGGACGAGCCGCAGGCGCCCGAGGCACCGACCGGGGCTTATGACATGAGCGGCTTTTCGATGCCCGAACAGGCGCCGCCGCCGCCGATCGCGCAGCCGCCGCGTTATGATGGCGATGTGCCGCCACAGGCACAGCAGCCCGAACCAGCCCCGCCGCCGGTGGCCGCTGCGCCGATCGAACCGCCCGCACCTGTATATCCGCCGCTGCGCGCTGTTGAGGATGTGCCGCCGCCTCCGCCGCCGCCCGCGCCGGTTCCGGATTACACCACGCCCGATTATGCGGTGCCGCCTGCACCTGCGCCGGCCGCCGCTGCGGGCGACAATGAGGCGCTTCGCGACATTGCCGCGCGCAATGCCGAACTCGAGGCGCGGCTGGCCGATCAGGAGGCGATCCTGCGCCGCACCCTTTCGCTGCTGGTCGAACTGGTCGAGACCAAGGATCAGGGGCCGGGCGGCGGCAGCGGTGGTGCGAACGGTAGCCAGGACGCGGCTTGAAACCCGTGGTGCTGAACGGCCTGTCCGTCGATATCGAGGACTGGTTCCAGGTCGGCGCGTTCGAAAAGACGATCGATCGTAGCGACTGGGACAGCCTGGCGCCCCGCGTCGAGCGCAACACCGATGCGGTGATCGCCCTGTTCGACCGGATGGGGGCGAAGGGCACCTTCTTCACGCTGGGCTGGGTCGCCGAACGTTATCCGGCGCTCATCAAGCGGATCGTCGCGGGCGGGCATGAGCTGGCGAGCCACGGCTGGGATCATGGCCGCGTCTTTCAGATGACGCCAGAGCAGTTTCGCGCAGACGTCCGCAAGGCCAAGCAGGTGCTGGAGGATCTGGGCGGCACCGCCGTCACCGGCTATCGCGCGCCCAGCTTCTCGATCGATACGCGCACCCCGTGGGCGCATGCGATCCTGGCCGAGGAAGGCCATGTCTATTCGTCGAGCGTCGCGCCGGTCGTCCACGATCATTATGGATGGCCCGAAAGCCCGCGCTTCGCGTGGAAGCCGCTGCACGACAACTCCCTGATCGAACTGCCGGTCACGACCGCCAAGCTGCGGGGGCGGACACTGGCGGCGGGGGGCGGGGGCTTCTTCCGTCTGTTCCCTTATGCCTTTTCGCGCTGGGCGATCCGGCAGGTGAACGGCCTTGGCCAGCCTGCCATCTTCTACTTCCATCCGTGGGAGATCGATCCCGGCCAGCCGCGCGTCGCGAATGCCCCGCTCAAATCGAAGCTGCGCCATTATAGCCGCCTGTCCGCGATGGAGGGCAAGCTGGAGCGTGCGATCGGCGATTTCGCGTGGGGGCGGGTCGATGCGGTTGCGGCGAAGGCGGCGGAGGCGCTGGCCTGACATGATCGCGACCCGGCTGGCCGATCTCGACAGCCCCGCGGAGCGTGCCGCAATCCACGCCTATGTGATGGCGCATGATCAGGGCAGCGCGTTCCATCGGCCGGCATGGCTGATGGGTGTCGAGCGCGGGTGCAGGCAGACCGCGCGCTACCTGATCGCCGAGCGCGATGGCGCGATCGTCGGGCTGTTGCCGATGACCGAGGTTCATTCGCCTTTATTCGGTCGCGCGCTGGCTTCGGCGGGGTTTGCAGTGGGCGGCGGGCCGATCGCCGACGATCAGGTGATCGTCGATGCGCTGGCGGAGGCGGGCTGGACCTGGGCCGAGCGGCTGAGCTGCCCCTCGCTCGAACTGCGCGGTGGTGCGCTGCCTTCGGGGTCGGGCTGGCATGTCGAAGGCGGGATCTATGCCGGCTTCGCGCGTTCGCTGACCGCCGATGACGAGGCCGAATTGCTCGCCATCCCGCGCAAGCAGCGCGCCGAGGTGCGCAAGGCGCTTGGCTTCCCGCTGGAGGTGCGGATCGGAGCGAGCGAGATCGACCGGGCGCAGCATTATGCCGTCTATGCCGAAAGCGTCCGCAACCTCGGCACGCCGGTTTTCCCCCGATCGCTGTTCGACGCGGTGCTCGATGCATTCGGCGCGGATGCCGACATCCTGACCGTGCTGCACGAAGGCGTGCCGTTGGCGAGCGTGCTGAGCCTCTATCACAAGGGCGTGGTGCTGCCTTATTGGGGCGGGGGCACGCACGACGCGCGGCGCTGGCGTGCGAACGACATGATGTACTACGCGCTGATGAACCATGCGCGGGGGCAGGGGATGACGGCGTTCGATTTCGGCCGGTCGAAGTTCGGAACCGGCGCCTTCGCCTTCAAGAAGAATTGGGGGTTCGAACCGGTGCCGCTCGCTTATGCCATCCGCACCGCCGACGGGCAGGAGCCGCGCCAGATCAACCCGACGAGCCCCAAATATCGGCTGCAGGTGTCGCTGTGGCAGAAACTGCCTTTGTCGATCGCCAACCGGATCGGGCCGTGGATCGCGCGGGGGCTCGGCTGATGGGCGAGATCCTGTTTCTGGTTCACCGCATCCCCTATCCGCCCGATCGGGGGGATAGGATCCGCAGCTATCATATCCTGCGCCATCTGGCGGCGCGCGCGCCGGTGCATGTCGTCGGCTTTGTCGACCGGCCCGGCGACGTCGCCAAGGTCGCCCCCTTGCGCCAGATCTGTTCCTCGCTGTTCGTCGACGTGCGCCGCAGCCGCGTGTCGGCCGGTCTGCGCGCAATGGCCAAGGGGGACTCCATCTCGCTCACCGCGTTTCGATCACGCGCCATGAAGGCGGAGGTGAAGCGGTTGCTGAAGAAGCGGCCTATCGACACGATCTTCGTCTATTCGGGGCAGATGGCGCAGTTCGTGCCCGAAGATCGCGGCGGGCGGCGCTTCGTGATGGACTTCGTCGACGTCGATTCCGAAAAGTTCGCCAGCTATGGCGCGAAGGCGGCCGGCCCCAAGGGCTGGATCCACCGGCGCGAAGGCGAACTGCTCCAGGCGTTCGAAATCGAAACCGCCGAGCGCGCCGACCTGAGCCTGTTCGTCAGCGAGGCGGAGGCGGGTGTGTTCCGCCACATCTCCGGGCTCGGCGCGGACAAGGTGAAGGCCGTCAGCAACGGCATCGACACCGACTATTTCGATCCCGCCGCCTTCCCCCGCAAAGATGAGCAGAACGATCCGCTGATCGTCTTCACCGGGCAGATGGATTACAAACCCAATGTCGATGCGGTGGAGCATTTCGCCAAGCGCACCTTCCGCGCGATCCGCGCCAAGCATCCCAATGCGGTGTTCGCGATCGTCGGGCGCGATCCGACGCCGGCGGTGAAGGCACTGGCCAATCGCAACGTGATCATCACCGGCGAGGTACCCGACGTGCGCCCCTGGCTGGCGGCGGCAACGGTGGTGGTCGCCCCGCTGGAAATCGCGCGCGGCATCCAGAATAAGGTGCTGGAGGCGATGGCGATGGCGCGGCCCGTGGTCGTCTCGGCCCCCGCCTTCGAAGGGCTGGATGCCGAGCGGGGCAAGCATCTGATCGTCGCCGAACGGCTCGATCTGGCCAATGCCGTCAGCGATCTGATCCGCGATCCCAAGGCCGCCGAGGCGATGGGCAAGGTCGCGCGCGAATGGATGATCCAACGCTATGGCTGGGAGGCGCAGCTGACCGCGCTCGACGACATGGTCGGCTTTGACGGCGAGGCGGCCGACGCCTGATGTGCGGCATCGCTGGCATATTCCATCTCCAGGTCGCAAAGCCTGTCGAGGAGGCGCGGGTCCGCGCGATGGCCGATGCGATCGCGCATCGCGGGCCGGATGGTTCGGGCATCTGGACGGCGCCGGGCGTCGGCTTCGGGCATCGCCGCCTGTCGATCATCGACCTCGAAGGCGGCGTGCAGCCGATGCCGAGTGCGGATGGCCGCCACGTCATCATCTTCAATGGCGAGATCTATAATTATCGCGAGGTTCGCGCCGAGCTGACGGCGCTGGGCGTCGAGTTCCGCACGCATAGCGATACCGAGGTGATCCTGGAGGCGTATCGCCGTTGGGGGCCGAAGTCGCTCGATCGGTTGAACGGTATGTTCGCCTTCGCGATCCACGATACGGCGGACGCGAGCCTGTTCATCGCGCGCGACCGGCTGGGCGTGAAACCGCTTTTCTATGCCGAGCTGTCGGACGGCAGCGTGATCTTCGGTTCGGAGCTGAAGGCGCTGACCGCGCATCCGCTGCTGCGGCGGACGCCCGAACTGTCGGCGATCGACGACTATCTCGCCTTCGGTTACGTGCCCGACGACACCAGCCTGCTGCAGGGGGTGAGGAAGCTTCCCGCCGGCCATCACCTGACGTTGCGACGCGGCCATCCGCTCCCCGCGCCGGTGCGCTGGTGGGACGTGAGCTTTGCCGATCGCGCTAAGGGATCGGCGCGCGATCTGGAGGCCGAGCTGGTCGATCTGATGCGCAAGGCCGTCACCGCGCGGATGATCGCGGACGTGCCGCTGGGCGCCTTCCTGTCGGGCGGGGTGGATAGCAGCGCGGTCGTCGCCCTGATGGCGGAGGAGAGCCGCGAGGCGGTCAAGACCTGCTCGATCGGCTTCGACCATCCCGATTATGACGAGACGCGCTATGCCGGCGAGATCGCCGCGCGCTTCGCGACCGATCATCGCGTGCGGATCGTATCGGCCGACGATTATGGTCTGGCCGACACGCTCGCCGATCATTTCGACGAACCCTTCGCCGATGCTTCCGCGCTGCCCACTTATCGCGTGAGCCAGTTGGCGCGCGAGACGGTGACGGTCGCCTTGTCGGGCGACGGCGCGGACGAGGCTTTCGCCGGTTATCGCCGCCTGACCTTCTTCAACGCCGAGGATTGCGTGCGCCGCCTGCTGCCGCAGGGGTTCCGCACCAACGTGTTCGGCACGCTGGGCCGTCTCTATCCGAAGATGGACTGGGCGCCGCAGAAGCTGCGCGCGAAATCGACCTTCCAGGCGCTCGGCCGTTCGGAGGGGGAGGCTTATGCCGAGGCGGTTGGCGTCACGCCGATGGCGCTGCGGCACCGGCTCTACACCGATCAAATGCGGTCGAGCCTAAACGGGCATCGTGCCGAGGATCGCTACATCAAGGCGATGGCGGCGGCGCCCGCGCGCGACGGGCTCGATCGCGCGCAATATGCCGACATGCAGATCTGGTTGCCGGGCGACATCCTGACCAAGGTCGATCGCACCAGCATGGCCGTGAGCCTGGAGGCGCGCGAGCCTCTGCTCGACTATCGCCTGATCGAGTTTGCCGCGCGGCTGCCTGTGTCGATGCGCGTGCGCGGGACGACCGGCAAATGGCTGATGAAGCAGGCGATGCGCCGCTACCTGCCCGACGATATCCTGTTTCGGAAGAAGATGGGGTTCGTCACGCCGATCAGTGCGTGGTTCCGCGGGCCGCTGGCGGAAGAGGCTGGGCGGATCGCGCAAGGATCGATGCTCGCCCAGACCGGCTGGTTCGATCCCGCCGCGCTCGACCGCATCGTGCGCGATCACAGGAGCGGCCTTTCCGATCACGGCCGCCTGCTGTGGCAATTGATGATGCTCGACAAGTCGCTGGGGCGGCTGTTCGGCTGAAAGTTTCCTATAGGAAACTTTTGGGCTCAGCCCTCGATGATCAGCCGTTCGATCGTCGGCGCGGGGGCGTCGGGTTCGCTGTCGCTGTCGATGATGATCTGGAGATGTTCGACGCGCGGCGGGCTCTGGAAATGCGGGCCGCACAATTTGCGCCAGGCGAGGAAGGCGTCCGAGTTGCGAAACTCGACCATGTGATCCTCGATCGTCTCCCATTCGACGAACATGCGGTAGCGCGACGGTTGTTCGATCGACCGGTGGATGCGGAACGCGAGGCAACCCTGCGAGCCGAGGAACAGGCGCATCGCCTGCCGCGCCGCGTCCTCGAACGCCTGTTCGTGGCCGGGCTTGATGTCGATCTCGGCGAGTTCCTTGATCATCGCCCTCTCCCTGCGTCCGGGGAGGGGGCGGGTCAAGCCCTTCGCGTGCGGAAAATCGCGCATTTGCAATGATGCGCTGCAACAGATTGACCACCCCCGACCCGGCCCGTTAGACCGGCGATGCATCCAGCGAGGAGGACGTCCGTGTCGAAAATCTATCCCTCAGCCGAGGCCGCACTCGAAGGTCTGCTGTTCGATGGAATGACGATCTGTTCGGGCGGCTTCGGGCTTTCGGGCATTCCCGAGCGGCTGATCGACGCGATCGTCGCGGCGGGCACGAAGGGCCTCGTCATCGCGTCCAACAATTGCGGTATCGACGGGGAGGGGCTGGGCAAGCTGCTGCGCACCCGCCAGATCGCCAAGATGATCTCCAGCTATGTCGGCGAGAACAAGGAGTTCGAGCGCCAATATCTGTCGGGTGAGCTTGAGGTCGAGTTCAGCCCGCAGGGCACGCTGGCCGAGCGGATGCGCGCGGGCGGCGCCGGTATTCCGGGTTTCTATACCAAGACCGGCGTGGGCACGCTCGTCGCCGAGGGTAAGGAGCTCAAGGAGTTCGACGGCGAGACCTATGTTCTCGAACGCGGCATCCGCGCCGACCTGTCGATCATCAAGGGCTGGAAGGCGGACGAGGCGGGGAACCTGATCTTCCGCAAGACCGCGCGCAATTTCAACCAGCCGGCCGCGACCGCCGCGAACATCTGCGTCGCGGAAGTCGAGGAGATCGTGCCGGTCGGCTCGCTCGATCCCGACAGCATCCACCTGCCCGGCATCTATGTGAAGCGGCTGATCAACGGCAGCCCCTATGACAAGCGGATCGAGTTCCGCACAACGCGCCCGCGGGCCGCCGCGTGAAGCGCATCGCGGCCCTGATCGCGCTGGGCGGCTTGTCCGCATGCGCAGCGGCGCCCCAGCAGGCGGTGACCGCGCCGTCCTCGCGTCCGGCGGGGCCGGGGCCGACCTACCAATATCTCTACGGTTCGGGTGAGGGCGGGGCGATCTCGGTCCAGGCCTATGCTGCGCTGCTCAACCATGTCGCGGCCGTCGGGCGCCCGAAGAATAGCGTGGTGCTGGCCGAAGGCTCGACCCTTGCCGCGCCCAGCTTCGTGCCGTGCGGGGACAAGCCGCTCGCGGCGGTGTTCGACGTCGATGAGACGGTGCTGCTCAACCTCGGCTTCGAGGAGAAGGATGCGCGGCGCGGCGGCGGGCCGTTCGATCCCAAGGCGTGGGATCGCTGGGAACGCACCGGCGCGGCCGCGGTCGCCCCCGTGCCCGGCGCGGTCTATGCGCTGCGGCAGCTGCGCGCGAAGGGCGTGACCGTCATCTTCAACACCAATCGTTCGGCCGAGACCGCCGATCAGACGGTGGCTGCCGTGAAGAATGCGGGTCTGGGCGATTTCGTCCACGGTCAGGACTTGTTCCTGCAGGGCGACGACAGCGCCGGATCAAAGAAGGACGGCCGCCGATCGACCATTGCGTCGCGTTACTGCGTGATCGCGATGGGCGGCGACCAGCTGGGCGACTTCAGCGATATGTTCAACCAGATCGCCAGCCCGCGCGAACGGCGCGAGGCCGCCGGCCACGGCGAGGTCGCGCGGCTGTGGGGCAATGGCTGGTTCTTGCTGCCCAACCCGGTTTACGGCCCCGGTATGCGCGGGGGCTTCGACGACGTGTTTCCGACCGACAAAAGGTGGGACGATCCCGCCCAAGGAGCGAACTGACATGAGCTGGACCCGCGATCAGATGGCGGCGCGCGCGGCGCGCGAGCTTCAGGACGGCTTCTACGTCAATCTGGGCATCGGCATCCCGACGCTGGTCGCCAACAACATTCCCGACGGAATGACGGTGACGCTCCAGTCCGAAAACGGCATGCTCGGCATCGGCCCGTTCCCCTATGAGGGCGATGAGGATGCCGACCTGATCAACGCGGGCAAGCAGACGATCAGCGAACTGCCGTCGACCAGCTATTTCTCCTCGTCCGACAGCTTTGCGATGATCCGCGGCGGGCATATCGACCTGACCGTTCTCGGCGCGATGGAAGTGGCGGAGAATGGCGACATCGCCAACTGGATGATCCCCGGCAAGATGGTGAAGGGGATGGGCGGCGCGATGGATCTCGTCGCGGGCGTCAAGAAGATTATCGTGGTGATGGAGCATAATGCCAAGGACGGCAGCCCCAAGTTCATCCCGGCCTGCACCCTGCCGCTGACCGGCAAGAATGTGGTCGACATGATCGTGACCGACCTGTGCGTGTTCCAGCGCCCCGATCACGCATCGCCCTTCAAGCTGGTCGAACTGGCGCCGGGCGTCACCGCCGACGAGGTGAAGGCGAAGACGACCGCGCATTACGAGGCGTAAGCTCACCCCACGCGCCTCGTCATTGCGAGCGTAGCGAAGCAATCCAGGCCCGCATTAGAGAGGCTCGCGAGGCTCTCTAATGCGGGCCTGGATTGCTTCGTCGCCTGCGGCTCCTCGCAATGACGAGGGGGTGGTGAGTCGAACCGTTGCTGGCGTGCGACGATCGCCCGACTTTTTGGGCTGACGTGCGCGGCGGGGATGCTATGCCGGGGCATGATCGCGCCGTGGCAACCAAAACAGAACAAGCCTGAAAACCCGAACGCTTCCGAAAATCCCGATGCTCCCGTGCCGACGATCGTTTCGATCGAACGCGGGCTGGTGGTCGGCGGTGTCGTGCTGTTCGTACTGCTGCTCGCCTTCGTCGCGGTCGGCGGCATTTACTGGCGCAAGGCGCAGACGCCGGCGGCCCCGCAGGGCAAGGCGCGGCTGTCGATCGATCTGAGCCGGATCGGCATCAGCAAGGTCGGCCCGACGCGGATCGATTATGGCCGGCTCGATGCCCGCATGCAGCGGCTCGCCGACAAGAAGGGCGTCGTCGGCATCGCGATCGCGACGATCGAAAATGGCGAGGTGAGCTTCGCCAAGGGCTATGGCGTCACGACCGATGGCAAGGACGGCAGCCCCGTTACCGCGCACACCATCTTCCGCTGGGCGTCGGTGTCGAAGGGGGTGGCGGGGACCCTGCTCGCCAAGATGGCGGCGGAGAAGAAGCTGTCGCTCACCGATCCGATCGCGAAATGGGCGCCCTCGCTCAAGCTCCGCGACGGGGCAGAGCAGGTCGCGACGGTCGAGAATGTCCTCTCGCAGAGCCTGGGCATCTGGAAGAACGCCTATGACGACGACCTTGAGCATGGGCATGATCCCAAGGAGATCCGCAGCCGGCTGAACGCCATTCCGCTGCTCTGCCCGCCCGGCAAATGCTATTCGTATCAGAATATCGCCTATGATGCGGCGAGCGAGGCGGCCGAGAATGCGGGGCGCAAGCCCTACGCCCAACTGGTCGAGGAAAAGCTGTTCCGGCCGCTGGGCATGCAGACCGCGAGCATCGGGCGCGACGGCCTGGTCAATGCGCCAAGCTGGGCGCCGCCGCACAATGGCCGGCGCGAGCTGAAGGTCGAGGAATCCTATTACAAGGTGCCGGCGGCCGGCGGGGTCAACAGCTCGATCATCGACATGGCGTTGTGGATGCGCGCGCAGATGGGCGAAAGCCCGCACGTCCTGTCCGATCGGCTGCTCCACACGATCCACGATCCGCGGGTTCGCACATTCTCCATCCATCGCCTGCGCGACTATGATCAGCAGTTGAAGGACGCGTCCTACGGCTTGGGCTGGCGCAGCTATCACTATCAGGGACGCGAGGTGATCGGGCATCGCGGGGCGGTCGCAGGCTATCGGTCGCTGATCCTGTTCGATCCGATCCTGAAGGCCGGGGTGGTGATGCTGTGGAACTCCGACGCCGTCGAACCGACGGGTATGCAGTTGGAAGTGTTCGATATGCTCTATCACCTGCCGTTCAAGGACTGGACGGAACTGGATCGATAGTCCGGCTGTTGACAGCCCCACCTGATCCCACTATCCGCACCCATTCCCAACGAGCCCGGATTCGGTACCGCTATACGCGTGTGCCGCGTTTCGCGCGTGGTGGGGTGCCCCAAATCCGGGGCGAGCGTCGAGATAGGGCCGGCTTGCCAGTGGCCCTGTGGAGCAGGAGAAAAGCAAAGTGGCACGTATCGCGGGTGTCAATATCCCGACCAACAAGCGCGTCGAAATCGCGCTGACCTACATTCACGGCATCGGTCCGGCCAAGGCCAAGGAACTGACCACCAAGCTGGGCATCGCGCGTGAGCGTCGCGTTCAGGATCTGTCGGACCAGGAAGTCCTCCAGATCCGCGAAGCGATCGACGCCGGCTACACCGTGGAAGGCGATCTTCGCCGCCAGGTGGCGATGAACATCAAGCGTCTGATGGATCTGGCCTGCTATCGCGGCCTGCGTCACCGCAAGGGCCTTCCGGTCCGCGGCCAGCGCACGCACACCAACGCTCGCACCCGCAAGGGCAAGGCGAAGCCGATCGCCGGTAAGAAGAAGTAAGGGCTTGAGCGCTTCGCAAGGGGCGCTCGCTCTCTCAGGTAGGAACGGATAACATGGCACGTGAATCCCAGCGCATTCGCCGCCGCGAGCGCAAGAACATCACCGCCGGCGTCGCGCATGTGAACGCCAGCTTCAACAACACCATGATCACCATCACGGACGCGCAGGGCAATGCGATTGCCTGGTCGTCGGCCGGCATGATGGGCTTCAAGGGCAGCCGCAAGTCGACCCCTTACGCCGCGCAGGTCGCAGCCGAGGACGCCGGCAAGAAGGCCGCCGAGCATGGCGTCCGCACCCTCGAAGTCGAGGTCAAGGGCCCCGGTTCGGGCCGTGAGTCGGCGCTCCGCGCGCTGCAGGCGGTCGGCTTCCACATCACGTCGATCCGCGACGTGACGCCGATCCCGCACAACGGCGTGCGCCCGTCGAAGCGCCGCCGCGTCTGATCGGCACCTGGGAGGCGGTCCATCGGGCCGCCTTTCCGCACTAAGTTTCCCGGCGGGATGCATGATCCCGCCAAACCCCAGGGGACAAAATGGCTGTCAACGCAAAGAACTGGCAGGAACTCAAGAAGCCGAACGGCCTCGAGAAGAAGGCGAGCAGCGATAGCAAGCGCAAGGCGGCCTTCGTCGCCGAGCCGCTGGAGCGCGGCTTCGGCCTGACGCTGGGCAACGCGCTGCGCCGCGTGCTCCTCTCGTCGCTGCAGGGCGCGGCCGTCACGTCGATCAAGATCGAGAACGTGCTGCACGAATTCTCGTCGCTCGCCGGCGTCCGTGAGGACGTCACCGACATCGTGCTCAACGTGAAGCAGATCGCGCTGCGCATGCAGGGCGAAGGCCCGAAGCGCCTCCAGCTTTCGGCGACCGGCCCGGCCGAAGTCACCGCGGGCATGATCGCCACCACCGGCGATATCGAGGTGATGAACTCGGATCTGGTGATCTGCCACCTCGACGAGGGCGCGACCCTCAACATGGAACTGACCGCTGACGTCGGTAAGGGCTATGTCACCGCGGCTGCGAACCGCCCGGCGGACGCGCCGATCGGCCTGATTCCGGTCGACTCGCTCTACTCGCCGGTCCGCCAGGTGGCCTACAAGGTCGAGAACACCCGCGTCGGGCAGGAACTCGATTACGACAAGCTGACCCTGACGATCGAAACCGACGGCACGGTGACGCCTGAGGACGCGCTGGCCTATTCGGCGCGCATCCTGCAGGATCAGCTGCAGCTGTTCGTCCACTTTGACGACGGCATGGCCGTTACCGCGGCTCCGACCGCTGGTGGCGTTCCGGCTGCTGCCGGTGGCGCCGAGCCGGAAGGCGACAGCAACCAGCTCAACCGTTACCTTCTCAAGAAGGTCGACGAGCTCGAACTGTCGGTGCGTTCGGCCAACTGCCTCAAGAACGACAACATCATCTACATCGGCGATCTGGTTCAGAAGACCGAAGCCGAGATGCTGCGCACGCCGAACTTCGGCCGCAAGTCGCTCAACGAGATCAAGGAAGTCCTCGCTTCGATGGGGCTGCGCCTGGGCATGGAAATCCCCGGCTGGCCGCCTGAGAATATCGAGGAAATGGCCAAGAAGCTCGAACAGGAATTCTGATGTTCCGGGGAGGGTTTCGGCTCTCCCCATCATCAGCAGGGTAAGGGGCGGCACCCTTAATTGCCGCCTGGCCTGGGGTACCTCACACGGCCCTTTGACAAACGAAGGAAGAGACTATGCGCCATCGCGTTGGCGGTCGTAAGCTTCAGCGGACCGCATCCCACCGTACTGCCCTGTTCCGCAACCAGTCGGCTGCGCTGATCAAGCACGAGCAGATCACCACCACCCTCGCCAAGGCGAAGGAGCTTCGCCCCTATGTCGAGAAGCTGGTGACGCTCGCGAAGAAGGGTGGCCTGGCCAACCGTCGTCTGGCGCATGCGCGTCTGCTCGACGACACCCAGCTCAAGAAGCTGTTCGAAGTGCTGGCGGATCGTTACGCCTCGCGCAACGGCGGCTACACCCGCGTCATCAAGGCCGGCATCCGCGCTTCGGACGCTGCCCAGATGGCGATCATCGAATTCGTCGACCGTGACGTTTCGGCCAAGGGCCAGGATTCGGGTCCGGTCAACGTGGACGAGGACGAGGCCGAAGCGGCCTGATCTTCGCACCAGCGACGGAAATGAGGCCGGCGTCCTTCGGGACGCCGGCCTTTTTCTTTGTCTGCGACACGTTGTCTCAGGCGCGTGATAGCGGCCTGATCGGTTTGCGATGCCGAACTGTGTTCGAATAAACACCGGTTTATCGGCCAAAAATCGCCATTCGTCGAAATAGTGCGGCGCAGCAATAAAACGTCACCGGCATCTTACATTTCGGTTGCGCGGACCTCCTAGCTTGCAAACCTGTCAATTGCAGGAGTTTGCGCGTGCGTCAGTTTGAAAAGCCTAGTGACCAGAATCGATATGAATCGCTCCGCGCTTCGCTGATGATGCTGTGCTTCGGCTTGGGCGTGCTGGCGTTCCTGATCGTGATCGGGCGTTCCGAATGGTTCCACCTGCGTCCGGCTTCGGGCACGGCGGCGGCGATGGCCAATGCGGGCAGCCATGCCGGATCGAACGCGACCGAGCATGCGAGCGCGCATGCCGGCGATCTTCCCGGCGAAGATGGGGTAGAGATCCGCTAGGCGACCAACGATTGCGCATGTAGGTTGCCCCCATGATCGTCAATGCCGCGCCGAGCATGAAGCAGATCGCCCTGGAGGTGTGGAAGCCGCTGTCGCTTCTGTTCGTCTGGGACGTGTTCGTCACCATCACTTACTATGTCCTGCCCTTCGACGCGCCCGAACTGCCGGTAACGGTGTTCGGCTCGGCGTTGGCGCTGTTCCTCGGGTTCCGAAGTAATTCCGCCTATCAAAGATGGTGGGAAGGGCGCGGCCTGTGGGGCCTGATGATCAACGCCAGCCGCAACATCGCGCGGCAGGCGCGCAATTTCCTGCCCGATCCCGAAGCGCGCGACATGAAGCGCACGATCGTGCTGCGCCAGATCGCCTATGTCCACGCGCTGCGTTGCCAGCTGCGCCGGCAGAGCCCGGACGAGGAGGTGCTGCGCTTCCTGTCGAAGGGCGAGGCGGACTTCGCGCTCGCACGCACCAACACCGCCAACGGACTTGTCGATGGCACCGGCCGCCGGATCGATACCGCGCGCAAGAATGGGTGGATCGATACGATTCAGCAGAGCGCGATGGAAAGCGTGCTGGTCGACATCGCCAATGCCCAGGGCGGCATGGAGCGGCTGAAGAACACGCCGTTGCCGTTCCAGTATCGCTTCTTCCCGACCCTGTTCACCCACATGTTCTGCATCCTGCTGCCGATCGGGCTGGTCGAGACGCTGGGTTTCGCGACGCCGCTGGGCTCGACGATCGCGGGGCTGATGTTCCTGGCTGTGCTGGCGATCGGCGACGATCTGGTCGATCCGTTCGCGAACACCGTCCACGATCTGCCGCTGAGCGCGATGTGCCGCACGATCGAGATCGATCTGCTTCAGGCCATCGGGGACGAGGCGCCCGCGCCGATGCAGCCGGTCAACGGCATCCTCTGGTAAGCGTCGTCAGCCGCCTGCGTGGCGGCTGCGGAAACCCGCCGGCGTCTCGCCGGTCAGCTGGTGAAATGCCCTGGCGAAGGCGCTGAGCGAGGCATAGCCGACATCGGCGGCAACGTCCGTGACGCGCCGTCCCTCCGCCAGCAGGCCCATCGCGGCGAGGATACGGGCCTGCGCGAGCCACGCCTGCCATCCCATCCCGGTCTCGCGCGCGAATAGGCGGCGGAAACTGCGTTCGGACAGCGCCGCCACCGCGATCGCGCCGGCCTGCGTCGCGCTGTCCAGATGCGTAGCCGCATAGTTCATCGCGCGGATGATCGAGGGATGCGCGGCGCCCGGCAGGAACAGCGGCAATTCGCTGTCCAGCCACTCGCCGCACATCAGGCCCAGCGTCTGGAGGAAGCTGGCGGCGAGGGGATCGCTCTCGCTCGCGCCCATTGGCCAGCGGGTCGCGTGGAGGATCATTTCGCGCATCAACGGGCTGGCGCTCAGGATCCGCACGCGGTCCGATCCATCGGCCACCACGTCGGGCGAGAAATAGAGCGACGCCCCGTCGACATCGGCGATCAGCGTGCGGTGACGTGTCCCGGCGGGTATCCACGCCGCGCGCCCCTTAGGCAGGACATGCCGGCCGCGCTCGCTTTCGATCTGGGTGGCGCCCTCCAGCGCGTAGATCAGCTGGTGATAGGGGTGGGTGTGCCAATCGTAGAACAGGTGCCGCGCGCGATCTAGGAAGGCGAAGCCGACCCCTTCGGGGCGATCGAGCCCGTGCGATTGGAGCAGCGAGCGGGTTTCCTTGGCGTCGAGCGTGCGCATGGCCGATTTTCGATGATCTATGGCCGACATGCGTTAGCCGGCCAATTGGCTGCGGGCTAGTCCTCTCCACCTCAAAGGAGACGCACATGAACGCTACCGCACATGATCGACGGATCGTCGACCAGTTCACCCGTTGGGCCAAGCCCTTCGCCGATCTGCCCCTCCATGCCGAGGCGGAGGCGATGGAGCGCACGCTGGCCGCCTGCGCGCTCACGGCGGATGCGGACGTGCTCGACGTCGCCTGCGGCCCCGGCATCCTCGCCTGCGCGATGGCGGGGCAGGCGCGGCACGTGACGGGTATCGACCTGACTCCCGCGATGATCCAACAGGCCGAGGCGCGGCAGGCGCGGGAAGGGCGAAGCAACCTCGAATGGCATGTCGGCGATGCGACCGCCTTGCCCTTTGCGGACGGCGCCTTCGATCGGGTGACGACGCGCTACAGCTTCCACCACATGCCCGATCCGGCGGCGGCGCTGGCGGAGATGGTGCGCGTGTGCCGGCCGGGCGGCCTGATCGTGGTGATCGATGCGACCCCCGCACCCGACAAGCAGGCCGCCTATGACATGATGGAGACGCTGCGCGATCCATCGCACACCAGCGCGCTCACGCTCGACCAGTTGCGCGCGATCGGGCGCGAGGCGGGGCTGCGCGAGGCCGTGATCGACGATTATCGGCTCGCGGCGCGGCTCGCTCCGTTGGCCGATGCGCAGGATATGGCGGCGCTGAACGCGTTGTTCGACGGCGATATTGCCGGGGGGCAGGATCGCATCGGCGTGGGCGCGTGGCGCGATGCCGATGGGATCGGCTTCCACTTCCCAGTGTCGATCGTCGCCTGGGATCGCTGACCCACAAAAAAGGCCGCCGTTCCGGGTTGGAACGGCGGCCCCTTCGAAGCGGCTATGCCGGGCGACTTACGCCCAGGCGGCCATTTCCTTTTCGAGGTTCACGCGGATTTCCTCGAAGAACTGCTCGGTGGTCATCCAGGGCTGATCCGGGCCGATCAGGATCGCGAGATCCTTGGTCATGCCGCCCTTTTCGACCGTCTCGATGCAGACGCGCTCGAGCGTCTCGGCGAACTTCACGACATCGGGCGTGTCGTCGAACTTGCCGCGGAACTGCAGGCCCTGCGTCCACGCGAAGATCGACGCGATCGGGTTGGTCGAGGTCTGCTTGCCCTGCTGGTGCATGCGATAGTGGCGGGTGACGGTGCCGTGCGCGGCTTCCGCCTCGATCGTCTTGCCGTCGGGCGACATCAGAACCGAGGTCATCAGGCCCAGCGAGCCGAAGCCCTGCGCGACGGTGTCCGACTGGACGTCGCCGTCATAGTTCTTGCAGGCCCAGACGAACTTGCCCGACCACTTGAGCGCCGAGGCGACCATGTCGTCGATCAGGCGGTGTTCGTAAACGATGCCGGCGGCCTTGAACTTGTCGGCGAACTCGGCGTCGAACACTTCCTGGAACAGATCCTTGAAGCGGCCGTCATAGGCCTTGAGGATCGTGTTCTTGGTCGACAGGTAGAGCGGCCATCCGCGATCGAGCGCGTAGTTCATGCTGGCCTTGGCGAAATCGCGGATCGATTCGTCGAGGTTGTACATGCCCATCGCGACACCGGCCGACGGGAAATCGAACACTTCATATTCGAGTTCCTGGCCGTCCGTGCCGGTCCACTTCATGGTCAGCTTGCCCGCACCCGGCACCTTGAAGTCGGTCGCGCGATACTGATCGCCGAAGGCGTGACGGCCGACGACGATCGGGTCGGTCCAGCCCGGAACCAGGCGGGGAACGTTCTTGATCACGATCGGCTCGCGGAACACCACGCCGCCCAGGATGTTGCGGATCGTGCCGTTCGGCGACTTCCACATCTTCTTCAGGCTGAATTCTTCGACGCGCGCTTCGTCCGGGGTGATCGTGGCGCACTTCACGCCCACGCCATACTGCTTGATCGCATTGGCGCTATCGATCGTGATCTGGTCGTTGGTCTCGTCGCGCTTCTCGACCGAGAGATCATAATATTTCAGGTCGATGTCGAGATAGGGAAGGATCAGGCGCTCGCGAATCCACTGCCAGATGATGCGGGTCATCTCATCGCCGTCGAGTTCGACGACCGGGGTTTTCACCTTGATCTTCGCCATGTCCTGAATGCTCCGGGTCTGTTTTTGTCGGATGGTCCCTATTGCAGCGCGGGAGCGTGATCAACCGGGCTGGGCCGATTGGGGGCGCTTTTTCGGGCCTGCGAGGGAACGGATCGCCCGCGCGGCGATTGTCACGGCTGCGCACCGGCCATAGGATGCCGCGATGACATCGCTCGAAAAGCCCGACATCGGCACCACTTCCGTCAAGTGGCGCTGGCCCAGCGTCCATCCCGAAGGGCGCAAATTCGTCCTGATCGCCGCTGTGATCTGCCTGATCTTCGCGATCATGGCATGGGAAACGCTCGCCTGGCCGATGGGGTTGGTGACGATCTGGGTCGCGGCCTTCTTCCGCGATCCGATCCGCACGACGCCGATCGGCGAAGGGCTGGTGATCGCGCCGGCCGATGGCCTCGTCACCATGATCGTCAATGTGCCGCCGCCGCGCGAGATGGCGGGGCCGGATGGCCTCGGCGATGGGCCGATGACGCGCGTCTCGATCTTCATGTCGGTGTTCGACGTCCACATCAATCGCACGCCGATCCCCGGCGTGATCAAGCGCGTCGCCTATATCGCCGGCAGCTTCCTCAACGCCGACCTCGACAAGGCGAGCGAGGAGAATGAGCGGCAGCATATCCTGGTCGAAGCGCCGGATGGCACACGGATCGGCTTCACCCAGATTGCGGGCCTGGTCGCACGCCGGATCGTGCCGTTCGTGAAGCCGGGCGACACCGTCGGCATCGGCCAGCGTATCGGCTTGATCCGCTTCGGCAGCCGCGTCGATGTCTATCTGCCTGCGGGCACTGGCCATCGCCTGACGATCGGCCAGCGCACGATCGCGGGCGAGACCGTCATCGCCAAGCTGGGCGAGGCCGACCGGACGGTTGGTTCGGCGCAATGATTCGTCCTCGCCGCGAAAATATCCGCCGGGGCATTCCTGCGCGTGCCGTCGCCCCCAATGCGGTGACGGCACTTGCGCTCTGTTCCGGCCTCACCGGCGTTCGCTTCGCGATTGCGGGGGAGTGGGAAAAGGCAATGCTCGCGATCGCGATCGCGGGCGTGCTCGACGGCCTCGACGGGCGAATCGCACGCTTGCTGAATGCGCAGAGCCGCTTCGGCGCCGAACTCGATTCGCTGTCCGACGTGATCGCCTTCGGCGTTTCGCCCGCGATCATCGTCTATCTGTGGGCGCTGCAGGATCTGCCGCGCTTCGGCTGGATCTTCGCTTTGGGCTATGCGGTGTGTGCCGCGCTCCGCCTCGCGCGCTTCAACGCCTCGCTTGATTCGGTCGAATCGCCCCGAAAGAGTGCCGGCTTCCTGACCGGCGTGCCCGCGCCTTTGGGGGCGGGGCTGATGCTCGTGCCTGTCGCGATGTGGCAATGGACGGGGATCGAACATATTCGCGATCCCTTCTTCATCTGCGCCTGGTCGGCCCTGTCGGGCGGGCTGATGATATCGGATCTCGCCACCTACAGCTGGGGCTCGCTCCATGTATCGCGGTCGTGGCGGCTGCCGATGATCCTGATCGTCGCAATCCTGGGGGCGACACTGTTCACCGCCCCCTGGCACACGCTGAGCGCGATCATGCTCGGCTATCTGGCAACCGTGCCGTTCAGCGTCATCGCTTATGCGCGGATCAGGCGGCAGCGCGCATCCCAGCGCGCGGAGCCAGCTTCGCTTCCCGAATGATGCGGACCCGGCGCTCGGCGCCGGGGCGGAGCGGCGGCACGGCGGGCTTCGGCTCGATCCCGAAAGCGCGCAGGAACATGGGCAGTTCGGACTTCACGCCCGCGACGATCGTCGCGACGGCGAACAGGAGAATTGCGGAAAACATCGCACCGGAAAGCAGAGTCAGCATCACGTCGTCCCTTTCGTCCGACCGTTCCCCCCTTTCGCGTTCGGCCCGAGATTATGTCGGGAAAAGCGCCCGGAACGGCTTGTTCGTTCCTTATGTTCATGATTTGTTCTTTCCGTCAAGCCTTGATTTCCAACGGCAGGTCGCATAAAGGCCCGCGCATTCCACATGTGGGGCGCACATACCGGTGCCGGGTTTCCCGGTTCCTGCCCCACAGAGGTTCAACCGGGTAAGGAGAAAATCCTATGGCGGCTCCCACCGTCTCCATGCAGGCGTTGCTCGACGCCGGCGCGCACTTCGGCCACCAGACTCACCGCTGGAATCCGAAGATGAAGCCGTATCTCTTCGGGGATCGCAACGGCGTCCACATCATCGATCTGTCGCAGACCGTGCCGCTGATGGCGCGTGCGCTCGACTTCATCTCGCAGACCGTTTCGCACGGCGGCAAGGTTCTGTTCGTCGGCACCAAGCGCCAGGCGCAGGAGCCGATCCGCGAAGCCGCGCTCCGCGCCGGTCAGCACTATGTCAACCACCGCTGGCTGGGCGGCATGCTCACCAACTGGAAGACGATCAGCCAGTCGATCAAGCGCTACAAGAGCCTTGAGGAGCAGCTGTCGGGCGAGACCCACGGTCTCACCAAGAAGGAAGTGCTGCAGCTGACCCGCGAGCGCGACAAGTTCGAGCTGTCGCTGGGCGGCATCCGCGACATGGGCGGCATCCCGGACGTGATGTTCGTGATCGACGCCAACAAGGAAGAGCTGGCGATCAAGGAAGCCAACACGCTGGGTATCCCGGTCGTCGCGATCCTCGATTCGAACGTGTCGCCCGACGGCATCGCCTTCCCGATCCCGGCGAATGACGACGCGGCCCGCGCGATCCGCCTCTACTGCGAAGCGGTTGCCGAAGCGGCGACCCGTGGCGGCAACAATGCCCGCCAGGCGCAGGGCGAGGATTTCGGCGCGGCCGTTGAGCCGCCGGTCGAAGAAGCGCTGGCCTAAGCCAATCGATTCCGGCCGCTCGTTTCGATGGGCGGCCGCGAGTCATCAAATTGTCTCGGCCTGGTCCGAGACGCGCGGGGGTAGGTGCGGCGACGTGCCTTCCCCCGTCCGGTAACTGAGAAAGGACATAATATGGCGGAGATCACCGCTGCTGCCGTCAAGGATCTGCGCGAGAAGTCCGGCGCGGGCATGATGGACTGCAAGAAGGCGCTGACCGAGACCAACGGCGACATGGACGCCGCGATCGACTGGCTGCGCACCAAGGGCCTCGCCACCGCCGCCAAGAAGTCCAGCCGCACCGCGGCCGAGGGGCTGGTCGGCGTCGCCGTCGAAGGCACCAAGGGTGCCGCGGTCGAGGTGAACTCGGAAACCGACTTCGTCGCCAAGAACGATCAGTTCCAGGATTTCGTCCGCACCGTTTCGAAGCTGGCGCTGACCACCGGCAACGAAATCGACGCGCTGGCCACTGCCGCCTATCCGGGTGGTGAAGGCACCGTCGCCGACAAGCTGACCTCGAACGTCGCGACGATCGGTGAAAACCAGACGCTGCGTCGCGCCAAGGTTGTCGAAGTCGCGCAGGGCGTGGTCGTTCCCTACGTCCACAATGCGGCGGCTCCGGGCCTCGGCAAGATCGGCGTGCTCGTCGCGCTCGAGGGCGATGCCCCGGTCGCCGAGATGGAATCGCTGGGCAAGCAGATCGCGATGCACATCGCCGCTGCCTTCCCGCAGGCGCTGACCGAAGACGGCCTCGATCCGGCCGCGATCGAGCGTGAGCGCGCGATCGCCGCTGAAAAGGCCGCCGAATCGGGCAAGCCCGCCAACATCATCGAAAAGATGGTCGAAGGCGCGGTCGCCAAGTACCGCAAGGAAAACGCGCTGATCAGCCAGATCTTCGTGATGGACAACAAGACCCCCATCGCACAGGTCATCGCCGCCGCCGCCAAGGCCGCCGGTGGTTCGATCACGCTCAAGGACTATGTCCGCTTCCAGCTCGGTGAAGGCATCGAGAAGGAAACGAGCGACTTCGCCGCCGAAGTCGCCGCTGCGGCCAAGGGCTAAAACCCCGTCCAAAGAAGGCCCGCTCTCCCGCGCGGAGGGCGGGCCTTTTTTTATGCCTGTCCTCCCCCGCCAGGGGGAGGTGGCGCCGAAGGCGACGGAGGGGGAGGTAAGCGGCCAATTAGCGGCCCGAATCCTCCCCCTCCGTCAGCTGCGCTGACACCTCCCCCTGGCGGGGGAGGATAAAGGTCAGAACTCCGGCTTGGCAGTTTCCGCCACCCCCTCTAAGGTGCGCGGCCAGCCGGGCCAAATCACACAATAAGGGATCGCACCACCGATGGATCAACCGCGCTTCAAACGTATCCTCTTGAAGCTGTCGGGTGAGGTGCTGATGGGGCCGGACGGCCTCCTGATCGATCCCAGCATCACCGCGCGCGTCGCAGGCGAAATCCAGCAGGCGAAGGACATGGGCTATGAAGTCTGCGTCGTCGTCGGCGGGGGCAATATCTTCCGCGGCCTTGCGGGCGCGGCCAAGGGCTTCGATCGCGGCAGCGCCGATTATATGGGCATGCTGGCGACCGTGATGAACGCGCTCGCCGTGCAGAATGCGCTCGAGAAGATCGGCGTCGATACCCGCGTCCAATCGGCCATCCCGATGCCGGCGGTGTGCGAGCCGTTCATCAAGCGCCGCGCCGAACGCCATCTGGAAAAGGGCCGCGTGGTGATCTTCGCCGCGGGCACCGGCAATCCCTATTTCACCACCGACACCGGCGCCGCGCTGCGCGCTGCCGAGATGAAGTGCGACGCCCTGTTCAAGGGCACGTCGGTCGACGGCGTTTACGATGCCGATCCGAAGAAGGTGGCGACCGCCAAGCGCTATGAAACGGTCAGCTTCAATCGCGTCCTGGCCGACGACCTGAAGGTCATGGACGCGAGTGCTGTGGCTTTGTGCCGAGACAATCATATCCCGATCGTCGTGTTCAACATCCGCGAACTGGGCAATTTTGCCAAGGTTCTGACGGGTGAGGGCGTTGCCACGATCGTGCAGAACGAAGGAGAATAGGGCATGGCCGCCTATGATAAAGCCGATCTCGAACGCCGTATGGCGGGTGCCGTCGAAGCGCTGAAAAGCGATCTGGTCGGCCTGCGCACCGGCCGCGCTTCGGTGAACCTGCTCGATCCGGTGACGGTTGAGGTATATGGTGCCCATATGCCGCTCAATCAGGTCGCCACCGTCACCGCGCCCGAGCCCCGGCTGCTGTCGGTGCAGGTGTGGGACAAGTCGAGCGTCGGCCCGGCCGACAAGGCGATCCGTTCGGCGGGCCTCGGCCTCAACCCGATCGTCGATGGCCAGACGCTGCGCATTCCGATTCCCGACCTGACCGAGGAGCGCCGCAAGGAACTCGCCAAGCTCGCCGGCCAATATGCCGAAAAGGCGCGCGTCGCCGTCCGCAACGTCCGCCGCGACGGTATGGACAATCTCAAGACCGACGAGAAGAAGGGCGAGATCAGCGAGGATGATCGCAAGCGCCGCGAAACCGAGGTCCAGAAGCTGACCGACAGCACGATCGCCGAACTCGATGCGGCGGCGGCGGCCAAGGAAAAGGAAATCCTGGGTAAGTGAGCGGCCTGCCGGCCAGCAACGTCACGGATCCCGTTCCTGTCACGGGCGACGGCCCGCGTCATGTCGCGATCATCATGGACGGCAATGGCCGCTGGGCGAAGCGCCGCTTCCTGCCGCGCGTGGCCGGCCACAAGGCGGGTGCGGAGGCGGTGCGCCGCACCGTCACCGCCGCGGCCGACATGGGGCTGGGCGCGCTGACGCTCTACGCTTTCTCGTCGGAGAACTGGCGCCGCCCGGCGGAGGAAGTCTCCGACCTGATGGGCATATTGCGCCATTATCTGCGCAAGGAAGTGGCGGAGCTTCACAAGAACGGCATTCGCCTGCGCACGATCGGCGATATCGGCGCGCTGGAAGGCGATCTGATCGATCTGATCCGCGAAGGCGTGGAGCTGACCAAGGACAATAGCCGGCTCGATTTCGTGCTGGCGCTCAATTACGGCGCGCAGGACGAAATGGTTCGCGCGGTGCGGGATATCGCGCGTGAAGTCGCGGCCGGGCGGCTCGATCCGTCGGCGATCGAGCCCGGCGCGATCGAGGCGCGGCTCGACACCAGCGATCTGCCCCCGCTCGATCTGATCATCCGTACCTCGGGCGAGCGGCGGTTGTCCAACTTCCTGTTGTGGCAGGCGGCCTATGCCGAACTTTTGTTCGTCGACACGCTCTGGCCCGATTTCGATGCCGATACGCTGGCCGCCGCGATCGCCGATTTCGGCGCGCGCGACCGCCGCTTCGGGGGCCGCTGAGGCTTTCGCATGAGCCGCGAGCTTCGGACGCGAATCCTGTCGGGGATCGTGATGATCGCCGTGGCGCTGGGTGCGCTCCTCTATGGCGACATCGCCTTCTGGGCGCTGGTGGCGGTGCTCTCCGTGACGATGATGCACGAATGGGCGATGATGGCGGGCGTGCCTAAGTGGAAATGGGCGCTGGCCGTCGGCGTCGCGCTCATGCTGCAGGCCTATTCGCTCTATTTCGACGCCAGCGTGCCGGTGCGTGATCCCGGATCGCTCGCGACCGAGGCGGTGATGATCGCCGGCTTGTCCGCGATCCTGCTCGCGGTCGTCACCTTCACCGCGCGGCTCGGTTGGGGGCTGCTCTATGCGACCCTGCCGGCGCTGGCCCTCCTCTATCTGCGCGAACAGCCGGCGGGCCTTGCGCTTGCTCTGTTCACGATGGTGATCGTCTGGGCGACCGATATCGGCGCCTATTTCGCCGGCCGCACGATCGGCGGGCCGAAGCTCGCGCCGAAGCTCAGCCCGAACAAGACCTGGGCGGGGCTGATCGGCGGCGCGGTCGCGGCCGAAATCGTGGGATCGCTGGTCGCGTGGCAGATGGGGCTGCCGATGATCCTCGCTTCGGCCTGCGCGCCGCTTGCGGTGCTGGCGCAGATGGGCGATCTTTTCGAGAGCTGGCTGAAACGCATTTCGGGCGTGAAGGACAGCGGCAGGATCCTGCCGGGGCATGGCGGCGTGCTCGATCGGCTCGATGGGCTGGTGCCGGTGGCGGTGATCATGGCGGCTTTGGTGGCCGCAGGGGTGTTGCATGGGGCGTAGCATTTCCATTCTCGGGGCGACGGGATCGATCGGCACATCGACCCTCGACCTGATCGAGCGCGATCCCGATGCGTATCGGATCGAGGCGCTGACGGCGCAGCGCGACGTGGCCGGCCTCGCCGCCGCCGCGCGCCGCACCAACGCGCGGATCGCGGTGATTGGGGATGAAGCGCTCTACGCCGATCTGAAGGCCGCGCTGGCCGGTTCGGATGTCGAGGCCGCTGCCGGTCCCGATGCGATCGTCGAGGCTGCGGCGCGCGGCGCCGAATGGACGATGGCGGCGATCGTCGGCACTGCGGGGCTCAAGCCGGTCATGGCCGCGCTGGGGCAGGGTGGGGCGGTCGCCCTCGCCAACAAGGAGGCTCTGGTCTCCGCCGGCGAGTTGATGACGCAGGCGGCGCAGCGCCACGGCGCGACTTTGCTGCCGGTCGATTCCGAACATAATGCCGTCTTCCAATGCTTCGATGCCGACCGGCCGAACCGCATCCGCAAGGTGACGCTGACCGCCAGCGGCGGCCCGTTCCGCGAATGGAGCCTCGATGCGATGCGCGCCGCCACGCCCGCACAGGCGGTGAAGCATCCCAACTGGTCGATGGGCGCGAAAATCTCGGTCGATTCGGCCACCCTGATGAACAAGGGGCTCGAACTGATCGAGGCGCACCACCTGTTCCCGCTGGGCGCCGACGCTTTCGATGCGGTGATCCATCCGCAGTCGGTGGTCCACGCGCTCGTCGAATATGTCGATGGGTCGGTGCTCGCGCAGCTCGGTTCGCCCGACATGCGGACCCCGATCGCGCACTGCCTTGCCTGGCCGGACCGGATGGAGACGCCATGTCGCCGGCTCGATCTCGCCAGCATCGGCCGGCTCGATTTTGCCGCGCCCGATCTCGATCGCTTCCCAGCACTCGGCCTCGCCAAGGATGCGCTGGCGGCGGGCGGGGCGCGTCCCGCGATCCTGAACGCGGCCAACGAGATTGCCGTCGCGGCCTTTCTGGGCGGGCGGATCGGTTTTCTCGATATCGCGTTAACGGTCGCGAAGGTCCTCGACCGCTACGATCCGCCGGCGCCCGCGCATCTCGACGATGTGCTGGCGATCGATGCCGAGGCGCGTAGGGTCGCCCTTGCGGCTACGGAGGTTCTTGCGGCGTGACCGACCAGCCTGGTTTCCTGTTCACTATCCTCGCGTTCCTGCTCGTCATCGGGCCGCTGATCTTCGTCCACGAACTCGGCCATTATTTCGCCGGGCGGCTGTGCGGGGTGAAGGCCGATGCCTTCTCGATCGGCTTCGGGCGCGAGATCATGGGCTATACCGACAGTCGCGGCACCCGCTGGAAGCTCGGCTGGATCCCGATGGGCGGTTACGTCAAGTTTGCCGGGGACATGAACCCGGCCAGCGTGCCCGATCCCGAATGGCTCAACCTGCCGCCCGAGGAGCGCGCAAAGACCTTCCAGGCGAAGGGCGTGTGGCAGCGTTTCTTCATCGTCGCGGCGGGACCGATCACCAATTTCCTCGTCGCGATCGGCATCTTCATGGCCTTCTTCGCGGCCTATGGGCAGCCGCGCACCCCGGCCGTCATCGCGGCGGTGCAGGAACAGGGGCCGGCGGCCAATGCCGGCCTGCGCATCGGCGACCGCGTGACCGCGATCGAGGGGCGTCAGGTCGATACGTTCGACGAGATGGCGGACATCATCCGCTTCCGCCCGAACGAGAAGCTGCGCGTCGATTATGTCCGCGACGGCCGCAACGCGACCGCGTGGATGACCACCGGCGTCGATGTCGAGCGGGATCGCTTCGGCAACGAATTCCGCAAGGGGCTGATCGGCGTGATGTCCGGCCAGCCGCTGATCGAGCCGGTGCCGCTGCACCAGCTTCCGGGCGCCGCGGTCAAGCAGACCTTTCACATCGTCCGCACGATGATCGACACGCTGGGCCAGATCATCAGCGGCCGTCGATCGGTCAAGGAACTGGGCGGGCCGATCAAGATCGCGCAGGTCTCGGGTCAGCAGGCGACTTTGGGCTGGATGAACGTCGTAATGCTGATGGCGCTCATTTCGATTAATCTGGGATTCATCAACCTGTTGCCAATCCCCATGCTCGATGGCGGGCATCTCGCCTTCTACCTCTATGAAGGCGTCGTGCGCAGGCCGGTGCCCGAGAAGGCGATGGAATGGGCTTTCCGTTCGGGTTTGGCGGTGCTGTTGAGCTTCATGATCTTCGTTACGCTCAACGATATTCTCTCGCTGGATGCGTTCGAGCGGCTTGCCGGGTTGATCGGCTGACGCGGATCGGGCAGTGACTGCCGACTTGGATCGCGCATGGTTTGCGAACCAGCAATATTTTTGACGTAAGGGCGGGGACGCGTGACGGCATCGACGGCGATCATCCAGGGCAAGCGCATGCTGCCGGCACTTCTGGTCGGTACGGTCCTGGGAGGATTGCCCGCCCCGCTGCTCGCGCAGCGTTCGGGCGCGGCACCTGTTCCGGCACCCACCGCCCCGGCGGCAACGCCCGCGCCCACCGGCGCGGCGGCGATCCGCGGTACGATCAAGCAGGTCAACGTGGCCGGATCGCAGCGTTTGGAAGCGGATACGGTCCGTTCGTATGTGAAGCTGCGCGCGGGCGAAGAATATTCGGCCGAAATGCTCGATCAGGCGCTCAAGGATCTCTACGCGACCGAGCTGTTCGCCGACGTGCAGGTGCGTGACGAAAACGGCGTCATCACGCTGCAGGTGCGCGAAAACCCGATCATCAACCGCGTCGTTCTGGAAGGTAACAAGCGGCTGAAGTCGGAAAAGATCAATCCCGAGATCAAGCTGGCCCCGCGCCAGATCTTCACGCGCTCCAAGGTGCGCGCCGACATCAACCGCATCATCGAACTCTATCGTCGCCAGGGCCGCTTCGCCGCGACGATCGAGCCGAAGATGGTCAACCTCGATCAGAACCGCGTCGACATCATCTTCGAAATCCACGAAGGCGATAAGTCGAAGGTCCGCAAGATCAACATCATCGGGAACGAGAAGTTCTCCGACGGCCGCCTGCGCGGCGAGATGGCGACCAAGCAGAGCGGCATCACCAAGATCTTCTCGTCGGGCACCAGCTACGATCCCGATCGTCTGGCCTATGACCAGCAGAAGATGCGCCAGTTCTACCTGACGAACGGCTATGCCGACTTCCGCGTCGTTTCGGCGATCGCCGAGCTGACGCCGGACAAGAAGGACTTCATCATCACCTACGTGGTGGAGGAGGGCGAGCGCTACAAATTCGGCGAAGTCGATCTGACCAGCGACATTCGCGACATCAAGGCAGCCGACTTCAAGTATATGCTGCCGATGAAGAAGGGCGACTGGTACAACGCCAAGATGGTTGAGGACACGGTGGACTCGATCACCGAAGCGACCGGCCTGTTCGGCTTCACCCCCGACGTCAGCCCCGATTTCCAGCGCGACAAGGATGAGCGGACGATGTCCGTCACCTTCAAGATCGCGGATTCGCCGCGCGTCTATGTCGAGCGCGTCGACATCAACGGCAACACGCATACCAAGGACAAGGTTGTCCGTCGCGAATTCCGTCTGTCGGAAGGCGATGCGTTCAACAGCTTCAAGGTGAAGCGTTCGCGCGACCGCATCAACTCGCTCGGCTTCTTCCAGGAGAAGTTCGAGGTCGAGCAAAAGCCGGGTTCGCAGCCCGATCGCGTCATCCTGGAGGCCAATGTCGAAGAAAAGTCGACCGGCGAACTGCAGGTGTCGGCAGGCTATTCGAGCCTTGAGAAGTTCATCGTCGATCTGTCGATCCGCGAACGCAACTTCATGGGCAAGGGCCAGGAAGTGCGCGCCAGCGTCTCCTACTCGACCTATTCGAAGTCGATCGAGCTGGGCTTCACCGAACCCTATCTGTTCGATCGCAACATCGCGGTCGGCTTCGACGTGTTCCGCCGCGATTACAACTCGTTCAACTTCGCAGGTAACAGCCGCCAGACGACCTACGAACAGACGACCACCGGTTTCCAGCTGCGCGCCGGCGTGCCGCTGACCGAGTTCGTCACGCTCGCGATGCGTTATGGCCTGAGCTATGACGAAGTGTCGCTCGACCAGTCGACCTTCTTCAGCGGCGGCCGATGCGATCCGCTGCTCGCGGGCCGCTATCTCTGCGACGCACTCGGCAACCGCCTGATCTCGTCGGTCGGCTACAGCCTTGTGTTCGACAATCTGAACAATCGCGTTCGCCCGACCCGCGGCAATCGCGTCGTGTTCGGTCAGGACTTTGCCGGCCTCGGCGGTGACGTGCGCTACATCCGCACCACCTTCAACGCCGCCAAATATTGGGGTCTGGGATCGGGCTTCGTCTTCTCGACCTCGCTCGAAGGCGGCTATATCAAGGGCCTCGGCCAGTCGATCCGCCTTACCGATCGCTTCTATCTGGGCAATCCGGATATGCGCGGCTTCGGTATTCGCGGCGTCGGCCCGCGCGTCCGCCGCTTCCCGTATGACGTGAGCAATCCGAACGCGCCGGTGCTGCTGACCGACCGTCAGAGCTACACCGACGACGCGCTGGGTGGCACGGCCTATTACAAGGCGCGCGCCGAACTCGAAATCCCGCTGGGCAATGGTGCGCGCGAACTGGGCCTGCGTCCGTCGATCTTCATGGATGTCGGCGCCGTCTTCGGCATCAAGGATCCGACGACGACCGACGGTTGTAACTCGCCGCCCAACACGCCGACCAACTGTAACCTGATCCAGCGCGCGCGCACCGATGGTAATGGCAACCAGCTTTACTATAGTCGCGATCCCAACGATCTGGTGTCGACCGATCCGTTGACGATCTCGTCGACGCCGAGCGCCTTTGCTGTCATCGATCAGCTGCCCGTTTATAAGGAGCAGTTCTTCGGCGACTCTGCTAAGCCGCGTGTCGCGGTCGGCATCGGCGTCAACTGGAACTCGCCGTTCGGACCGTTCCGTATCGATATTGCCAAGGCTCTGCTGAAGGAGCCGGGTGACCGTGCCAAAACCTTCAATTTCAACGTAGGGACACAGTTCTGATGATTTCCAAGCTGAAGATCGCGGCGCTTGCCGCCGGCGCTGCGCTCGCCTCGGTTTCCGCGCCCGCGCTGGCGCAGTTTGACGCGAGCCAGGGCACCGCGGTGATCAATCTCGACGCCGCCATCGTCCAGACCAACGCCTTCAAGACCGCCGAAGGCCAGATCAAGACGACCTATGCCGCGCAGATCACGCAGGTGCAGACCCGTCAGACCGCGCTCCAGACCGAGCTGACCCCGCTGCGCACCGAGATCGAGAACCTCCAGAAGAACCCGGCGACGCCGAAGGCCACGCTGGACGCCAAGATCGCGGCTTTCCAGACCAAGGCGCAGACCGCGCAGACCGAATTGCAGCGCCTCGCCGCGCCGTTCGCCCGCGCCGAAGCTTATGCCAAGGAACAGATCACCGCGAAGCTCGAGGCCGCCGTGCGCGCCGCGATGACCGCGAAGAAGGTTTCGGTCGCGCTGCAGCCCGACTCGGTCGTGCTCGCCACCCCGGCCGGCGATCTGACCCCCGACGTCGTGACCCAGCTCAACGCGCTGGTCCCCAGCGTCTCGATCACGCCGCCGGCCAACTGGCAGCCGGGCCAGGCCCAGCAGGCGCAGGGCGCCCCGGCGGGTCGCTGATCTGAAATGACGGACGAAGTGGCAGGTGCTGCAGGCGAGGGGGCCATCGGTCCCCTCGACATCCGGCGGGTGATGGCGGCGATCCCGCATCGCTATCCGATGTTGCTGGTCGATCGGGTCGAAACGCTGGTGCCCAATGAGCGCATCTCGGCGATCAAGGCCGTGACGATCAACGAACCCTTCTTCGCCGGCCACTTCCCCGGCCGCCCGATCATGCCGGGCGTGCTGATCGTCGAGGCGCTGGCGCAGGCCGCGGGCGTGCTCGCGGTCGAATCGCTCGGCCTCGCGGGGACGGGCAAGCTTGTCTATTTCATGTCGATCGACGAGGTGAAGTTCCGCACCCCCGTCGAGCCCGGCGTGCTGCTGCGTCTCGACGCCGCCTTCGTTCAGAAGCGCGCGAGCGTCTGCAAGTTCGAAGGCAAGGCCTATCTGGGCGACAAGCTCGCTGCGCAGGCCAATTTCACCGCGATGATCGCCGATCCGCCCAAGGATTGACGCCTCCGTGCGGGCGGTGGCGATTAGGCCATCGCCCGCACGCGGACGGTCAATTGGCCGTCCTCCACGCACAATTCGTTGAACGACGGGGGGCTGGCGCGGACCCGTTCGGACAATGTGCCCGCGCCGACCATCCGGATCGATCCGATCGTCGCGCGCCATTCGACGTCGAACGGATCATGGACATGGCCGCTCAGCACGGCCTCCGCGCCCGCCTCCACCAAAGCATCGAGCGCCTCGCTGCCGCCGCGCGTGCGCGCCTGCGATTCCAGATCCTCACGATCGACCAGCGGGTGATGGCAGGCGACAACGCCCACCGCGCCGGCAGGCTTGCGGCGCAGGCAGGCGATCGCCTTGGCCAGCCCGCGTTCGGACACCCAGCCTTTCGACCAGTTGCGCAGCTGAAATCGCGCCGTCGTCTTCAGCGGCACCAGCCAGATCGACGCGAGGTCGAGCGGGCGCTCGATCTTGGCCTCCAGCCTCCTGAAATGCTTGTAGGGGCGGAACAGCCGCTTGAACGGGTTGTAGAGCGGCAGATCGTGATTGCCCGGCTCCACCGTCACCGGCACGTTCAGCGCGGAGAGATAGGCGCTGGCGGCGGCGAATTCGGCCTTCTTGGCGCGCATCGTCAGGTCGCCGGTCACGATCACGGCGTCGGGCTTTTCGCTGTGGACCCGATCCGCGAACCAATCGACCGCCTCGCGATCCTCGCGGCCGAAGTGCAGATCGCTGACATGAAAGAGCCGCGTCATGCACAAACAACATGGCAGGCGGCTGCCGGTTCCGATCAGATCATCGCGTCGATCGCGCCCTGCAGGATGTATGCGGCGGCCAGCTTGTCGACCAGTTCGGCGCGCCGCGCGCGGCTGGCGTCGGCCTCCAGCAGGGTGCGGGTGACGGCGGCGGTCGACCAGCGTTCGTCCCACAGCAGGATCGGCACGCCCAGTGCATCGATATTGCGCGCGAACTGCCGCACCGACTGGGTGCGCGGACTGTCCGTGCCGTCAAGGTTGAGGGGGAGACCGACGACGATCCCCTTCACCGATTGCGCGGCCACGATCGCGCGCAGCTTGGCAGCGTCGACGCTGAACTTGGTGCGCGCGATCGTCTCGGCCGGGCTGGCGATCGTCCAGCCGGCGTCGCACAACGCCACGCCGATCGTCTTGGTGCCGACGTCAAGCCCCGCCAGCCGCCCGCGATCGGGCAGTGCTTCGCGAAAATCGAGATTGGACGACAGGATCATCGCGCGAGGAAGCTCTTGGCCCGCGCCGCCGCATCGGCGCGGATGTTCGACCAGAACAGGGCGTAATCGAACACATGGTAGTTGTTGCCGGGCATGATGTAGCTGCCATAGCCCTCCGGCGGCGCCCCGATCAGCAGCGCGCCATTGGCGTCGCAGCGCGCACCGACCCCGGAGGCCGCGAAGGTGAAGCTCTTCACCGCCTTGTCGGGAATCAGCGATCCGCGATTGGCGGTAGGGAGGGCGGGCGTGGCCCCCTGTGCGCCCGTCAGCGGATTGACGCACAGCATATGCGTGCCCTTGCGCGGCTGGCCGGTATAGCCCTTGCCGCTTTCGAAGATCGTGCGGATCTGATGCTGATCGGCGGGTTCGGCGTAGCTTTGCCAGGTGATCAGGCAGTTCGCCTCACCCGGGTTCGCGCAGGCGGGGATGCCCAGCGCCGGCACGTCGGCCTCGACCGAGATCGGCCAGCCGACCAGATAGGCCGCGACGATCCGCTTCGCGATCGGCGTGTCCGCCATCTTGGCGTGCATCAGCCGCATCAGGTGAACGCTGCCCTGGCTATGTGCGGCGAGCAGGATCGGGCGGTCGGCGGGAATCTGCGCCAGAAACGCGTCGAACGCGCGGACGACGTCGCCATAGGCCAGATCGAACGCCTTCTGCGCATCGGGCTTGTCGGTCAGGAAGGCGCCCAGCGTCGCGAGGCGATAGCGCGGCGCCCAGACTTCGCCGACGCCGTTGAACGCGCTGGCCTCGCTCTGCGTGAACAGGGTCAGCCACTCGCGCGAATCCGCATCGTTGATGGGGGCGTTCCAGTGCGCCTTGCTGAAATAGGTGGTGGGCGGAACGTAGAAGACCGCGACCGGCCGGTCCTTCGGCAGCGTCGCCCCCTTGGGCAGCCAGCGCGACGGATCGGTCTTCAGATCGGGCCGCGCGATCCAGGCTTCGGGCTTCGCATAATCGGGAGCGGTGGCGGCGGCAGGCGCCTCGAACGGCTCGCCCGGCACGAAGGCCATCCGCATCAACGGCTCCTGAAACAGGCTCCACGCGATCCCGAAGGCGAGGATCAAAGCGATGATGCCGGCGATGATGTAAAGGAAGCGGCGGGCGAGCAAGGCGGTCTCCGACGGGGCGTCGCAAGAAACCCCATGTTCGTCGCCCCAGCGGAGGCTGGGGCCTATCTCTCTCGCCTCCTAGCTGTCCTTTGCCGATAGAGAAATAGGCCCCAGCCTCCGCTGGGGCGACGAAAAGGGTTATCGTCACCTGCTTCACGGCCAGAGCGCGCTTGAAGCGCCGTCGCGCCGATGCTAGCCGCCGGGCATGTCCGTAGATGCAGCAACCGTCCGCAAGATCGCGAGCCTTGCCCGTATCGCCATGACCGAAGGCGATGTCGATGCGATGGTTCCCGAACTCAACAATATCCTCGGCTGGATCGAACAGCTGGGCGAGGTCGATACCGCAGGTGTCGAGCCGATGGCCTCGGTGATCCCCGGCCATCAACGGCTGCGCGCCGATGTCGTCACCGACGGCGATGTCCGTGACAAGGTTCTCGCCAACGCGCCGCAGGCCGAACATGGCTTCTTCGCCGTGCCGAAGGTAATTGAATAGTGACTGCTACAAATCTCACCGACCTCGGCATCGCCGGGATCCGCGACGGCTTCCGCGCTGGCACCTTTTCCGCGCGCGAAGTGGCCGATGCCTTCAACGCCGCGGTTGCGGGCGCCGACGCGCTCAACGCCTTCATCGTCAAGACGCCCGATCATGCGATCGCGGCCGCCGACGCTGCCGACAAGGCACGCGCAGACGGGGCAGACCTCGGCGCGCTCGCGGGCGTGCCGCTGGGCATCAAGGATCTGTTCTGCACCGAAGGTTATCAGACCACGGCGGCCAGCGGGATGCTGGGCGGCTTCGTGCCGACCTATGAATCGACCGTCACCGCCAAGCTGTTCGGTGCGGGCGCGGGCATGCTCGGCAAGCTCAACCTCGATCAGTTCGCAATGGGTTCGTCGAACGAAACGAGCGCGTTTGGTAACGTGATCTCGCCGTGGCGGCGCAACGACAGTGGTAATGCGCCGCTCGCCCCCGGCGGTTCGTCGGGCGGTTCGTCGGCGGCGGTCGCGGCGCGCATCGCGCCGGGCGCGACGGGCACCGACACGGGCGGATCAATCCGCCAGCCGGCCGCCTTCACCGGCATTTCGGGCATCAAGCCGACGTATGGCCGCTGCTCGCGCTGGGGCACGGTGGCCTTCGCCTCCTCGCTCGATCAGGCGGGCGCGATGGCGCATGACGTGCGCGACTGCGCGATCATGCTTGAGGCGATGTCGGGCTTCGACGCGAAGGACTCGACCTCGGTCGAGCTTTCGGTGCCGAACTGGGAAGCCGCGCTGTCGGCGGATCTGAAGGGCAAGAAGGTGGGTATTCCCAAGGAATATCGTGTCGACGGCATGCCCGCCGATATCGAGGCGCTGTGGCAGCAGGGCATTGCGTGGATGAAGGATGCGGGGGCCGAGATCGTCGAAGTCTCGCTGCCGCACACCAAATATGCGCTGCCGACCTATTACATCATTGCGCCGGCCGAGGCTTCGTCGAACCTCGCCCGCTATGATGGCGTTCGCTACGGCCTGCGCGATCTGCCCGATGGCGCGAACCTGCAGGACATGTACGCCGCCACCCGCGCCGCCGGCTTCGGTGCCGAGGTGAAGCGCCGCATCATGATCGGCACCTACGTCCTCTCGGCGGGATTCTACGACGCCTACTATACCAAGGCGCAGAAGGTTCGCGCGCTGATCGCCCGCGATTTCGCGCAGGCATGGGAAAAGTGCGACGTCCTGCTGACGCCGACCGCACCGTCGGCGGCGTTTGCGCTCGGCGAGAAATCGGCCGATCCGCTGGCGATGTATCTCAACGACGTCTTCACAGTACCGTCGAGCCTGGCGGGCCTGCCCGCCATGTCGGTGCCGGGCGGCCTCGATCCGCAGGGGCTGCCGCTGGGTCTCCAGATCATCGGCAAGCCGTTTGACGAACAGGGCGTCCTCAACGCGTCGCTCGCGATCGAGCAGCGCGCAGGCTTTGCGGCACGTCCGGGCAAGTGGTGGTAATATGAGCACTTATACGATCGAAGGGGCGACCGGCCCCTGGGAAGTGGTGATCGGGCTCGAAGTGCATGCCCAGATTGTCTCCAATGCGAAGCTGTTCTCGGGCGCGGCGACCGCGTTCGGGGCGGAGCCGAACACGCAGGTTAGTCTGGTCGATGCGGCGATGCCCGGCATGCTTCCCGTCCTGAACGAGGAATGCGTGCGGCAGGCGGTGCGCACCGGCATGGCGATCAAGGCGCAGATCAACAAATGGTCGCGCTTCGATCGCAAGAACTACTTCTACGCCGATCTTCCGCAGGGCTATCAGATCAGCCAGCTCTATCATCCGATCGTAGGTGAAGGCGCTATCGAGATCGAAGCCGACGGCGTCACCAAGACGGTGGGCGTCGAGCGCATCCATATCGAGCAGGATGCGGGCAAGCTGATGCACGATCAGCACCCGACCAGTTCCTATGTCGATCTCAACCGCTCGGGCGTCGCGCTGATGGAAATCGTGTCGCGTCCCGACATGTCGTCGCCAGCCGAGGCGGGTGCTTATCTGCGCAAGCTGCGCGCGATCCTGCGCTATGTCGGGTCGTGCGACGGCAATATGGAGGAAGGCTCCATGCGCGCCGACGTCAACGTGTCGGTGCGCAAGAAAGGCGCTCCCTTCGGCACCCGCACCGAGACGAAGAACGTCAATTCGGTCCGCTTCGTGATGGCCGCGATCGAGGGCGAGGCACGCCGCCAGATCGACGTGATCGAGGAAGGCGGCACGATCGTGCAGGAAACCCGCCTCTACGATCCGAACCGCAACGAGACGCGTTCGATGCGGTCGAAGGAAGATGCGCATGACTATCGCTACTTCCCCGATCCGGATCTGCTGCCGCTCGAATTGAGCGACGAATTCCTGGCCGAATGCGCGGCGAGCCTGCCCGAACTGCCCGACGCCAAGATCGCGCGCTATCGCGAGGTTCTGGGCGTTTCGGCTGGCAATACCGAGGTGGTCACCGCCGACGTCGCCAACACCCGCTGGTTCGAGGCTTTGCTGCGCGAAGCGGCGGCCAAGCAGGGCAAGTCGGAAGCCGATGTCGCCAAGGCCGCGTCGAACTGGCTCGTCTCCGATCTGTTCGGCGGCCTCAACCGCGTCGGCAAGTCGATTGAGGAAAGCCCGATTTCGGTTGCGCAGGGCGCCGAGCTGCTCGCGCTGATCGCCGACGGTACGCTGTCGGGTTCGCTTTCCAAGCAGGTGTTCGAGATCATGCTCGAAACCGGCGACGATCCCGCCAAGATCGTCGAGGAAAAGGGCCTGAAGCAGACCAGCGACACCGGCGCGATCGAGGCCGTGATCGCCGAGGTGATGGCCGCGAACGAGGATAAGGTCGCCGATTATCGCGGCGGCAAGGACAAATTGTTCGGCTTCTTCGTCGGCCAGACGATGAAGGCGATGGGCGGCAAGGCCAATCCGGGCGTCGTCAACGATCTGCTCAAGAAGGCCTTGGGCTGATCGCCAAGCCGTAATACGTCATCCCGGCGGAGGCCGGGATCTCAGCAGGCTCTAGCCCTGTGCATCTCTCCTGAGATCCCGGCCTCCGCCGGGATGACGAGTGAGAGAGGCGTTTGACGATGATCTACGGCGATCCCGGCACGGTCATCCCCCTCGGCCTCCAGCCGCGCAGCGAGGGGCCGTTCCGGCTGTCGGTGCCGGACGGGCTGAGCCTCGTCCGCGTCGGCCGGAGCGACCGGATCCAGCAGCGAACGGCCAGTTGGCGCTTCGATCGGGACGGCGGCGGTTTCGCGAGCGATGGCGACGCCTTTTCGGCGGCGGTCCCGCTGGTGGTTCAGGGCGGCACCGGGCCGATTGCGGGCGGGCTGATGAGCCTGGCGCGCGACGCTTTTCTGCGCACCGGCCCTCTCGGCCTCACCTTCGATGATGATCCCAAGGCGCCGGGCACGCCACTCCGGATGCGGCTGTCCTTCGCCGGGATCGTTCCGCTCGATGTCGGGCCGCCATTGCTCGACATCTTCGCCTGGGCGCGGGGGCGGCTGTCGCTCTATGCCAGCAACGAAAAAGGGCTGCTGTCGTGCCGCGTCGAGGGCAAAAGCGGCGCGAACAGCTTTTCCAGCAGCATCGGCCGCAACGGGACGACCGAACAGCTGCTCGAGGTCGAATGGACCGACATTCCGGGCACATCGGGCGGCAGGATCGCCTTCTTCATCGACGGTAAGCCGGCGGGCGGCCCGTTCCCGACCAATCTGAAGCCGCACTTGCCGCCCGAGGTGCAGATCGAGACGAACGCGTCGCTCGGCAACACCCGCGACGGCGCCGGCATCCGCGTGCGGCGGATCGGGATCGGGTTCGACCAGACGGTCGCCGAACCGGATTATCGTCCGCTCGATCCGAACCTGCTGCTGTCCGACGCCGATCTCGCCGCGCTCGCAGTCGATGCGCGGCGCGTGGCGACGCCGCAGCCGCCGCGCACGATCGGCTATGCGGGGCTGGACGGGCAGGTGACGACGATCGACGTCACGGTCGGCCCGCTCGCCGTGCCGGCGGGGCAGGCTTATAAGGCGGTGCTGGTCGACTGGTCGTCAGGGCAGGGTGTGCCGCATCCCAACGAACTGGCGATGACGCGGATCGCCGCGCAAAATTGCCAGTTCGAGGACGCCCTGCTCGGCGCGAGGCAGGCGCCGTGGATCGAATGCCTGCCGCAGGGGCCGGTCCCCAATATCGCGGGCATCGATTATCGGTGCGAGGCGATACGGTGCGGCGACTATGTCCAGTTCCAGTTCGGCTATGACTGGGATGCCACGACCATGCCAGCCAATCCCTTTGGCGATCCGACGGGCAAGCACAGCTACATGGCCCCGCACACATGGCTGGTGCAGGACGAGGCGGGGCGGACGATCGCGACGATCGCGCGGCCCGATGGCGGTCCGCTCAACGGCACCGACATTCCCCGCATCTTCGCGGGACCGTTCGACGGGCGCGGTTGCGCGAAGACTGACAAGGATCATCGTTGGTATCCGCACGGTACGGTGCGATCGGGAATCATCTGGCGATCGGGCGATCCGCCGACGCACGCCGTGGCCGACGTGCGTGCCACTGTGCCGCTCTACGATCAGTCGGTGCCCTTCGCCAGCCACAGCGACTATTCGGTCAACGGCTTCGATCTGCGCATCTTCGCGGGTGGATCGGGCAATGACGGGCAGGCGAACGGCTTTGCCAATTGCCGGGTAATGAGCTGGGAACCGAGCGATCATCCGATGATGCAGCGGGAGGGCGCGCGCACCCGCGATCCTTATCGCGCCTCGCTCTATTCGCCCAATTCGCTGTCGGCCAATGCGGCGGTCTGGCTGCGCTACACGCCGTTCAACGTGCAGGGCCGATCGCCGACGACGGGGCCGGGTGGCACGCGCGACGATCGGCAGATCATCGCCGAGCCGGTTGCGCGCTATGCGAACGATCTGAACGCCACCCGTGCGCATGACGGGCGGCCGTGGCGCTCGATCGCGCTCGATTATCTGACCGGTTACGCCTCCGATCCCGTCCACGCTTTCGAACGCGGGCGCAACGTGCCGGTCTATAAGGGCAATGCGCAGCGTGCGGTCGTCCTGCGCAACCATTATTATGGGCAGGGCAATATGGGCCTGCCCGCGACGCAGGCCTGGTATGTGCAGGGCGGCAGGCTGAGCGACTGGACGGCCGGCACCAGCCCGTTGCGCGTCGTTGTGCCCTATGCGGGCGATGCGCCCGACGCGCCGACCTTCGGCAGTTTCCAGATCGATAAGTCGCACGCGCACCAGTTTCCCGGCTGGGGAAGCCTTTTGTTCCGCACGCCCGAATTCGCCTTTCTGGGCGCGCGCTTCTGGGATCAAAACCGGCTCTACAGCAACGATATCCTGACGATCGGGCAATGGGCGTCGCGCGACGGCGCCTGGGCGTTCATGCACGCCGCGCTCGCGTGGAAGACGGGCAGCGCGACATCGACCCGGCTCTACAGCCGCGCCGAGGTGCTGGCGTTCGTGGTCGCCGATTTCGAACGCTTCCATGACGAGCATTACGCGGCCACTCCCGGCTTCGCGCATCCGCCCGCCAGCATCTTCATCGACGGCCGCTTCGACGGCACCAGGGCGGTCTATGCCGCCGCAGCGCACTTCGGGCCGGTGACGGCCGACAATGGCGATAAGATGATCCAGCTCGATTTCCAGATCGGCTATTGGCTGACAGCGCTGGGCGCGGGCGAGAAATTGGGTTTCCACGATGCGCTGCGGCGGGCGAGCGCGAAGGCCGGGACCGTCCTCGACTGGCTGATCGCCGCTCATCGCCGGCGTGTCGTCGGGCGGATCAACGGCGCCCCGCATATCCTGCACGCCGATGCGACGCCCTATCTGACGCCCTTGTGGACGCGCGAGATGATCGTGGCGGCAGGCGGCGAGGTCGCGCGCCTGCCACAGGATTATGCCGCGATGCAGGCCGCCTTCGGATCAAGCGAGCGTTGGGACATGTTCGTCCATGAAGGGCGTGAGCAATCGCGCGACGGGCAGGCGATGGACCAACTGATTGCCGCGCCCGCGACCCTGCGCTACCTGTTGCGACAGTCGGGCGAGGATATCGACCGCGCGATGGCGACCGTCGCCGGCTGGCGGCGCGAGAAGATCGCCGAGGAACTGAATAAGGGCGAGGATGCCGGCGGCGGCTGGTTCCTCTACCTTCAGGCGACCCACAACCCGCCGACGGCGGCGCAGTCCTAACGGATCGTCCGCACCTCGGCCGCATCGCCCGGCGCCATCAGCCGGCGCCGCACGCCACCGGGCAGCTTGCCGTCTAGGCCGATTACCCCGAACAGTGTGCCGATCGCGGTCGGCGGCGGCGCGATCGGCGTGATGGCATCGCCCGGCGCATCGTCGCACGGCCCGCAGACGTAGAGCGACCCCGCCGTCGGCGCGCCGACCTGCACGTTGCGAACCCCGGCGAAGCGTAGCGGAAGCAAAGCACGGTCGTAGGTCGTCTTGTCGGTGAATACGGCTTGCGCCGAATGCGCCTGCGCCGTTTCGACCAATATCTCGGCCGACCAGTGCGGGTGGCGGTTGGCGAGCGATAAAGCCGCGAAGTTCGCGCCGACCAGTGCCACCAGCACTGCAGCGCGCATCATCGGCCGCAGGCGCACGAGCCACAGCGCGACGACGATCGCCGCCGTCACCGCCGCCAGCACGAAATAGCGCGGATTGAGGACGAGTTCGTGCACCAGCGCACCGACGACGAAGAAGGCGGCCACCGCCATTGCTCCGAGGATCAGCAGCCGCGACTGCGCCCGCCCGCGCAGATGCCGCCACGGCCGCGCGATCGTCGCCGGGATCAGTAGCCAGAACAGAAGCGCGAAATCGTCGTTGATCAACAGGACGAGCAGCGGATCGATCGCCGGGTGGAGCAGGAAATTGCCCTCCGCATTGGCGGCGCGGTCCATCTTGTCGTCATGGTTGATCGCAAGGCCGTAGCGGTGGAGCGGATCGCCGGTGACGATCCACTGGAACAAAGCCTCGGCCCCCTGCACCGCAAGGAAGCCGAAGCCCGCCGCGATCAGCGCGCGACGCCCCACAGGCTTTCCGCACAGGAAGATCGGCAACAGGCCGACCAGCGGCAGGATCGCCGTCTCGCGGCTCAGGAAAGCGAGGCCGAAGCTGATGCCGGCGGCGAAGCCTTTGCGCATGTCGTCGCGTCCGACGGGCAGCAGCGCGATGCCGCCCAGCACGAAGACGAGTTCGGCCATGTCGCAATTGACGATCGACGCGAAGGTCGCGAGCACCGGCATCGTGCCGGTCAGCATCACCGCGATCCAGCCCGCGGTGGCCCCGCCGATCCGCTTCGCCGTCAATCCCACGGTGACCAGCAATGCCGCGAACCAGCCGAGCGACATGGCGTGGAAAGCGGCCAAGCCCTTGCCGAAGATCGCGATCGCGGCCGCAAAGCTCAGCACGACGGGGAAGCGCGTCGTCCAGTGGTCGACCCCTGCATAGGGCGGATTATCGACCCACTTCACCGCGCCGAAATAATAGAGGCCGTCGTCTGACGCGATATAGCCGACCCAGCCGAGCCACAGGGCGATCGCCACCGCGATCACCGTCGGCACCGCCCAGCGCCAGCTTTGGTCTGTTCGCATCGTCACCCCCGACAGGCGTGGTAGGCGGAATCTGCAGGGATGAAAATCCTCCCCCGGCGGGGGAGGGGGACCAGCGTAGCTGGTGGAGGGGTATTCGAGGCTTGGCGGTTCGTTGCCGGCCAATACCCCTCCGTCAGTCCTGCGGACTGCCACCTCCCCCGCCGGGGGAGGATTTACAGGCTCGCAACCCGCGCCTTTCCCTCCTAAATGGCTCGCATGTCGGCCGATCTCTACAATCCCACGATCCTGCGGCTGGCGGCGACGATCCCGCATCATGCCCGCCTTCCCGATCCACAGGGGAGCGCCGCCAAACGATCCCCGATCTGCGGCAGTCGGGTGACGGTGGATGTTCGCATCGACGATGACGGCCGCATCAGCGCGCTGGGCCTCGAAGTGCGCGCCTGCGCGCTTGGGCAGGCTTCGGCATCGCTGATGGGCGCGCATGCGATCGGGCGCAGCCTCGATGAACTGGAGGGTGCGCGCGATGTGCTGACCGCTTTCCTCGCCGGGGAGCGTGCCGATCCGGGCGATTGGCCGGGGATCGAGATCTTCCTGCCCGCTGTCGCCTATCCCGCACGCCATGCCTCGATCCGGCTCGCCTTCGAAGGGGTCGCCGAAGCCGTTGCCGCCGCCCGCGCCGCGCGGGTTGCGGCGTGAACGAGGCGCACGAAACCGCGTTCCTGCTGAAGGACGGCGTCATCCTGCTCGGCATGGCGATCGTCTTCGTCCTGCTGTTCCGTCGCCTCGGCCTCGGCGCCACGCTGGGTTATCTGGTCGCAGGTGCGCTGGTCGGTCCGCATGGTCTGGCGCTGATCGGCGATGCGGAGGCGAAGCTGGGCATCGCCGAACTCGGCATCGTCCTGCTGCTGTTCCTCGTCGGGCTGGAACTGCATCCCAACCGGCTCTGGCGATTGCGGCGCGACATCTTCGGCCTCGGCCTGGTCCAGGTGGCGCTGTGTGGTGCGGCGATCAGCGCGGTCATCTTCCTGACGACGGGCTTCAGCTGGGCCGCCGCGCTCGCGCTCGGCCTGCCGCTGGCGCTGTCGTCGACCGCGCAGGTGCTGCCGATGTTGCAGTCGGCCGGCCGCCTCAATACGCCCTCGGGCGAGCGCGCTTTCTCCGTCCTGCTGTTTCAGGATCTGTCGATCGTCCCGCTGATCACGATCATCGCCGCGCTTTCGCGCACGCCGCCCGCACCCGATGCGCCGCCCGGATGGCTGCTGGGCCTCTATACGGTCGGCGCGGTCATCGGCCTCGTCCTGATCGGCCGGTTCGTGATGAACCCGCTGTTCAAGGTGATCGGCCGGCTGGGGGAGCGCGAATTGTTCGTCGCCGCCGGCCTGTTCGCGGTGATCGCGGCGGCGGCGCTGATGGAGGCGCTGCACCTGTCGGCGGCGCTCGGCGCGTTCATCGCGGGCGTGATGCTGGCGGACTCGCCGTACCGGCATGAACTGGAGGCTGATGTCGAGCCGTTCCGCACGATCCTGCTCGGCCTGTTCTTTATCGCGGTCGGCATGTTGCTCGATCTGCACGTCATCGCCGAACGCCCGCTGTTCGTGATCGCGATGGCGCTGGCGGTGGTGGCGACCAAGGCGGTCGTCATGTTCGGCATCGCGCGCGTCTTCGGTGTCGCATGGCGTTCCGCTCTCGCCTTCGCCCTGCTGCTCAGCCAGGGAGGCGAGTTCGCCTTCGTGCTGTTCGCGCAGGCGCAGAACGCGCTGCTGATCGCGCCCGAGGCGGCGAGCCTGTTCAGCGCGATCGTCACCCTGTCGATGGTCACGACGCCGATCCTGATGATGGTCGCGCAACGTTTCCTGAACAAGGGCGTGAAGGCCGAGGAGGATCGGCCCGGCCCCGACGGCAATCAGACGGGCGATGCGATCGTCGTCGGCTATGGCCGCTTCGGGCAGACGGTGGCGCAGATGCTGGTCGCGTCGGGATCGCAGGTGACGTTGATCGACAACAAGGCGTCGCAGATCGAACAGTCGGGCAAGTTCGGGATGAAGGTCCATTATGGCGACGGCACCCGCGTCGACATATTGCGGCTGGCGGGCGCGGCGGATGCGCGCGCGATCATCTTCTGCGTCGACGGCAACGACCTCGGCAAGGCGCAGCTTCAGCCCATCCTCAACGCCTTCCCCAAGGCGGCGGTGCTGGTGCGCACCTTCGACCGGCGGCATATGATGGATCTGGCGCGGTTGGACCTGAACGGCATGGTCCGCGAATTGTTCGAAAGCGCGGTCCTGCTCGGCCGCCACGCGCTCGAGGCCGTGGGCGTCAGCGATCGGAACATCGACAAGGTCGAGGCCGAATATCGCCGGCGCGACGGTTCGCGGCTGGAAGCGCAGATGGAGACGGGCGATCTCGCCGCCTTGCGCGACCAAATGTTCATACCCGGCCGCGCGCTCGATCTGAGCGAGGACGAAGACGAAGGGGAGAAGGGCAATGGCGAAGCGCAGCGGGAAGGGTGATCCGCTTGGCGGCCTGCTGGCGGTGGCCGGCGCGGTCGCGGTCATCGGCGGGGCCTATGGTTCGCACGGCGCGACCGGCGCTGCGGTGGAGTGGCTCAAGACGGGCGCGCTCTATCTGATGGTCCATGCGATTGCGGGCCTCGTCGCGATCCAGCTGGGTCGGCGCGGGCCGGCGGGGCTGTTCCTGCTGGGCGGCGCGGTCTTTTCGGGCACCTTGTTCGCCATGTCCTTCGGCGCGCCGCGCATTCTGGGCGCGGTCACGCCGCTGGGCGGGCTGGCGATGATCCTCGGCTGGGTGTGGCTCGCCATCGCGATGCTGCGGGGGCGGTGATGCGCGCGCTGTTCACCTTCGCCGGCGCGTTGCTCCTCGCCTCGCCGGCATATGCGGCGAAGTCGGCGGCCGATCTCGCGATCCGCGCCGTCACCGTGATCGACGTCGAACATGGCACGCGGATCGCCGGGCAGACCGTGATCGTGCAGGGCGACCATATCGCCGCGGTCGGCACCGACGCCGCCATCGCGAAGGCATGGGCGCCTGCGCGCACGATCGACGGCAAAGGCCGCTATCTGATCCCTGGTCTCTGGGACATGCACGTCCATTTCGGCGGCGGGCCGGATTTGATCGAGGAGAATAAGGCGCTCCTGCCGCTCTACGTCGCCAACGGCATCACCACGATCCGCGATTGTTCGGGTGACCTGCCCGAACAGGTGCTGGCATGGCGCGGCGAGATTGCGAACGGCACCCTGTTCGGTCCGCGCCTGCTGTCATCGGGCGCGAAGATCGAGGGGATCAAGCCGATCTGGAAGGGTACGGTCGAGGTCGGCAGCAAGGCGGACGTCGATGCCGCGATCACCAGGCTGCACGATCGCGACAAGGTCGATTTCATCAAGATCACCGACAGCACGCTCGATCCGAAACTGTTCCTTTACGCGCTGGGCCAGGCGCATGCGCAGGGCATCCGCACGTCGGGCCACATCCCGATGGCGCTGACGGTCGAACAGGCGGTCGACGCCGGGATCAGCTCGATCGAGCATATGGATTATGCCTTCAAGGCGGGCGTGAAGGATGAGGCGGCGATCGCGGCTGACTTCGCCGCAGGCAAGATCGATCGGGCCGAGGCGAACCGCCGTCTCGATGTCGGCTTCGACCGCGCGACCGCGATGGCGGCCTATCGCAACTTTGCGGCGAAGGGCGTCTTCGTCACGCCGACGCTCAACGGCAGCCGGATCATCAGCTGGCTCGACAGCGAGGATCATTCGAAGGACGAGTATCTCAGCCTTATCGGCCCGAAACTGCGCAAGACCTATGACTGGCGGATCGAGCGCGCCGCGCAGGCCGATGCTGCCGGTATCGCCGCGCGCCATGCCCATTTCGATCGTATGGCCGCCGTCCTGCCGATGCTGGCCGAAGCCGGCGTGACGATCATCGCGGGCACCGATGCGGGCTTCCTCAACTCGTTCAATTATCCGGGGCAGGGGCTGCACGACGAACTCACCCTGTTCGTGAAGGAGGGGCTGACCCCCGAACAGGCTTTGTCGTCGGCGACGCGGGCGGGGCCGGCGTGGTTCGGCCAGCTCGATCGTTATGGTGCGGTGGCGCAGGGCAAGGCGGCCGATCTCGTTCTGCTCGATGCCGATCCGCTGAAGGACATCGACGCGACCCGCACGATCCGCGCCGTCGTGATGCGCGGCAAGCTCTACGATCGCGCCGCGCTCGACGCGATGCTGGCCGAAACCCGCGCGAAGGTGGCGGCGTGGGATTCGACCCACTAGCCGTCATCCCGGCGGAGGCCGGGATCTCAGGAGGTTTCTGCGGCTAACTGGCATCTAGATGCTCGCTGAGATCCCGGCCTCCGCCGGGATGACGAGAGTTACCTGCCCGTCGCCATCCGTTCTTCGGCGGCGGTGAAGTTCGAATGCGCGCCCGACGGTGCATCGTCGGGCACGGCGGTCACGAAATAGGCGACCCCGGTCTTGGCGTCCCGATCGATCCACAGGCCGGATCGCAGGCCATAGGCCTCGCCCGCATGGCCGACGCGGGGGATGCCGTCGCCGAACACATCCTCGCGGCAGCCGTCCCGCTGCGTTGCGAGCGTCTGGCTGGCGAGGCCGTAGCGGCAGATCGTGCCGGGGGTGCTTTCGCCGGTCACGCCATTGGCGCCGTCATAGGTCCATAGGGGCGCGAGCAGCAGATCGACCGACGCTTTGCTCAGGATGCGCCTGCCGCCGGATCGCCCGTCGTTGAGCAGCATCTGCCCGATCTTCGCGAGATCGCGCATCGAGATGCGCAGCCCCCCCTGCGGCGAGAAGCTTGCCCCGTTCCAGCCCGCGCGCCAGTGGGTGAGATCGCAATCGCCATCGGCGGCGGGGACGATCGTGCAGGCGGGGCGCTGACCATGATCGTCGTCGCGCACCGGCTTGCCCGCGGCGTCGTACAGGACGACCGCATGGGCGATCGTCGCATCGTCGCAACTTGCCCAGTTGTAGCAGCCCTTAAGCCCCATCGGATCGAGCACGAGCCGCTTCATCAACAGGTCGAAGCGTTCGCCCGTCGCGGCCTCCATCACCGATGCGACGACGGGGAAGTTGAGGTTGGTGTAGCGGAAGAAGCTGCCGGGCTTGTGATCCCGATCCCACGCCTTCGGATCGGCGAGTTGCGCGCGCACGGTGCGATCGAAGGGCAGCACATAATCCGCCGCGTCGGTCAGCGAGGACTGGTGCGACAGCAACAGCCGCAGCGTGATTGGCGCGTCGGGGAAGGCGGGGTTGTGCACCTGCCAGCCGAGCGCCTGCGAGACATCGGCATCGAGATCGAGCTTGCCCGCCTCGACCAGCCGCAGCACGCCGATCGCGACGACCAGCTTGGAGATCGACGCGATCCGCACCGGATCATCGGCGGTGACGGCGCGCCCGGTTGCGCGATCGGCCAGCCCCTCAATGCTCGGCGTCCCCACCGCGGTGGCGGTAAAGGGCTGTCGAACCGCTGCCGGAACAACAGGCTGCGCCTGCGCGTCCGTGGCGATAAGAGCGGCTATGGCGAAAAGGATGCGGTGCATAGCCCGCATCATGCGGAGGAAGTGGGATGCGCGCAACGCGATCGAAATGGATGCGCCGCGCGGCCATCATCCTCGGCATCCTGATCGCACTTGGCCTTGCCGCACGCTTCGTGCTGCCGTCCTTACTCGACCGCACCTATTATAGCGGCCCCGTCAGCGATCATTTCGACGGCCAGCGTTTCTTCAACCCGGAGGGACAGTTCGGCAGCGGCGGATCGCAGAAGGTGATGACGCCGGCGCGGATCTGGCGCGCAATCACCGGCGCGCCCGGCCCCGGCTGGCCGAAGTCGGCGCCGGTTCGTCAGACGAAACCGGCGGCACGCGTCGCGGGCGACGATCTGCGCGTCATCTGGATCGGCCATGCGACCGTCCTTATCCAGACGCAGGGGCTCAATATCCTGACCGATCCGGTCTGGGCCGACCGGGTCGGGCCGCTCGGCATCACCGGCCCGGTCCGCACCCGCGCGCCGGGCGTGCGGCTGGGCGATCTGCCGCCGATCGATCTGATCCTGATCAGCCACAATCACTACGATCATATGGACCTCGACACGATCGAGGCGCTGTGGAGACGCGATCGGCCGCTGATCTTCACCAGCCTGGGCAACGATACGCTGCTGAAGGATCGCGACATCGCGTCGGTCACGCGCGACTGGGGCGGGGGGGTGCCGGTGCGGTCGGGCGTCTCGGTGATCGTCGAGCGCGTGCATCACTGGGGCTCGCGGTGGGGATCGGATCGCAACCGTGCGTTGTGGAGCGGCTTCACGTTGAAACTGCCCGGCGGCAACATCTTCTTCGCGGGCGATACCGGCTGGGGCGACGGCGCCTGGGTGCGCGAAACGGCGAAGCATGGACCCTATCGTCTCGCGATCCTGCCGATCGGCGCCTACCATCCGCGCGATGTGTTCAGCGGCAACCATATCGATCCGCAGCAGTCGACCACGGTGTTCCAGCAACTGGCCGCGCGGCAGGCGCTGGGCATCCATTGGGGCACCTTCCAGTTGACCGAGGAGGCGATGGACGAACCGCGCGCGGAACTTGCCCGCGTGGTCCGTGCGCGCCGCATCGATCCGTCGCGATTCCGCACCCTTCTGCCCGGCCAGAGCTGGGACGTTCCGAAATAGGATTCGAAACAGTGCCTTAGCGGCGGAACCTGCCGCGCCTTCGTGCGATTCATCTGGCGTTCACTTGGGAGGTGACGACGATGCGACTGGCTCTGGCGATGGCAGGGGGACTTGGACTCGGTGGCGTGATCATGCTCGCCCCGCTTGCGGCGGGTGCGCCGGCCGAAGAACCCGTTGTCGAAACGTCGACGGATCATGCCCCGCAGAAGGGCACGATCCGCATTCACGGCAAGGAATTCAAACTGGTTTACGCGATCCGCTGAGGTGCTTTCCGCGGTGCGGTCTCTGGCACGAACAGGGTCGTGACCAAAGCCACGCCCATGCACCCGGCAACATACCAGAAGAACGCCGCTTCATAGCCCGCGCTCTTGAAGCCGAGCGCCACCGATTCCGCGGTTCCCCCGAAAAACGCCTGGCTGATCGCATAAGGCAGGCCGACGCCCAGCGCGCGGACATGCGGGGGGAACATCTCCGCCTTCACCACCGCGCTCGTCGCGCTCGATCCAGAAATGACCAGATAGGCTGCGCAGATCAGGAAGAAGGCGGCCGTTCCGCTGCCCGCCGCGCCGATCGCGGTGAACAGGGGCACCGTAGTCAGCACACCCATCACCCAGGTCCAGTAGAGCAGGGGCTTGCGCCCGACCCGATCGGATAGTGCGCCCAGCATCGGCTGGATCACGATGTAGAAGATCAACGCGGCCGAGCAGACCAGCGACGCCTTGTCCTTCGCGAAGCCTGCCGATGCGACCAGATATTTCTGCATGTAGGTGGTGAAGGCGTAGAAGCTGACATTGCTGCCGATCGACAGGCCGAACACCAGAGCGACCTGCTTGGGATGTTCGCGGATCAGCGTCAGGAAGCCGCCCTTCTTGCGCTCGCCCGTGGACTCCTCGACGAAGTCCGGGGTCTCGTCGATCCCGCGCCGCAGCCAGAATACGCTCACCGCCAGCACCGCGCCGGTCGCGAAGGCGAAGCGCCAGCCCCATTCCTCAAGCTGCGCTTCGGTCAGGAATACGAACTGCAGCAGCACGAGCAGGCCGAGCGCGAGCAATTGCCCCGCGATCAGGGTCACATATTGGAAGCTGGACCAGAAGCCGCGTTTCTCGGGCGGCGCGATCTCGGTCAGGTAGGTCGCCGCCGTCCCGAACTCGCCGCCCAGGCTTAGGCCCTGCGCCATGCGCGCGACGGTCAGCAGGATCGGCGCCCAGATTCCGATGCTGGCATAAGTGGGCGAGCAGGTGATGATCAGCGATCCTGCGCACATCAGCATGATCGACCAGGTCAGCGCCGCTTTGCGTCCATATTTGTCGGCGGCAAGGCCCAGCACCCAGCCGCCTAGCGGCCGCATGACGAAGCCGATCGCGAAGACGATGCTGGTCGACAGCAATTGCGCGGTCGGATCGTCCTGCGGGAAGAAGCTCTTGGCGAAATAGAGCGAGAAAGCCGAATAGACGTACCAGTCATACCATTCGACCAGATTGCCCAGCGACCCGCCGACGACCGAGCGGACGGCGTGGCGGGGTGCGGGCTTTGCGCTCACTCGAACAGCCCCAATCCCATTACCTCGACCTCATCGAGCACGATCCCGAACACGAAGTTGAGCCGCAACCGATAGGCGGTCGCGCTCTCGATCTCGGCCTCGACATGCTGGTCGCCGTTGCGGCGGGTGTAATGCGTGTCGGTCAGACTCGCGAAGCCCGAGGGGAGGACGAGGCTGACGACCGACAGGGTCGTGAAGCGCGTTTCCGGGCGCGTCGAGGTCCAGTGGTTCGCCATCTCCAGATCGGCGCTCGCCACCGGTTCCAGCGTGAAGCTGTATTGCGGCTGCCACTCATCGAGGAGCGTGCGCCCGTCGGTGAGCGCGGGATGGCCCTTGCGCTCGAGGAACCAGCCATGATCCTCATGGGTCGACAGGCGATAGCGCGAACCGTCGGGCGCCTCGACTTCCGGCCCGGCGATCAGCGGCATCGGCGGCGAATAGCTGCCGCCGAAGCCCGCATCCGCGATCCATTGCATCCCGTCGATCGTGACGAGGTTCAGCGTGTGCGTCTTGGGCGGCACGCCGTCCGCCATCAGCCACACCCGCGCGAGCAGCGGCCGCGCGTCGAATCCGATCGCGGTCAGCGCGCGCAGGAACAGCTGGTTCTGTTCGAAACAATAACCGCCGCGCCGCTTGTGGACGAGCTTTTCGAACACATGCTCGGGATCGAGGCTGATTCCGCGCCCCAGCCGGACGTCGAGATTTTCGAACGGGATCGACAGCCGGTGTTGGCGCTGCACGGCGGCAAGGCCGGCGGCATCCGCCTCGGGAACGAGGCCCAGGCCGATGCGCGCGAGATAGGCGTCGAGGTCGATGGGGGCGCTTATTTGCACGCGCCGGTCCGCTGTCCGCCGCCAGTGGTGATGATCTTCACGGGTTTTCCGTCCTTGGTGCCTGTCGATGTGGTGGCGATCGTATAGCTGTTGGGCGTGTAGGTGCCCTTCGATGCGATCATCAACCCATCGGGGAAGCGTTTGTTGGTGCAGAAGGTGTCATAGACGAACTTGCCGCCCTCCATCGCGAATTTGCGCGGCTTGCACACCGCGGCGTCATCCTGCGTCAGCAGCGCTTCGGGGCGGCTGGTGGCCTGAGCGGCGGTGAAGCAGCTCTTCCGCTTGCTGTTGCCCGCGAACATCTTGACCACCCATTGCGGCACGCCCGGCACTTCGGCGCTGACCATGTCGGTCCAGTGCGACCATTGGCCGGGCGCGAAGCCATCGGCGAAAGCGGCCGCCGGCGCGGTGGCCAGCAACATCGTCAGACAGATACGAAAGCGGTTCATCGGCACCTTCACCCCAAAGCTGGCGCGACCCTAGCGCGTGGCGATGGCGGTGCAAGTGCGCGGCGTCACACCGCACAAATCCTCCCCCGGAGGGGGAGGGGAACCGCGAAGCGGTGGAGGGGTATTTGAGGCCGGGCGGTTCGCTGCCGGCCAATACCCCTCCGTCAGTCCTGCGGACTGCCACCTCCCCCGCCGGGGGAGGATCTAATTGGCCATCGCCGCAAGATATTCCGCGCTGCCCCGCGGCTGCGGCTTCTTGCGCGGATCGTAGAAGGGGGAGAGCAGCTTGAGCATCTCGCGCTGCCCTGATTTCTTGCGCCGCGCGCGATATTCGGCCTCCTCGGCGATCGAGGCCGCGCGTTCCGCTTCGGTCATGTCGGCGCGGTCGACCGCCAGCATATAATCGGCGACGCGGCGGCTGTGCGCCATCAGGTGGCGGATCGCGGCGAACAGACCCTTGATCCGATCGACATAGCCGCCGCCCGCCGCCTTCAACACGTCATAGCAGACGGTGCGATGCTCGAATTCCTCGGCCAGATGCCATTTCCACAGCCGCACCAGCCGCTCGTCCGCGCCTTCGAGCAGGTCGTCCGCTTCCTCGAACAGGAAACGCGCATAGACGATGCCGACGCTTTCGAAGCCCTCGCAATAGGCCGCGTTCCACACGAGCGGCTTTTCGGCGAGGAAGCGATCATAGTCGGCGTTGAGCGCGGCTTCATAGTCGCGCACCTTGGGATAGCGGCCATAGAGCGCCTTGTTGAAGGCGCGGTGCTGGCGATAGTGATTGCCTTCCTGCGCGCAGAACAAAGCGGCGTCCGCCTTCAGTGCGGCATCGCCATGCTTGTCGGCAACGCGCGTCACGACCTTGTTGAGATAGGTTTCGATCGGCACCAGCCCGGTCGAGGTCGCGTTGCTGATCTGCACGAAGGCGCGGTTGGGCGCCCAGTGGGGCAGGGCATCGGTGAAGTCGATCTTCGGCTTGCGCACGATCATGGCAGCTTCTCCAGAAAGGCCAGCAGATCCGCGACGAACAGGTCGGGCACCTCCATCGCCGCGAAATGCCCGCCCATCTCCGGCTCTGCCCAATGGACGATGTTATAGCGCGGCTCGACGATCGAACGCGGCGACTTCATGATCTCATAGGGGTAGTTGGCGATCCCGCAGGGCGGCGTGATCGGTGCTTGGCTCGACGGATTGCGGAACATGTCGCGGTACAGCCGCACCGAACTGCCGATGCAATTGGTCGCCCAATAGAGCGCGACTCCGTCGAGGATGTGCTGGTCGCGCGCCAGCGGCTTGCCGGCCGCGTCGCGCCCGCTCCACGCGATGAACTTCTCGCCGATCCACGCGAGCAGGCCCAGCGGCGAATCCGCGAGGCCGACCGCCAGCGTTTGGGGTCGCGTGCCCTGAATTGCCTGATAGCCCGAACCGTCCATCCGCATCCGATCGCTGCGCGCGATCCACGCTTTTTCCGTCTCGGTCGCGGTCTCGCGGATCGGGTCGCCGGGCATCACCATCATCGGCACCATGTTCACGTGGACGCCGATCAGCCTGTCCGCGTGGAACCGGCCCATTTCGGACGCGATCACGCTGCCCCAGTCGCCGCCCTGCACGACGAAGCGATCATGGCCGAGCGCGGCCATCAGATCGACCATCACGTCGCCGATCCCGCGCGGCGGCAGGTCGCTTTCGAGATCGCGGGTCGAAAAACCGTAGCCGGGCAGCGACGGGCAGACGATGTCGAGTGGCTTGCCGCTGGCGATCAGCAGATCGATCGCGTCGCCGAACTCGAGATAGGAACCCGGCCAGCCGTGGAGCAGCAGCAACGGCAGGCGATCGGCCGCCGCGCCCGTCGTCACGCGGACGAAGTGGGTCGTCTGCCCGCGGATCGGCAGGGTGAAGGCGGGGTGCCGGTTCGCCCGCGCCTCGAACGCCGCCCAATCGAACGCCTCGAACCCGGCCTTGAGCCGCGCCAGATCGACCGGCGCGATCCCCATGCCGCCATCCGGATCGACCGCGACGGGCGCCGCGCGACTATTGGCCAGACGCGCCTTGAGGTCTTCGATCATCGCCGCCTCCGCGGCGAAGCGGAAGGGGGCGGGGGCCGTCACGACAGGCTCGGATCCAGCAGGATCTTGCAGTCCTTCGGCGCCTTGCCCAGTTCCTCGAACGCAGCGGGAAAGGCGTCGAAGCCGACCGATCGGCTGTGCATCGGCGCGACATCGATCCGCCGCCGCGCGATCGCATCGATCACCGCCGCGAAATCGCCCTCGCCATAAGCCTGGCTGAACTTGATCGTGACTTCCTTGCCGAGCGCCGCGAGCGGGTTGATCGCGTCGTCGCCCATGCACACACCCGCCACGACCACCTGGCCGCGCACGCCGGCATAGCCGACCGCCTGCTTGAGCAGCCCCGGATTGCCGACACATTCGAACACGATTTCCGGCGCGCGGCCGGTGATCGCGGCGAAGCGCGCGGAGACGTCCTCACTCTTGGGATCGATCACCGCGGTCGCGCCCAGATCGATCGCCAGCGCGCGCCTAACCGGGCTTGGCTCGCTGACCACCACATGCCGCGCGCCCTTCATCCGCGCGAACAGGGCCGTCGCCGCACCGATCGGGCCGAGGCCCATGATCAGGACCGTGCTGTTGCTTTTCACCCCGGCCATCTCGACTGCGTGGTGCGCGACCGCCAGCGGCTCGACCATCGCGCCTTCGATGAACGACACGCCTTCGGGCAGGCGCTGGAGCATGTGCCGATCGACCGCGACATATTCGGCATAGGCGCCGGGCCGATCGGGTCGCGCGCCGATGAAGGCGACGCCGGTGCACAAAGACGGCAGATCGGCATCGCACGCCGCGCAATTCTTGCACGAAAGAACGGGCAGGGCGGTCACGCGCTCGCCGACTTTCCAGCCGTCCATGTCGCTGCCCAGCGCCACGATCGATCCGGCGAATTCGTGGCCGAAGATCGTGCCCTTGGGCATGCGGTTGAGCTGCTTCATGTGCAGGTCGGATCCGCAGATGCCTGCGCCCGCCACCTGCAGGATCGCCTGTCCGGCCTTCGGCGTCGGATCGTCGACCCGTTCGATCACCAGCGGCACATCGGCCGACATATAGACTGCAGCGCGCATCCTCGATCCCTTTTCAGCTATCTCTTTTGCCGGGGACCATATCGGCCCGCCGACGTCAGCGAAAGCGATTCAGGCGGCGCGCGAGCGGCTGGAGACGATGGGGTATCCAATCGCGGACGAAATGTTCGAAAGCGACCCGGCGATCGGGTCGATCGTCGGTGCCCGGCCGCATGCGAAAATTGGTGGTGCGGCTGGGCAGGCTGGCGACGCCGTGTTCGGGGGCGGTGTAATAATAGGTCGCGATCGACCGGCGCGATCGATCGGGTGGGCAGGCGAGCGGGCTCGGATGGCCGTGAAAGCTGTCGAGCGCGGTGTTGAAGATCACCGCGCGTCCCAGCACCGGCGCGATGCTTGCCACCGGCCCGGTCATCGCCTTGTCCCACAATTCCAGATCGCCGCCCCATTCGGGCCGCCAATCGTCGTTCAGGTAGATGAGCAGGTTCAGCCGCCGCTCCAGCCGCATGATCCGGTGGACGTTGAAATCGGCATGCACGCCCAGATGCCCGCCGGTCAGAGTCTCGTGCAGCCCGCCGCCGGTGAAATAGGGATCGGGCACCAGCCCGGCGATCCCGGTCAGTTCCTCCAGAAAAGCGAGGAAGGGGCGGGCATTGAGTTGCGCCAGCAGGTTTCGCGCCCGCGCATCGTCGATCTCCTCGGGCGCATATTGATATTTGCGCCGCTCCTGATCGCGGTCGAACGCCGATTTGTCGGCGCGATCGGGATAGGCGGCGGCGACGGTGCGCAGGATCGCGGGATCGAGGAAGCCGTCGATCACGATATGCGGGAAGGGCTCGGCTGTCCGATAGTGCTCCGCCAGGCCGGCGCCTGCTGCCCGACACTGCGCCTCTTCGAAGCGCGGGGCGCCGTCGCGATCGTCGAAGGTGAGCAGCGGATCCATCGCCGCACCCTATCGCCGCGCCTGCCTGCGACAAATCGATTTTGATGGGTGGAACAAAAGGCGTCCGTGCCCCATATTGGCGTCATGGTCATCCAGATCCGCACCACACTCGACGAGCCGGATACCGGCCAAAGCTTCATCCCGCACCGCCCCGAGCGCCCCGAAAAGACTGAGGGCGGCAAGGCGTTCAAGCTCGTGTCCGAGTACGAGCCGTCGGGCGACCAGCCGACCGCGATCGCCGAACTGGTGTCGCAGGCGGAGGCGGGGGAGCGCGATCAGGTGCTGCTGGGCGTCACCGGTTCGGGCAAGACCTTCACGATGGCGAGCGTTGTGCAGCGGCTGCAGCGCCCTGCGCTGGTCCTCGCGCCCAACAAGATTCTCGCCGCGCAGCTGTACGGAGAGTTCAAGCAATTCTTCCCCGACAATGCGGTCGAATTCTTCGTCAGCTATTACGACTATTACCAGCCGGAGGCGTACGTCCCGCGGTCGGACACCTATATCGAGAAGGAAAGCTCGGTGAACGAGGCGATCGATCGGATGCGCCATTCGGCCACCCGATCGCTGCTCGAACGCGACGACGTGCTGATCGTCGCGTCGGTTTCGTGCCTCTACGGTATCGGTTCGGTCGAAACCTATTCGGCGATGATCTTCGATCTGAAGAAGGGCCAGACGGTCGATCAGCGCGAGATCATCAGGAAGCTCGTCGCGCTCCAGTACAAGCGCAACGACGCCGCGTTCGGGCGCGGCAATTTCCGCGTGCGCGGGGACAATCTCGAAATCTTCCCCTCGCATTATGAGGATAGCGCGTGGCGCGTCGCCTTCTTCGGGGATGAGATCGAGGAGATCGTCGAGTTCGATCCGCTCACCGGCAAGAAGGCGGCGAGCCTCAATTCGGTCCGGGTGTTCGCGAACAGCCACTATGTTACGCCGGGGCCGACGATGAAGCAGGCGAGCGAGGCGATCCGCTTCGAACTGACCGAGCGGCTGAAGGAACTTCAGGCTGAGGGCAAATTGCTGGAGGCGCAGCGGCTGGAGCAGCGCACCAATTTCGATTTGGAGATGATCGCCGCCACCGGTTCGTGCGCGGGGATCGAGAATTACAGCCGCTTCCTCACCGGCCGCATGCCCGGTGAGCCGCCGCCCACCCTGTTCGAATATCTGCCCGACAATGCGCTTCTCTTTATCGACGAGAGCCATCAGACGATCGGCCAGATCAACGGCATGGCGCGGGGCGATCACCGGCGGAAGATCACGCTCGCCGAATATGGCTTCCGCCTGCCCAGCTGCATCGACAACCGCCCGTTGCGCTTCAACGAGTGGGAGGTGATGCGCCCGCAGACCGTCTATGTCTCCGCAACCCCCGGCAATTGGGAAATGGAGCAGACCGGCGGCGTCTTTGCCGAACAGGTGATCCGTCCGACCGGCCTGATCGATCCGCCGGTCGAAATCCGCCCGATTGAAAGCCAGGTCGACGACCTCGTTCACGAAGCGCGTGAGACGGCGAAGAAGGGCTATCGCATCCTCGTCACCACGCTCACCAAGCGGATGGCCGAGGATCTGACCGAATATCTGCACGAGGCGGGTCTCAAGGTCCGTTACATGCATTCGGACGTCGAGACGCTGGAGCGTATCGAGCTGATCCGCGACCTGCGGCTGGGCGTCTATGACATTCTGGTCGGCATCAACCTGCTGCGCGAAGGTTTGGACATTCCCGAATGCGGCCTCGTCGCGATCCTCGATGCGGACAAAGAAGGTTTTCTGCGTTCCGAAACCTCGCTGGTCCAGACGATCGGCCGCGCGGCGCGTAACGTCGACGGGCGCGTGATCCTCTATGCCGACAGCATCACCGGATCGATGGAACGCGCGATGGCGGAAACGCAGCGCCGCCGCGAGAAGCAGCAGGCGTACAATGCTGAACATGGCATCACGCCGGAAACGATCCGCCGCAACATCACCGACATCGTCGGCCATCTGGCGTCGAAGGATCAGGTGACGGTCGACACGGGGCTGGAGGACCGGCCCCACATGGTCGGCCACAATCTGCGCGCGTATATCGAGGAACTCGAAGCCAAGATGCGCGCCGCCGCCGCCGATCTGGAGTTCGAGGAGGCCGGCCGCCTGCGCGACGAGATCCGCAAGCTGGAGCAGGAAGAACTCGGCCTGCCGGTCGACGAGCATTACGCCCCGGTCAAGGCGCACGCTACCGGCGGCAAGCCGGGCACGCGCACGACGCGTTACGGCAATGCCCGCAAGGCGAAGGCCGCGAAGGGGCGGCGCTAGCGGGCTTTCTTACAAAGCCCGCGCCACGCGGAAGCCCGATGACGTGCTTTTGACTTCGGCGGCGACCGCCATGCGGCGGGCGCTGCGCACGTCGGCGGGTTCGTTGTGGAAACTGCCGCCGCGCACCGCCCGCATCGGGCAGCCGGGGGTGATGTTGGGCGCGCCGTCACTGCCGACGCCGAAATAGCCGACGTCGACGCAATCGAGCGTCCATTCGGATGCGTTGCCGTGCATGTCGTACAAGCCGAAGGCGTTGGGCGGGAAGCCGCCGACCGGTACTGTCTGCTTATAGCTGTCGAGGATATTGGCGTCGTCGGTCAGGACCGCGTCGCCGGTGTTCCACGGCGTCGATGTCCGCGCGCGCGCCGCATATTCCCATTCGGCCTCGGACGGCAGGAAATAACGTTTGCCCGTCTTCTTGCTCAGCCATTCGACATAGCGGCGCGCGTCGAACCATGTCGTGTTGACGACCGGGCGCTTGCCACGGCCCCAACCATTGTCGGCGACACGCGCACAGCCGCCTTCGGCGACGCAGGCGTCCCATTCGTCGAAGGTCACTTCATATTTGCCCATCGCGAAGGCATTGGCGATCCGCACGGTGCGGGTCGGCCCCTCATTAGGCTTGCGGTCCATCTCAGCCGAGGTCGATCCCATCGTGAAGCTGCCCGCAGGCAGCACGACCATCGCCGGACACAGTTCGCAATCCTGAATGACGGCGCCTCGCGCGCGTGCCGGCGCGGTCGGCGCGATCATCGACGCGCTGGTGCGCCCATCCTCGCTCGATTCGATCTTCTTGACGGCGGCGGTGCGCAGTTGCTCGGCGGTCGCGACGGCGCCGACGATATTGTCCTTTCCTCGGGTAAGCGCGGCGTTCAGTTTGCCTAAGCTGACCGGTTTACCCTGCCACGTAAGCGGCATGCTGATCCGCGCCAGATAGGGGCCGCCGCCGGCGACAAAGCTGCCATAGCTGACGAAGTATCCGTTGTTGCGAGACATGCCGGATCCGGCCACAGGCGTCGCCGTTGAACAGTCGTCGCCCGCAACGATGAAAATGAGGAGACCGGGCTGCTTCGCCTCGGCCCAGGTTTCGAACGTCCACTGGCTGTTCTTGGTGGTCGGGAAGCGATAGCATTGGCTGACGAGGTCCGGGTCGGTCTGCGTCCATTCGGCCGGGTTCATCTTCATCGTGATCTGGCCCGCCTGACCGGCGGCGCCCGGCCAATCCAAAATGGTCGCGGGCTTGTCGTCCTTCAGGTCCTTTTCCGACGGCCAAGCGCCGAGCGTCACATTGATCGTCATCACCTGATCGCCGCGTTTGATCTCGACAGGTACGGAGGTGCCGGGGGCCATTTCCGCGACGATCTCGACCAGGGTCTTGGCGCTGTTGAGCTTCTGCCCGCCGATCGATGTCATCAGGTCACCCTGCTGGAGGCCGGCGCTCGCCGCTGGGCCTCCGGCATAGAGGCTCATTACATAGTCGCCAGCGGCGCTGAAACCGAGAGGATTGAAGTGGGTTGTAGCTGCGCCCAGGAAACCCTTGCCAGCCATTGATGCGACCGTCCGTTCGGTCGGCTTGCGAACGCCGCCAGCTTGCACCTCCGCATAGGCCCTCGCGAAATCTACAAGCGACTGGCGCACAGCGCCTTTCCCGCCATCGTCGAAAAAGGGCATCGGAATGGCGGTGGGCATATTCTCGTCAAAGATCACCTGGCCGTCGGGCGTGGTCACCTTGTATCGGATTTGCGAGTTCGTCAGGCTTTGCGAAATCATCTCCACATCGAGCCGGTTGCGTCCGCCGGTCAGCTTCTCGCGCAGCAATTCGATGAAGTAGCGCGCTGCGGCGTTCGAACCCCAGCGTGTGTTGGCATTCTTGTCGCCGCCGATCGCGCTGCCCAGCGTCAGTCCGGCAATCGCCGGCGGTTCGGCGGGGGCCTCGGCGGCGGAGGCGGGGGCCGTGCCAGATACCAGAATGGCGCACCACAGCAGGAGCGCACCGATCCGCATCGCCCAAATGCTCGTCACCGTCATTCCCCCGTTCTCAGCGCGTTCCCGTCGGCGTCCGCCGGCGGCAATATTGTTCGTCACGACCGCAATAAAATGTCCCGCGTCCCTGGACCTGCGTGCCTGATGTCACCGCAGCGTCGACCAGATCGCCCGACACGCCATAGCCGCAGCCCCAGGCGATCCCGCCATCGTTCAGATGCAAGGCCGGGCCGGGCGTGCTGCAATTGCCCACCCAGCGCAGCCATTTTTCGGGTGTTTCATATCCAGGCCCGGCGTTGGGACCGACTGCATGTCCCGGCGAACTCGAGGAGTGGAAGCAGGTATAGCGTCCTTCGCCCCTCGAGATGCACACCGACACCGCTTCGGGCACCGGGGGATAGCTTTTGGGCGGCGGCGGGGCGGGGCGCTGCGCTTGCCGGACAGGGGCAGGGGGCGGCGTGCTGGGAACCGGAGGCACAAAGCTCGCGCCCGATGGGCCAGTCGTCTGCGGCGTGGCGCGAACCGCAGTTTGCGGCACGGAGCGCACTGTCGTATTCGCGCTCGCCATCCGGGCGGGCGGCGCTGCGGTGGGCATTTGCTGGACGCTGCTCTGCTGTGCCGGCCGCCCCGACGCATTGGCCTGCCGCGCGGCAAGGATGCGGGCGTTGTTGGCGACGGCATCGCGCTGGGCCTGCGCCTGCGCCGCCTGACGCGCCTCGACCGCGCGGCGCGATGCTTCGGCGGCGGCCTGGCGTTGCGCCTGTTCGGCTTGCAGGCGCGCGCGGATCTGCGCCTGCTGCGCGTTGAATGCCGCCTGCTGGGCGCGATCGGCGGCCTGTTGGCGGGCCATGTCCTGCAGGCCGCTGTTGAGCGCGCCCATGAATGCGCCGATGATCATGCCCGTATTGTCGGGACGGTTCGCCTCCGCGGCGAGTTGCGCTTCGCGCTCGGCACGCGCCTGTTCTTCGGCCAACCGGCGTTGTTCTTCCGCAAGGCGGCGGCGCTCCTCCTCGGCCTGCCGTGCGGCCTCCACTACGGCGCGGCGCTGCTCGACCTGCGCCATCATCAGCGCCTTGCGATCCTTGCCGGCGCGCGTCGACGGTGCAGCTTCGACTACGGGCTCCGCGTTGGCGATCGGAGCGGGTTGGGGATCCGGTTCTGCCTGGGCGACGGGCACGATCTTGGGCGTGGCGATCAGCGAATATCCGCCCCGGCTGTTCGCGCTCGCGCCCCGCGCCATCAGAAGATATCGGCCGCCCGCCGCCGCCAGGGTGAAGCGCGCGCCCTCCTTGCGCTGGAGCGCGGCGGCATCGCATCGCGCCCCTCGCGCCACGCGGACTTCGCCGGCAAAGCCCTGCGCATTCATGCGGATGTCGTAATGTTCGCCCGGCTTGGTCATCAGCGCGAAGCAGCCGAAGGGGCGTCCTTCCTCATCGCGGGGCGATGCCGTTGCGATCGTGCCCTGCGCGGCGACGCCGGGCGACAGCATTCTTGGCGCGCCCGCGTCCGCAACTCCGGCCGCGAGCATCGCGACGATCATCGTCGAAATGCCCATTACGATACCCCCACTCGACACCCAGCCTAAGGCGGCGCCTGCGGGGGCGACAAGTAACAAAGTGTGTTCGGGTCGGCCCCCCTCCGAATGGGGGAGAAAGTGTCGCAATCGGGCATCGGGCACCACAATTCGTCGCATCGCCCACGAACCGTATTGCGTTGCAGCAACTTTGCTCGCACGTTTCCTGACAGGTCACGTCATCGATTCTGATGAAAGATGGCCGGCAACGATAAGGTCGCAATGACGATCCCCGAAACGCAGGCGGAATAAGGAGAATAGCAACCAAGCTTCCTGCGGAGCCATTGATGACCGATCCCACTTCGTCCCCGGCCGGCGCGTTCGTTCCCAGCCGCCGTCAGCTTCTCACCGCGATCGGCAAGGCCGGCGGTGCGGCGGCGCTCTATCATGCGATGACCGCGATGGGGCATGCTGAGCCGAGCCAGTTCCGCGGCCCGCCCAAGCTGAGCGGTGCGAAGAAGGGGGCTTCGGTCCTTGTCCTCGGCGCGGGCCTTGCGGGCATGCTCGCCGCCTATGAGCTGATGAAGGCGGGCTACAAGGTCCGGCTGCTTGAATATCAGAACCGCCCCGGCGGCCGTAACTGGACGGTGCGTGGTGGCGACGTCATTCAGGAAATCGGCGGCGCGGTGCAGAAGGTCGGCTTCTCGCCCGGCAATTATCTGAACCCCGGCCCGTGGCGCATCCCATATCACCACGAGGCGGTGCTGCATTACTGCCAGGAATTCGGCGTCGCGCTGGAGCCGTTCGTCCAGATCAACCACAATGGCTATGTCCACAGCAGCAAGGCGTTCGGCGGTAAGCCGGTGCGCTACGGCGCGGTCGGCGCCGACTTCAAGGGCCATGTCGCCGAACTGCTCGCCAAGGCGGTGAACAAGGGCGCGCTCGACGACAGCGTGACCAAGGAGGACAAGGACAAGCTGCTCGAAGCCATGAAGGGCTGGGGCATCCTCGACAAGGATATGAAGTACGTCAAAAGCCTGCGCACCTCGTCGTCGCGCGGCTATGATCGTCCGCCGGGCGGCGGCGTCAACGGCGCGCCGATCCCGTCGGAGCCGTACGGGCTTACCGACGTGCTCGATCCACGCATGTGGATGACGAACGCCTTCTATTTCAACAATGTGATGCAGACCTCGATGTTCCAGCCGGTCGGCGGCATGGACATGATCGGCAAGGGCTTCGCCAAGCAGCTGCCCGGCATGATCACCTACAATGCCAAGGTGACCAAGATCGCGCAGTCCGACAGCGGCGTGACGATCAGCTATGAGGATCTGTCGAAGGGTGGCGCGGTCAAGACGGCATCGGCCGACTATTGCGTCTGCACGATCCCGCTGACGATCCTGAGCCAGATCGAGGTGCAGGCCAGCCCCGAGATGATCGCCGCCATCAAGGGCGTGCCCTATCATTCGTCCTGCAAGGTCGGTCTCGAAATGAAGCGCCGCTTCTGGGAGGAGGATGAGAAGATCTATGGCGGGCACAGCTTCACCAACCAGTCGATCTCGCAGCTGAGCTATCCCAGCTGGGGCTTCTTCAAGAAGGGGCCGGCGGTGCTGCTGGGCGCCTATGCGGGCGGCGCGGCGGCCTATGCCTTCGGCGGCATGACCCCGGAACAGCGCGTCGAAGAGGCGCTGAAGCAGGGTTCGGTCTTCCACCCCGAAAGCTATCGCAAGGAGTTTATGAACGGCACCGCGGTGGCGTGGAGCCGGCTCCCCTGGATCGCGGCCTGTGCGACCAGCTGGAACGACGAGGCGCGCAAGGCGCATTATCAGAACCTGGTGAAGATCGATGGCCGCCTCGTCCTGGCCGGCGAACATGCGTCTTATATCGGCGCGTGGATGGAGGCGTCGCTGCTCTCCTCGCTCGACGCGATCCAGCGGCTCCACGCAATGGCGCAGGCTGCGTGATGCGGGGCATGGACAAGCAGCGCAAAGCCGTCCTCGCGGTGATCGCCACCGCGGCGCTGGCTTCCGCCGCCGGCGTGTTCGCGCAGGGGACGGGCGACACGTCGGGGCACGATCCGGGCGCGGGCGGGGCGACCGGGGAGGCCGTCTATCGCGAAGTCTGTCAGGCATGCCACATGCCGGCGGGCGAGGGCGGTTCGGGCGCGGCGGCGATCCCGGCGCTGGCGAAGAATGCCAAGCTGGCCGATGCCGACTGGATGGTCAGCACGATCGTCAAGGGACGCGGCGGCATGCCCACCTTCAACGGCATGCTGTCGCCCGAACAGATCGCCAGCGTCGCGACCTATGTGCGCGGCCATTTCGGCAATGCCTATTCGCCGCCGATAACGGTCGACGACGTGAAGCGGCTGACGCCCGAAAGCGAGGAATAAACGCAGGTTAAGTGGGGGAGGCGCGGTCGGGCAGGGTGCCCGGTCCGCGCCTTTCTCAATTGTTGCTCGGAATCGTTTGAGTCTCCGATTGGTAACTGAAGCGTCGTCGGATTGGCATCGTCCGGGCGCACATCGTCCTCCGTTCTGCATTGCAGCAACGATCACTCATGGGGGACTTTGTGATCCGACCGACCACCAGCCTGCTCGCGCTTGCCGGCGCGCTTTTCTACGCCAACGCCGCGGTCGCGCAGACCGCATCCGCCACCGCGCCTGCGGTGGACGACAGCGCCGACAGCGTGAGCGTCGTCGAAACCAATGCGATGATCCTTGTCACCGCCAAGGCGACGCGATCGGCGACCGCGATCCCGCAGACCGAGATCCAGAAGATCCTGCCGGGCGTTTCGCCGCTGAAGGCGATCCAGACGCTGCCGGGCGTGCTCTACATCACCGCCGATCCGTGGGGCTATAACGAGCAGAACGCGCAGATCTTCATCCACGGTTTCGCCGCCAACCAGCTCGGCTACACGATGGACGGCATCCCGCTGGGCGATCAGAGCTATGGCAATTATAACGGCCTGTCGCCGCAGCGCGCGGTCATCTCCGAAAATGTCAGCCGCGTCGTCGTGTCGGCGGGTGCGGGCGATCTCGCCACCCCGTCGAACAGCAATCTGGGCGGCACGGTCGAAACCTTCTCGTCCGATCCGCTCGATCGGATGGGCATCCAGGCCGCGCACACCTTCGGCAGCTACGATACCGCGCGCACCTTCGTTCGCGTCGACAGCGGCACCTTCGGCAACGGCAATTCGGCCTATATCTCGGGCGCCCGCCAGCGCGCCCGCGCGTGGGACTTCAACGGCAAGCAGGGCGGCTATCAGGCAAACGCCAAGTTCGTCCACGAGGACTCGGTCGGCAAGCTGACCGCCTATTTCGACTATAACGACATGACCCAGCCGAACGAGGACGCGACCGTCTTCTTCAAGCCATCGGCGGGGGGCACGGCGACGGCGGTGCAGCTGTTCACGCCTTATACCAAGCCCTTCTTCTACCCCGATCTGACGACCTACCGGACCTCCTATCTGAGCGCTGCGGGCAATTCGCCGGCGGCCGAGGGCAGCAATTATCGCAACTATTATTCGGATGCGCAGCGCACCGATTATCTCGCTTACCTACGCTACGACGCCAATCTGAGCGACAAGGTGCGCCTGTCGACGACCGGCTATTATCACCACAATGACGGCGCCGGCGTCGTCGCGGGCCCGCTGGGTCAGTCGATCACGACCGCGCAGCCCTATCTTGATCCGAACTATGCGACGATCCCCACCAATTGCCGCTTCGCCGCGAACGCCAATGGCGTGCGCCCGGCGGCCTGCACGGGGATCACCGCGGCGCAGGCGACCGCCGCCGGCGCGGCGCTGGTCGCGGCGACGGGCGGTTCGGGGCTGATCACCCGCACCACCGAATATCGCATCGATCGCGAAGGCGCGATCGTGGCGCTGAACGTCGATCTGGGCACGCACAAGATCGAACTGGGCGGCTGGTTCGAACATAACAGCACGACGCAGTGGCGCCGCTGGTATGCCGTGCCCGTGGCACAGCCCGAACTCAGCACGCCTTATGTCCGCCCGCGCGACGTGATGACCCCGCTGTTCACGCAATATCAGGGCGATGCGACCATCTATAACCTGCAGCTCCACATTCAGGACAGCTGGCAGGCGACCGAAAAGCTGCTGATCCAGGGCGGTTTCAAGACCAGCGCGCAATGGGCCGACGGCCGTTATCCGGTGCAGCCGCGCGTCGGTTCGCTGGGCGGCACGACCGCATTGCCCGAAGGCAAGATCAACACGAAACGCTGGTTCCTGCCCGCGATCGGCGCGACCTATGACTTCAACGGGCATGAGCAGGTCTATTTCAACGTCCAGAAGAACCTGCGCCAGTATCAGGCCTATCTGGCGGGCGGCGGCGGCCCCTGGTTCACGGGCAGCCAGCCGGCGTTCGATGCCTTTGCCAAGGACGGCAAGCCGGAAAGCAGCTGGACCTACGAAATCGGCCTGCGCACGAACCGCAGCTTCGACAACGGCGTCTCGCTGAACGCGCAGGTCAATTATTACCATGTCGACTTCAGCGATCGTCTGCTTGCGATCCCGACCAATCCGGGCGGTATCGCGGGCAGCGGCATCACCGGCGGCACGTCGACGCTGGTAAACGTCGGCGACGTCAAGACCGACGGCGTCGATGCGGCGTTCACGGTGCGCTACAAGGGCTTCTCGCTCTACAATGCGGTGTCGTACAGCCTGGCCAAATATCAGAACGACTATACGTCGACCGCGTCGGGCATAGGCGCCGCCAGCAACACCTGCATCGGCGGTTTCCTGGTCGTGAACGGCATCGTTCCGACGTGCGGCAAGCAGTTGCCCGGCACGCCCAAGTGGATGAACAAGACGGTCGCCACCGCCGGTGTCGGCCCGTTCGAAGCGCAACTGATCGGCGACTATGTCGGCCGCCGCTTCGCGACGTTCAGCAACGACGCCAGCGTGAAGTCCTACTTCCTGCTGTCGGGCCGCATTGCCGCGAAGATCCCCGAAAATCTGATCCCGCTGCGCAAGGCCGAAATCTCGCTCAACGTCACCAACATCACGAAGAAGAAGGGCGCATCGTCGCTCTCGATCGGATCGGCGACCAACAGCTATTCGGCCTATCCGATCGCGCCACGCCAGTGGTTCCTGACCCTGTCGGCGGCCTACTAAGGCTATCGGCTGGCTGCTTCCAACAGCGAATGCAGACGATGGCCGGCATCCCAAAAGTTCGGGGTGCCGGTCATCGGATCGTTCTGTCTTGCTAATGAATTGCAATAACGCAGTCGATCGGTTAGGCGCGCCCCAAAAGGGGATATAAAATGCGTCGCACCATCAGTTCTGCGGTTTCCGCCCTGTCGCTGGCGATCGCCGTGCAGGCATCTGCCCAGTCGACCGCGCCGGATGCTGCGCAAGGCGACGGCAGCGACATCATCGTCACCGCCGCACGCTCCGCGCTACCGGTCAACGCGCTGCCGCTGACGATCGACCTGATCGACAAGGCGGCCCTCGATCAGCAGATCGCGATTTCGGGATCGGTGGTGGATGCCGTGTCGAACCTGACGCCGTCCTTCTCGCCGACGCGACAGAAGCTCTCGGGTGCGGGCGAAACGTTGCGTGGCCGTTCGCCGCTCTATGCGATCAACGGCATCCCGCAGACCACCCCGCTGCGCGACGGCAGCCGCGACGGTTTCACGATCGATGGCTTCTTCGTCGATCGGGTCGAGCTGATCTACGGTTCGAACGCACTGCAGGGGATTGGCGGCACCGGCGGCATCGTCAATCAGGTGACGGTCGGCGCGCCGAAGAAGGAAGGTATTTCGGGCCGCGCGCTCGTGCAGGGCACGGCCAATAACGGCTTCGACGGTGATGGCACCGGCGGCAAGGTCGCGGGGCTCGTCCAGTATAAGGCGGATCGTTTCGACGCGAGCGTCGGCGTGGCCTATGAAAAGCGCGGCGCCTTCTTCGACGGCGATGGCCGCGTCATCGGCGTCAATCTGACGCAGGGTGAAACCCAGGATTCGAAGACGCTGAACCTGTTCGGCCGCTTCGGCTATCAGCTTGGCGGCACCGGGCGGATCGACCTGATCGCCAGTCGTTACGAGCTGAAGGGCGATGGCGATTATGTCGCGATCGCGGGCAATCGCCTCACCGGGCGTCCGACCAGCGCGATCAAGGGCACGCCACCGGGCGAATCCGCGCGCAGCCGCACCGAAAGCGTTGCCCTGTCGGTGACGGACACGGCGCTGGGCGGTGGCAATTTCGTCAGCCAGATCTTCTTCAACCGCACCCGCGACACCTTCGGGGCCGAGGTCAACGCGATCGCCACCTTCCAGGATGTGCGCCTCGCGCCGATCGGCACGCTGATCGATCAGTCGCAGAACCGGTCGCGCAAGCTGGGCGGCAAGATCAGCTATGAACGCGCCGTCCCTGGTTTCGAGGCGCTGACACTCACCGGCGGCTTCGACACGCTGTTCGACAAGACCGAGCAGCGGCTGATCGCCACCGGCCGCATCTGGGTTCCGCCGACCGATTTCCGCAGCCTCGCGCCCTTCGGCCAGTTCAACCTCGCGCTGTTCGACAAGAAGCTGCGCCTGGCGGGCGGCGCGCGCTGGGAAAATGTCCAGATCAAGATCGACGACTATACGACGCTGGCATCGACCACGACGCCGGCGGGTGGCGTCACCGTCGCGGGCGGGAAGCCCAAGTTCAGCGACGTCCTGTTCAACGGTGGCATCATCTTCGAACCGTGGAGCGGCATCCGCGCCTATGCGAGCTATGCGGAAGGCTTCACCGTGCCCGACGTCGGCCGCATCACCCGCGCGGTCAATCGCGCCAATGTCGACATCGATACCTTCCTCGATATCAGCCCGATCATCTCGAACAATCGCGAGATCGGGGTCGAGGTGAAGCAGGGGCCGCTCGATGCCAGCGTCACCTATTTCTGGTCGTCGAGCGACAAGGGGCAGCTGCTGATTGCGCAGGCCAACGGCATTTTCGACGTGCAGCGCCAGCGGGTCGAAATCCACGGGATCGAGCTGAATGCGGGCATCCGCATGCCGATTGAAGGGCTCAAGCTCAATGTCGGTTACGCCCATTTGTCGGGCCGCTACGATGCGAGCACGGTGCCCGACGGCAAGGTCGATACCGATTTGGACGGCACCAACATCTCGCCCGATCGCCTGAACCTGGCCGCGAGCTACATCGCTGGGCGGGTGTCGGCGCGGGTCCAGACGCAATATTATCTCAGCCGCACGTTCAAGGGGCTGGTGCGCGATCCGCGGAACGACTTTGGCGGCTATCAGATCACCGATGCCTCAGTCCGTTATCAGACCGGGTTGGGCGGGATCAGCCTTTCGGTCGCGAACCTCTTTAACAAGCAATATATCGATTATAGCAGCGACACGCGGCTGCCGACCGACAACTTCGCCTATTTCGCCGGGCGCGGTCGCACCTTCACGCTGGGTTGGGACTACCGCTTCTGAAGACGCTCGACACGCTGCACCGCTGGACGGGCGGGCTGATCGGACTGGTGCTGGCCCTGCTGGGCCTGTCCGGCGCGATCCTCGTCCACCGCGACGCATGGATCATGCTGCCGCACGCCGAAGATGCGCGCGTGGAGGATTTCGACGCGGTCGCCCGCGCGACGGCGCGGATGATGGCGTCGCCCGATGCGCGGCCGCAGTCGATCATCTATGCCAGTGACAGTTTCGGCCTCGATCGGCTGACCTTTGCGAAGGGGGCGGGCGCCTATGCCGATCAGGCGGGTACCATCGTCACCCGCTGGGACAGCCAATGGGCGCGGCCCGAAATCTGGATGTTCGATTTCCATCATCATCTGTTCGCTGGTGATGCGGGCGAAGTGGTGATCGGCATCGCCGGGATATGCGGGCTGTTCTTCGTGGTTTCGGGCACGATCCTGTGGTGGCGGACGCGGCGGACGTTCGAGGCGCGCCTGCTGCCGCGCCGGTTCAGCCGGCCGGCGATCCTGCGCCATCATCGCGATCTCGGCATCATGGCCGCCGCTTTGCTGCTGCTCTCGCTCTACACCGGCATCGCCTTCATCTTCCGGCCGGTGACGACGCTCGTGCTCGGGCCGGGAGCCCCTGCGGCGATCGAAAAGGCGAACAAGGCCCCCAAGGCGCCGTCGGCGAAGCTGTCGCCCGACGTGGATTGGGCCGCGATCGTCCGGACCGCGCATGCACGCTTTCCGGACGCTGAACTGCGGATCGTCAGCCTGCCGCGCAAGGATAGCGGCCTGATCTCGGTGCGGATGCGCCAGCCGGCCGAATGGCTGCCCAACGGACGGACGATGCTCTGGTTCGCGGCCGACAGCGGGCGGCTGGTCGAAACGCGCGATGCCCTTGCGCAGCCGTTGCAGGTCCGGGGATTCAATCTCATCTATCCGCTGCACGCGGCGAAGGTGGGCGGGCTTGCCTATCGGTTGGTGATGACGCTGTCGGGCCTGGCGCTCACCTTGCTCGGCAGCCTTGCGGCCTGGAGCTTCTGGTTCGCGCGGCCCAAGCCGAAGCCTAGGAAACGGCCGGCGCAGGTGGCCAAAGCCGCATAGGGGGTTCGCCCCCTCGGAAGCCGATCGATAAGCCTCGACAAAGGCCGACCTCTCCCTTGACACGATGTCACGCACATCGCGGAGAGGATAAAAATGCGCTTCCACTGTTCCGAGGCCATGACGGCCATCGCCAACTATATCCCGCTCGCCAAGGCGGTGGAGGAGGCGGGCTATGCCGGCTTTCTGGTGCCCGACAGCCTGATCTACCCGCAGGCGTCCGACACCGAATATCTCTATAATAGCGACGGCAGCCGTGATTTCCTCGAGAACAAGCCGTTCGTCGAAAGCTTCATCCTCTCCTCGGCGATCCTGACCGCGACCAGCCGGCTCGAAGTCACCACCAACGTCGTCAAGCTGCCCGTCCGCCAGCCGCTCTATTCGGCGAAGCTCGCCTGCTCGGTCGACGCGCTGAGCGGGGATCGGTTCAACTTCGGCGTGGGGCTGAGCGTCTGGCCCGACGATTATCAGGCGATGGGGGTCGATTATGCCAAGCGCGGCAAGCGGCTCGATGAATGTATCGAGATCGTCCGCGGCCTCGCGACCGGCGACTATTTCGAGTTTCACGGCGAGTTTTACGACATGCAGTCGGTGAAGATTAACCCGGTCGGAAGCCGCCCGCTGCCGATCCTGGTCGGCGGGCACAGCGATCCCGCGCTCCGCCGCGCGGCGCTGCATGACGGGTTCATCTATGCGGGCGGCGCCTATGACGATTTCGTCGCCCTGATCGAAAAGCTGCGCGGCTATCGCGACGAGGCGGGGACGGCGGCAAAGCCCTATCGCATTTTCGCGCGCACCTATGATGAGGTCACGCCCGATTATGTGCGCCGCATGGAGGATCTGGGCGTCACCGACATGCCTGTCGCCTTCCGCAACATGTATGCGAACGAGGAAGACACCCAGCCGCTCGATGAGAAGATCGCCGATTATGTGCGCTTCGCGGATAATGTGATGGCGAAGCTCTGACCCTCTCCACCCTCCCCCGCCAGGGGGAGGTGTCAGCGTAAGCTGACGGAGGGGGAGGGCGGCGGCCAATAGGAGGTTTCGTATCCTCCCCCTCCGTCGCCTTTGGCGCCACCTCCCCCTGGCGGGGGAGGATTTGGGATGGGCTACGGCATCGCCAGGCTGCTCAGTTCGCGGATCGAGATGCCGTAGGTTTTGCAGATATGGTCGCGCAGGATCGCCTTGGCGCGCGCCATTTCCGCATAGGCTTCCTCTTCGGCCGCCTCCATGTCGAGATTGACCTCGAAATGGTTGGGGACCATCGCTTCCCAGGTGGTCCGGTGCGCGGCTGCGGCGGCGCGGACCGCCGCGACCAGATCCTGTCCGTCGCCTCGAATGATATCGGTCATATCCTGCCAACGCCCGAAGCGCGGCGGGGGTTCAGCAGCGTTCGTACTTCCAGTTGCGGCGCTTGCCCTCCGCCATCCATTCGACCGCATTGGCGATGCGGCCCGCGCGGGTCTCGGCGCGTTTGGCCTCGACGACCCATTCGACATATTCGCGCTTCTGCCCCTCGGGAAAGCCGTCATAGGTCGCCTGCGCGGCCGGCACGGCGGCGAGCGCGGCGGCCAGATCGTCGGGCAGGGCGACCGGGGGCTTGGGGTGCTTGATCGGCCGTGGCGTCTTCGCGCCCGTGTCGATCAGCGCCATCGCCCGCGCGATCATCGCTTTCAGGTCGGCGTCGGCGGGCAGATCGGCAACGCTGGTGAGCCGGCCGAACTGGCCCATCGCATCCTTGTCCTTCGCCGGGGCCTCGCCCGTCGCCTGTTCGCGCTGCCAGAAACCGAACGAGGCGTGCGCCTTGAACGCCGCCATCTGGCACAGGATCGACCCCTTATAGGTGAAGCTGGGCATGCCCCAGCGGATCGTCTCCTCCACCTGCGGGCAGGCCGCATGCACCACGCCACGCAGGTGGGTCAGGATCGGCGCGGCAAAGGGCGCCGCCTTGGCGATATAAGCGTCGATACGGTCGTCGACGCTCATGGCTTATTCCGCCGGAGCGGGGGCCGGAGCGCGGTTCGCGCGCAGCTTGCCCAGGTTCGTCGCCGCCAGGAACAGCAGCCCGCTATAGGCCGCGCCGTAAACGACGCCGATCGCGATGTTGAGATGATCGTTCGACGCACCCACCATCGGAATCGTGCAAACCGTCAGGAACAGCATCAGCCCCAGATTGATGATCAATGGCAGCATGCCCCGGATCAGCATCCACGTCGTCACGCACAGGATCGCCAGCAGCGCGATGCCGCCTGCGGTGCCCTGCATCGGCAGCCAGTGGCACAGGAAGGCATAGCCGACCCCCATCAGCGCGCCGAGCAGATCGGGCCAATAGGCGGCCGGGCTCGCATGGTGGATCGCCGACCAATAGAGCGTGAACAGGAAGCCGGACCACAGATGGACGATGCCGATCGTGCTTCCAAGGACCATGTAGCCCGCCACCAGCGGAATGAGCACGACCACGATGATCGCCGCCTTCAGCGCGCCTGGCGCAGCCTGTCCCTCACTCGACATGAAATCTCCCCTCTCGAATTTTATAAAGGGTTATGCAGGGGTTCGACGGCGGGGGCAATGATGATGACCTTGCCGCTAAGGATGCTGTGCGCCAAGGTGGGCGAAGCTTAGGCCGGGGGGCTTTGACGATGCGAAAGACGGATGGGATCGCGCTGCTGGGCGCGGGTTTGATGACGTTTTGGAGCGGAACCGCACTGGCACAGGCCGCCGCCTGCGCGACGCCGCCCGCGACCGGTGCGCGGCTTGCGGGCGACCTGAAGCTGGCCGAGGAAGGCCATGCGATCGACATTTCGAACGACAGCGACAGCGATGCCGTGGTCAAGCTGCGCCATGTCGAAACCGGCAAGCTCGCCGCCAGCTTTTACATCGCGCACTCGGATTCGATGACGATCGAGGGCGTGCCCGACGGCGAATATCTGCTCCAATATGCTTTCGGGCCGGGGCTGGGCGCCGATTGCCGCACGCTGTCGAGCATCATCAAGGCGAACCAGATGCCCGGCGCCGACGATCTGCGCACCGAAACGATCGACGATGAGGATCATACCGAGACGAAGCGCCATTCGGTGTCTTACGCGCTGTCGGTCAGCCAGGATGCGAACATGCGCGCGGTGGGGATCAGCGCGGCGGCGTTCAACGCCGATTGACGATCATCTGCGTTGCGGGGCGGGGCGCGAGCGGTTAGCCTCCCCGCATGGTCTATCCGCCGCCCGTTCTCGTCCGTAAGCCCACATCCCGCGCGGTGTGGATCCGCCGTCTGGTGCTGGTCGGCACGCTGCTGATCCTCGTCGGCACCTGGGCGGTCGCCAATTATATGAAGACTGGCGAGCGCGAGCCGCTGGTCACGGCGGGGCAGGAACGGCTGGCCGACGAGACGCCTCTCGACGACGGCGGCACCGAAACCGCGCTGGGGCCGATCGACGGCCCGGCAGCAGAGGCGCCACCGCCGGCGGCTCCCCCCGCGACGGCCGAGCCTGCTCCCGCCGCGCCTGCGCCCGAACCTGCTGCTGCGGTTTCTGAACCGACGCCCGCCCCGGCCCCGGTCCAGCGGCGTTCGAACGACTCGCGATTGGCGAACAACTGGCATTATGTCCCGCGCCTCGGCGACGGCCCGGCCGTGATCTACACGCGCACCGGCGGCGCGTGGGATTATGCGCTCTCCTGCAACACCGGGCGCGCGCAGATCGAGTTCATCGCGGTGCGCACCGGCGATCCGCAGGGCTTTGGCGGGCAATATATGCGCGCTGGTTCGGTCACCGCGCGGCTCGACGCGACCTATTCACGCACCGCCGGCGGCACGATCTCGATGGTCCTGCCTGCGCGCCACCAGCTGTTCGATGCGGTGGCGGGGCAGGGGCAGGCGATCGAGGCGCAGGTCGTGGCGGGCGCGCCGACGGTGTTGCCGGTCAACGGCGATGTCGCGCGGCTCATCCGTCAGTGCCGCGGGCGGGGCGCCTGATCGCGACAGGCTTCCCTTGTCGGTTCGTTTCGCGCATGCAGCATCGATGATCCGTTTTCGTCTTGCCGGGCCGGCGCTCGGCCTTGCGCTCCTCGCCGCCTGCACAACCCCCGCTCCGGTTGCCAAGCCGGTGCCGACCGTGGCGCCGCCGCCGGTCCCCGTCGCGGTGACGCCGCCGCGCGACTGGCGCGACGCGCCGCTGACTGCGGGCACATGGCGCTACGTTCCCGGCACGGCGCAATCCTACGCCGTCTATGGCGCGGCCGGCGCTCAGCCCGCTTTGGTGATCGCGTGCGACAAGACCGCGCGGACGATCGCGATCATGCGGCAGGGGGCGGCGACCAGCCTGACCGTCACCACCTCCTATGGCGCGGCGACCCTTCCCGCAGGTGGGCTTTCGCATGACGGGAAGATGATGACAGGCGCACGGATCTCCGCGCGCGACAATCTGCTCGATCGGATCGGCTATAGCCGGGGGCGCTTTGCGGTGATGGGTGCGGGGCTGGCGCCGGTGATCGTACCGGCCTGGGCCGAACCGGCGCGGGCGGTAGAGGATTGTCGACAAGCGTCTTAAAATCAAGACTTGTTCGCAACCGCAGGATGACCCACATTCGAGTCCTCGGCAACATTGCGAAAGGAGGTGATCCGATGTCTCATGGTTCAGCGTGGGGGTCGGTTCTGTCCGTTCGGGAGACGCGCTTCTAACGAAGCGCCAGGGGTCTTCCGGGCCGGCACCTTCCGGCCGCTGACCATGTAAGGGGACTGCCGGGCTCGCCCGGCAGTCCTTTTTCATATCTGGTAGCTTTAATTCAGCTTCGACCTTCGCGCTCCAGCAGCGCATCTTCGACCTGGACGGCGTGGACCGCCAGGCGCACCTCGATCAAGAACAGGGTCAGCCCCGCGATCAGCAGCAGCATCGCCAGGACGAACAGCGACGCCGTCAACCGGCCGAAGCCGAGTTCGAGCAGGTTGGCGACGAACAGCCCCGCAACCACGATGCAGATCAGCACCGCGCTGGCGGTGCATAGGAAGATCGCGTTGCCGACGATCCGCATCCTCTTGTCCAGCAGCCGCAGCCGCTTCACCTGCTTTTCGTGAATCGGATCGCCGACGGGGGTGAACTCACGTTCGATCCGGCGGGCATGATCGACGATGCGCGACAGGCGGCTGGCCAGCAGGTTCAGAATCGATCCGATGCCGGTGAGCAGGAAGACGGGCGCAAGCGCGGTCTGGATGACGTGCGCGATGTCGGTCGGCAGCACGGGAAGGATCGGAAGCATGGCGAAAAGGTGCGCGCGGGCACTTTTTCGGTCAAGCGCGTCCGTCCGGGTTTCTACTTACGCCCATGTCAGGAATGGCGGAAATCCGATATTTATCATCCATTATAATTGCACAAATCGCATTGGTTGCATTTTATGCATCCGTAGGCGCAATCCTTTCAATTGCGATCAACCGGCTGATCCTCCATTTCGCAGTGCAACAAGATTGAGGACGCTGACGGCTCAAATCGAAAGGAGTTTTCTGATGAAGAAGATTGTTGCTCTCGCCATCCTGACCTCCGCGATCGCCGCTCCGGCGCTCGCCGAAACCCAGAGCTTCACCCGCGACGGCCAGACCTACACCTACGAAGTCAAGCAGGCCGGCGAAGTCGCGATCGTCAACGGCACCGACCAGTCGGGCAAGGCGTTCTCGCTGCGCGTCCGCAACGGCCGCGTCTCGGGCAACTATGCCGGCACCGCCGTCGCCTTCGCTGCGCCGAAGGTCCAGACCGCGGCTGCGAACAGCTCGGAAAGCCCGCTGGCTACCCGCTGATCGCTCACCGATCGAAACTGAAAAGGCCGCGGATCACTCCGCGGCCTTTTTGTTTGTGCGCCGCACAAATCGGCGGATTTTAGCCCGCGTTTCGCGCGGGCGTATTAACGCCCATCGACTGCAGATACTTCTTCACGTTGCGCGCAGCCTGGCGAATGCGCTGCTCATTCTCGACCATCGCGATCCGGACGAAGCCTTCGCCGTCCTCGCCATAACCGACGCCCGGCGCTACCGCGACGCCCGCATGCGTCAGGAGCTGCTTCGAGAATTCGAGGCTGCCCAGATGTGCGACCGCCGGCGGCAGCGGCGCCCAGCAGAACATCGACGCGCGCGACGGCGGAATGTCCCAGCCCGCGCGACCGAAGCTTTCGACCAGCACGTCGCGACGCCGCTGGTAGAGTTCGCGATTCTTCTGGACGATATCCTGCGGCCCGTTGATCGCCGCAACCGCCGCCGCCTGGATCGGCGTGAAGGCGCCATAATCGAGATACGACTTCACGCGCGTCAGTGCCGCGATCAGCTGCTTGTTGCCCACCGCGAAGCCCATGCGCCAGCCCGCCATCGAATAGGTCTTCGACATCGACGTAAACTCGATCGCGACGTCCTTCGCGCCCGGCACCTGCAGGATCGAAGGCGTCGGATTGCCGTCATAATAAAGTTCGGAATAAGCGAGGTCGCTCAGCACCCAGACCTTATGCTCCTTCGCCCAGGCGACGAGCCGTTCGTAAAAGGCCAGGTCGACCGTTTCGGCGGTGGGGTTGGACGGATAGCCGACCACCAGCACCGACGGGCGCGGCACCGTGAACTTCATCGCGCGATCGAGCGCCTCCCAATAGCGTTCGTCGGGCGTGGTCGGCACCGAACGGATCGTGGCGCCGGCGATGATGAAGCCGAAGGTGTGGATCGGGTAGCTCGGGTTCGGCGCCAGGATGACGTCGCCGGGCGCGGTGATCGCGGTGGCGAGGCTCGACAGCCCCTCCTTAGACCCCATCGTGACGACGACTTCGGTTTCGGGATCGACGTCGACCCCGAAGCGGCGCTGATAATAGCCGGCCTGCGCGCGGCGGAGGCCCGGAATGCCCTTCGACGCCGAATAGCCGTGCGCGTCGGGCTTCTGCGCCACCTCGACCAGCTTGTCGATGACATGCTGGGGCGGCGGCAGATCGGGGTTGCCCATGCCAAGATCGATGATGTCCTCGCCCCGCGCTCGCGCCGCTGCCCGCATCGCGTTCACTTCGGCGATGACATAAGGGGGCAGGCGCTTGATGCGGTAAAATTCCTCGGACATGACGATTCCTAGTGTTTGCTCCTTGGCGACGCGGGGCCGATCGCCCAATGTCACCGGGAGCGGCTTATACGCGCGGGCGCGCCGAATTGGCAGGCGTGCCCGTGAAAAAATCAGCGGAGCGTAACATGGGTGATCTCGGCGAGGATTGGGGCAGGCAGACGACCGTATCGGAGCTGCCGCCGCTTGCCGAAATCCAGCACTGGACCGGCGTCGTCGGACAGGCGCAGCAGATGATCATGGAACATCTGGTCCACGCCATGCCCGATGCCGGCAGCCTGCCGCTACCCGACATGCAGTTCCCCGATATGGGCGCGATCATGGGTGACACGACCAGGCTGGTCGATCTGCAGAGCGATGCCGTGGGCGACGCGCTGGGCCTGTGGACCGCCCTGATGAAGGGCGATGTCGAGGCGCTGAAGGCCGCCGACCGCGATCGTCGCTTCAATGCCGAGGCGTGGCGCCAGACTCCGATCTTCGATGTGATCCGCCAGGCCTATCTGCTGCTGTGCGAACATTTCATGCGCGCGGTCGATGCGATCGACGGGGTCGAGCCCGAGGTGCGCAACAAGATCCGCTTCGCGATGCGCACCGTGACCGAGGCGATGTCGCCCGCCAATTTCCCGCTGACCAACCCCCAGGTGCTGGAACGCATCTTCGAAACGCGCGGGCAGAATCTGCTGCGCGGCCTCGAACATATGCTCGCCGACATCACCAAGGGGCAGCTGACCCAGGTCCGGCAGGGCGCGTTCGAACTGGGACGCAACATCGCCGCCACGCCCGGCAAGGTGATCCACGAAACCCCGCTCTATCAGCTGATCCATTATGCGCCGACGACCGAGACGGTGTTCGAAACCCCGCTGTTGATCTTCCCGGCATGGATCAACCGTTTCTACATCCTCGATCTCAACCAGCGGAACAGCTTCGTGCGCTGGGCGGTGGATCAGGGGATCAGCGTGTTCCTCGTCTCATGGAAGTCGGCGGACGAGAGCATCGCAGGCATCGGCATGGACGATTATGTGATCGGCGGGCAGATCGATGCGATCGATGCCGTGCGCAAGGCGACGGGGGCCGAGAGCGTCCACACGATCGGCTATTGCGTGGCGGGCAGCGTGCTCGCGATGACGCTCGCTTATCTTGCCGCGAAGGGGGAGGCGGGGAAGGTCGCCAGCGCCACCTTCTTCACCGCGCAGGTCGATTTCGAGGAAGCGGGCGAGCTCAAGCATCTGCTGAGCGACGAACTGATGGCGATGCTGCCGATGCTGACCGGGGACAAGGGCGTGCTCGACGGCCGCTTCCTGGCCGCTTCGTTCAACCTGCTGCGCGCGCGCGATCTGATCTGGAACTATGTCGTCCAGAATTATCTGCTGGGCGAGGATTATCCCGAGTTCGATCTGCTCCACTGGAACAACGATACGACCAACCTGCCCGGCGAATGGCATCGCGACTATATCCAGGCGCTGTATCGCGACAATCGGCTGGTGCAGCCGGGCGCGCTGAGCATCGCCGGCGTACCGATCGATCTGACGAAGATCCTGACGCCGGCCTATATCCAGGCGGGGCGTGAGGATCATATCGCCCCGGCGCCCAGCGTCTGGCGGATCATGGATCATTTCCGCGGCGATCGGCGCTTCGTGCTGGCGGGGTCGGGTCACGTCGCGGGCGTGGTCAATCCGCCGGCGGCGAAGAAATACCAATATTGGACCAATCCGGCCGCGGACAGCTTTGCCGATTTCGTGGCGAATGCCGTCGAAACGCCGGGCAGTTGGTGGAGCGACTGGATTGGCTGGATCGCCGATCGATCGGGGCCGAAGGTGCCGGCCAAGGGCAAGCGAGTCCCCGGCAAGGGGCCGCTCAAGGCGATCGAGGATGCCCCCGGCCGCTATGTGCGGATGCGGTAACAAAAGCGTCTCGAAAAATTTTATCCACAGGCCGGAACCGCGCAATCGCATGCGCGTTGGCGGGGTGGGGCAACAGCGGAAAAGCGCCATTTTCTCTGTTGTGCTTCTGCTTTGTTGCAGCGCACAATGAGACTTGACCTGATCCGTCGCCTCCTGTATTGTGCATCGCAACATCAGGAGCAGGTGGGCAATGGCTGACGACATCACCCCGGCGGCAGGCGTCAAGGCGCCGGTTAAGTCCGTGGAAGCCGAAAGGCCGAAGGCGGCACCGGTTGCGGCGAAGGCCGCGCCCGTCGCCCCGGTCAAAGTTGCCGAACCGGTAAAGGCCGCAGAACCCAAGGCGGTCGAACCGATCAAGAGCGTCGCGCCGGCAAAGCCGGTCGCCGTCGCAACTCCCGCTCCTGCGCCAAAGGCGGCCAAGCCGGCCGTGAAGAGCGTCAAGAAGGCGCCGGTGAAGACGGCTCCCGTCAAGGTGGCTCCCGCCGCCAAGAAGGTTGCCGCCCCTAAGGTCGCAAAGCCTGCGGCCACGCCCAAGCCTCTTTCGAAAGGACCGACCGGGATGCCTGCGCTCGAAACCCCATTTTCCACCTCCGCAATGACCGAAAAGGCCAAGACGATGTTCACCGATATCAGCGATCGCGCGAAGACCGCCTTTGAGAAGAGCTCGAAGGTCGGCGAGGAAATCACCGAATTCTCGAAGGGCAACCTCGAAGCCTTCGTCACCTCGGCGAAGACTGCCGCCAAGGGTGCCGAGACGATCGGTCAGGAACTGGCCGACTATGGCAAGAAGAACTTCGAAACCGCGTCGGCGACCGTCAAGAGCATGACGATGGCCAAGACCCCGACCGAGCTGTTCCAGCTGCAGAGCGATTATGCGAAGACGTCGTTCGACAGCGCCGTCGCCGAAATGTCGAAGCTCAGCGAGACCTGGCTGAAGCTGGCCGGCGACGTGTTCCAGCCGCTATCGAGCCGCTATGCGCTCGCGGCCGAGAAGTTCAAGACCGCGGCCTGATCCGCCGCGCTTCTGCTTCCAGTATCTTGGCGTAACGACCGGTCGTTCCCCGCGCGGGAACGGCCGGTTGTCGTTTTGTCGCCGATACGGATACTCCGCCCGCGCTCGGGACACTTGCCGAATGGCCGCGCGGTGCCATATTCTTGAGCCATGCTTCCAACCGAGTCTGAACCTGCGATGAGCCTGCCTTTCTCCACCCTCGACAAGCCATCGGCCAACATCGTCATGGCCGCCCGCAAGGATGGCGAGGATGGCGGCACCGGCCTGGGCCTCGCCACGCGCACGCGGACCCGCACAAAGAAGCCGACGCCTTACAAGGTGCTGATGCTCAACGACGATTATACGCCGATGGAATTCGTCGTCCTGTGCCTGCAGCGTTTCTTCCGCATGAACATCGAAGACGCGACCCGCGTGATGCTCCATGTCCACCAGAAGGGCGTCGGGATCTGCGGCGTGTTCAGCTACGAAGTCGCCGAAACCAAGGTCAGCCAGGTGACCGACTTCGCTCGGCAGAACCAGCACCCGCTCCAGTGCACGCTCGAAAAGGCGTGATCGGCTAATTTCCTCACTCGTCATTGCGAGCGTCCTTCGACGGACGGGCATCGACTTCGCTCAGCCCTGCTCAGGATGAGCGGAACGAAAATAAACCCGCTCATCCTGAGTAGCCACTGAGCTTGTCGAAGTGGCGTATCGAAGGACGCTCGCAATGACGAATTGAGCGAGACGGAAGCCCGTCCGTTACGCCCCCACCTTGCGTGCGCCCGCGCTTGCGATAAAGCGTGTTCATGGATCGTATCATCATTCGCGGGGGTCGCACGCTCAAGGGGCAGGTGCCGATCTCGGGCGCCAAGAACGCCGCGCTTACCCTGCTGCCCTGTGCGCTGCTCACCGACGAGAAGCTGACCCTCACCAATTTGCCGCGTCTCGCCGACGTCGACAGTTTCGGCCACCTGCTTAACGAACTTGGCGTATCGACCAAGGTTCAGCGCGGGACCGACGGTTCGATCGGGCGCGAGATGACGATGGACGCGAAAAGCCTCGCGTCGACGGTCGCCCCCTATGACATCGTGCGCAAGATGCGCGCGTCGATCCTGGTGCTCGGCCCGCTGGTCGCGCGTGCGGGCGAGGCGAAGGTGTCGCTTCCCGGTGGCTGCGCGATCGGCAACCGCCCGATCGATCTTCATCTGAAGGCGCTCGAGGCGCTGGGCGCGCAGATCGAACTGGCGGCGGGCTATGTGAAGGCGACGGCGCCTGCGGGCGGCCTCACCGGCGGGCGCTATTCCTTCCCGGTCGTCTCGGTCGGCGCGACCGAAAATGCGCTGATGGCGGCGGTGCTGGCAAAGGGCGAAACCATCCTCGACAATGCCGCGCGCGAGCCGGAGATCGTTGATCTCGCCAACTGCCTCGTCGCGATGGGCGCGCAGATCGACGGGATCGGCACCGATCGCCTCACCATCCGCGGCAAGCCCAGGCTCAACGGCGCGCGCTATCAGGTGATGCCCGATCGGATCGAGGCGGGCAGCTATGCCTGCGCGGCGGCGATCACCGGCGGCGAGCTCGATCTGATGGGCGCGCGCATGGGCGATATGGCGACGATCTTCGACGCGATGCGCGGTGCGGGCGTCACCGTGACCGAGATCGACGGCGGTATCCGCGTCAGCGCGAACGGCCGGGTCAAGCCGGTCAACGTCTCGACCGCGCCATTCCCGGCTTTCCCGACCGATATGCAGGCGCAATTCATGTCGATGCTCGCGCTGGCCGATGGCACGTCGGTGTTGACCGAGACGATCTTCGAAAACCGCTACATGCACGTTCCCGAACTCGCGCGCATGGGCGCCGATATTCAGGTCCACGGCCGCACCGCGATTGTGAAGGGCGTGGACGGTCTCGTCGGCGCCGACGTGATGGCGACCGACCTGCGTGCGTCGATGAGCCTGGTGCTCGCGGGCCTCGCCGCCAAGGGCGAGACGGCGGTTCATCGCGTCTATCACCTCGATCGCGGCTATGAGCGGCTCGAAGAGAAGCTCTCGGCTGTCGGCGCCGATATCGAGCGCCTGAGCGACGGCTGAAGCCGGCGGCGTCATGGCCGATTTCGTCGAACCCGATTGGATCCGCGCCGGCTTCGCGCAGGCAATGTCGGACATGTATCGGGCCGAAGTCCCGCAATATGGCACGCTCGTCGCGCTGGTCGAACGGATCAATGCCGATGTGCTGGCGCGAGACCCCGATCTGGCGGCCGCGCTGGAGCGGGCAGGGGGGCTCGATCGGCTGTCGGGCGAACGCCACGGCGCGATCCGCGTCGGGACGGCGGCCGAACTGCAACTGTGCGCGCGGGCCTTCGCGATCATGGGGATGGAGCCGGTCGGCTATTACGATCTCGCGCCTGCGGGCGTGCCGGTCCATTCCACCGCCTTCCGCCCGGTCGACCCGGCATCACTCGCGCGCAATCCGTTCCGGCTGTTCACGTCGCTGCTGCGGCTCGAACTGATCGCGGATGGTGCGCTGCGGGCCGATGCGGCGACGATATTGGCGCGGCGGCAGATCGTCACGCCGTGGGCGCTCGCGCTGATCGAACAGGCCGAACGCGACGGCGGCTTGCCCGAGGCGGACGCGAACCGCTTCGTCACCGAATTGCTCGAAACCTTCCGCTGGCAGCGCCACGCGACCGTCGATGCCGAAACCTATGCGGCCCTGCTCGCGTCGCACCGTCTGGTCGCCGATGTTGTCAGCTTCCGTGGCCCGCACATCAACCACCTGACCCCGCGCACGCTCGACATCGATGCGGCGCAGGGGGCGATGCCCGGTGCGGGGATCGTGCCCAAGGAAAGCATCGAGGGGCCGCCGCGCCGCGCCTGTCCGGTCCTGCTGCGCCAGACCAGCTTCAAGGCACTCGACGAGCCGATCGACTTTGGCGGTGTGCCCGGCCGCCATCTGGCGCGCTTTGGCGAGATCGAGCAGCGTGGCGTCGCGCTCACCCCCAAAGGCCGTGCGCTCTACGACACGCTGCTCGCGCGCGGCGGCGATGCCTTTGCGGAGCTGCCCGACGATTGGGATGCGTTGCGACGCGAAGGGCTGGCTTATTTCGCGTACAGCGCCAGCGGCAAGCTTGGCGCGCCTGCGGGCGCGTCGCTCGATGCGCTGGTGGCCGGCGGCTATGTCGTCGCCGATCCGATCGTCTATGAGGATTTCCTGCCGGTCAGCGCGGCGGGCATCTTCCAGTCGAACCTCGGCGAGGCGACCCGCGCGCATTATGCGGGCGCGTCGAACAAGGCCGCGTTCGAAGCCACGCTCGGCCGGCCGGTGATCGACGAATTCGCGCTCTATCAGGCGCAGCAGGACGCCTCGATCGCCGCGCTGGCGCTTTAACCGCCGGCGAGGCCGATCTTCTGCAGGTCGGCGATGACCCGCGCGGCAATCTCCGGCGAGATGCCGGTCCGCTCGAGATATTGATCGGGATGCGCGGCGACCCCCGGATCGGCGGCCTTGAGCTGATCCCAGGCGGCGCGCGCGCGCGTAACATCGCCTAGCATCGCAAAGCCGGCGGCTGTGATCAGATGATAGCGCGGGCGGCGGCCGATGACGGGCGGCGTCATGCGGTCGAGCGCTTCCGCCGCCAACGCCCGGTCGTTTCGCTCGATCGCGACCAGCACCAGCGCCCAGTAGAAACGGCCTTCGGGACCGGCATCGATCGTGATCGCGTCGCGGATCAGCTTTTCCGCGCGCTCGTCGTGGCAATTGAGCAGGAACACGCCGGCGTCGGCCAGCAGGACGGGTTCGTAAGGGGCCAGATCGGCCGATGCGATCGCGTTGCGCACCGCGCGAGGACACGCCTTCTGCACGCTCGCGACGCGCGCCTGCGCACTCACCGCCCAGGGATCGGTCGGGTCGATCGTCGTCGCCAGCTGCGCATGGGTCTGCGCCTCGATCAGCAGCGCGTTGCGCTGGGGCGCGCCCTTCGATCCCGACAGGCGATCGAGCGCGAGGTAGGAGGCGGTCGCCTGCAACATCGGCGTATCGGCCTGCCGGATGCTTTGCGGCACGCAATGTTCCAGCTCGCCACGATCGGCGTCGGTCCGTTCGCGGCGATAGCGCGGATAGGTGAGCATGCAGCGATAGGGGCCGTCGGGCGCGCTGGCATATTCCTGCGCAGCCACTAGCCCGTCGGCGCGGCCGATCAGCGCGATGGCGGAGGCGAGGCGCGGGGCGATCTCGGCCTGGCTCGCGTTGGCGGATGGCAAGGCGTAACCGCCCGACCAGAGCAGGCGATCGGGGCTGAGCCGCCATAGTCGCAACGTCACCCGTGGGACGTTGCCGGGCGTGATATCGACGGCGAGACGGTAGCGGGCTTCGGTCGCCTTGGGATCGGGCGGCAGAACGCTGCGCGTCGTCCGAACGTCGAAGACCGCACTGCGCCGCAGCCCGTCGAGCAGGACCGCGCGTACCTGATCGCTCAATTCCGAATCGGGTGTATTGGCGCTCGCCGCCGCCAGTTCGAGCATCGGGCGGCCGCTGGCGCTTGTTACCTCTTCGTGGCGCGGCAGGATCACCAGCGCGATGACGGCGGTGATCGCGATCACGATCGCGAAGGCGGCGCCGATCGCCGCCCACAGGAGAATCGGTTTGCGCGCCGGCGCGGTCGGGACGGGTTCGGTCGTCTCGTCCGGCTCGACGATCGACGATCCGCGATCCAGCTCGACGCGGTAGCGGCCTTGCGGGATCGACAGTCGCCCGGCGGGTCCGGGCGCCGCCTGGGCATAATGTTCGATGATCAGCCGGCGCAGACGCCCTATCTGGACGCGCGGATAACTGTCTGCCCGCGCATCATAATCCGGCGCACGCCCAAGCCCGTCCACCGCAACGGAGTAGGCTTTGAGTTGATCTCCGCGCCCGGCCAGTGTCTCTTCGACCAGATATTCGAGCAGCCGTTTCATGATCGGCGCGCGCGAAAAGGCGGGCGAAGCCAGCAGCAGCGCGAGTTCGTCGCGCATCGCCGCTGCTTCGATCGGATCCATTTCGCGTGGCGCCGCCATCATCCCCCAACCCGGTTCATCGGGATGCCCGAATCGTTGATCGATCTGATTCCATCCCCAACGCATCGGGCTTGTAACGGTTACAGAGACGGGGAGAAACTGGTTTTGATGGCCCGAAAGGCCTTCAGAGGCGGCGTCCGTCGTGCTGCACCGCCGACGGCAAGATGCAAGGCAGGGTCGGGTTACCCCCAACGATCCGATCCATACGCCCCATCGCCAATGAGCCGGTTGCCGATGGCCCCCACCGTCGACAGCCGGCTTTTTGATTCCGGCTGCTTCTGCGCTGCTCGCAATTGCGCCTCGTGCAAGTCCGATGACCAACTTCACGCTGCGACTGGGCGCGCTCCTGTGCTAGGGGCGCCGGCATGACCGAAGCTGCCGAACGTCCGCTCAAGCCCGCATTGATTCTGGGTGCCAGAGGGCTTTGCCCGTCCTGTGGGAAGGCGCCGCTCTTTGCGCGTTTCCTGCGCCCGATGCCGCATTGCCCGGCCTGCGGGCAGGACTGGACGGCCCAGCGCGCCGACGATCTGCCCGCTTATATCGTGGTGTTCGTGGTCGGCCACGTCCTTGCGCCTTTCATCATCGCGATGAACATTTCCTATGACGTGTCGATGCTGGTGCAGATGATCCTGTGGCCGGCTCTTGCCGTCGTCATGTCGCTCCTGATGATTCAGCCCGTGAAAGGTGCGGTCATCGCGCTGCAATGGGCGCGTCACATGCACGGCTTCGGCAGAGGCTGATTCCGCACTAAAAAAGCGGTGCGCCAGCGTGAGTTGGCGCTTTGTGACGGGGGATCGCCTCGCCTATAGCTTGGAGTCGCAGGTGCGACGTTCGGGGGTTGGGCGCGTGAAGGGTCTTGGTGTTTGGCGTGGTTGGGTGCCCACGCGCGATTTTGTTTCTCCCAATCCGTTCAAGCTGGCCGAATGGGGCATGATGGGCCTTGTCGGTCTGTCCGGCGCGGCGCTCGTCTGGGCGTTGCTCGCGCCGACGGGGGAGGGCGATCGGCCCGGCATCGCGAGCGCGGATGCCTCGCCCGCATCGTTCGCCGCCTTCGATCCCTTCTTCCGCCTCAACGGAGGCGGCCCTTCGGTGATCACCCCGCTCGACCTGAGCCTGCATGGCGTGCGCGCCGATCAGGCGTCGGGGCGCGGATCGGCGATCATCGGCCTGCCCGACGGCACGCAGAACAGCTATGCGGTGGGCGAGGAGATCCTGCCCGGCGTCAAGCTGACCGCCGTGGATTTCGACAGCGTCACGATCGATCGCGCCGGCGCGCCCGAGAAGATCTATCTTGATCAGTCGCAGGAGGCGTCCGCGCCCGGCGCGATGCCGGTTCCGGCCGCACCGCCCGCCGCGCCGGTGCCTTCGGGCGCGGCGTCGCTGATGGCCGATCTGTCGCTGTCGCCGCGCATCGATGGCGGCCGCATCACCGGCTATCTGATCCAGCAGCAGGGCGATGGCCGTGCGCTGGCCGCGGCAGGCCTGCAGCCGGGCGACATACTCACCAGCATCAACGGCGTCTCTGTCTCCGATCCGGGGGCCACGACCCGCTTCGCCGAATCGACCCAGGCGGGCACGCCCGTCACCGTCGTCGTCGTCCGCAATGGCGAGAGCCGCACCCTCCAGATCGGAGGCGCCAAGTGAAGCGCACGCTCCTCGCCGCCGCGGCCCTGATCGCCGCCGCCCAGCCGATAGCTGCCCAGCAGGTGCTCAACCTGCGCGACGCCGATGTCCGCGCCTTCATTCAGGATGCTGCGCGCGTCACCGGGCGCAACTTCGTCATCGATCCGCGGGTGCAGGGCAAGGTGTCGGTCGTCACCGATCGCGCGCTCAGCAAGTCCGAATATTTCGAGCTGTTCCTGTCGACTGTGCGCGCGAACAGCCTGGTCGCGGTGCCGTTGACGGGCGGCGCCTTCCGCATCCAGCCGATAGAGGGCGCAGCGACGATCCCCGGCCGGATCGGCTCTGCGGGCGTATCGGCCAACAATTTCGTCACCGACGTGATCCGCCTGCGATCGATCGATGCGCAGGCCGCGCTCGATTCGCTCCGCCCGCTCGCGAGCCCGCAGGGATCGATCACCGCGAACCGCAATGCGAACTCGCTGATCATCGCCGACTATGCTGACAATATCCGGCGGATGCGGATGCTGGTCGGCCAGCTCGATCGCGACAACAGCAACACCCGGCTCGTGCCGCTCAAGAATGCCGGCGCGCGTGAGATTGCGAGCGCTCTGACCCAGCTGATCGGCAGCGGCGGCACGGGGCAGGGCGGCGCGCCGACCGGCGTCAGTGTGGTTGCGGTCGACAGCGGCAATGCGCTGCTGATCCGCGGCGATGCGAGCGGCGTCGCGCGGATGACCGCATTAGCCGAGGATCTCGATCGCCGCGCGGCCAATGCGTCCGAAATCCGCGTCATCTTCCTCGAATATGCCGATGCGGCGAAGCTGTTGCCGGTCCTCCAGCAACTCGTCGGCCAAGCGCCCGATGTGGCCGCCACCAGCGCCACGACCGGCAGCGCGGCAGCCGCGCCATCGGCGGCGCCGGCCGCAGCCCCCGTCGCCACGCCCGCGTCGCGCAGCACCACCGGATCGATCGTCACCCGCTATGAAGGCGCCAACGCGATCATCATCGCGGGCCCTGCCGACGTGCAGCGCACCCTGGGCGAAGTGATCCGCCAGCTCGACACGCGCCGTGATCAGGTGCTGGTCGAAGCGATCATCGTCGAGATTTCGAACGATGCGGCGCGCAAGCTGGGCGTCCAGTTCCTGCTGGGTGGCAAGCCGGGATCGAACATCCCGTTCGCCGCGACCAATTATTCGAACGCCGCGCCCAACATCCTGACGGTGGCGGGGGCGATCGGCGCGCGTGAGCTTTCGACGACCACGACGACGGTCAACGGCACCACGACCACGACGACCCAGAATACCGAGATCAGCGACCAGCTGGCCGAAGCGGCGGTCAGCTCGATCCTGAATGCGGGTGGCGGCTTTGCGGGCTTCGCGGACAAGATCGGCAAGAATGCTATCTTCGGCGCGATCATCAACGCGGTGCAGTCCGACACCAAGTCGAACATCCTGTCGACGCCGTCTGTGCTGACGCTCGACAATCAGGAGGCGAAGCTGCTGGTCGGGCAGGAGATCCCGATCACCACCGGCCAGGCGCTTTCGAACAATTTCGACAACCAGTTCCGCACCGTCCAGCGCCAGAATGTCGGCGTCCAGCTGGAGGTGAAGCCGCAGATCAATGCGGGCGGCGCGATCAAGCTGTTCCTGAAGCAGGAAGTGTCGTCGATCGCGGGGCCGGTGACGAACGGATCGGCCGATCTGATCCTCAACAAGCGCCAGATCGAGACGACCGTGACGGTGGATGATGGCGACATCATCGCGCTGGGCGGTCTGCTCGACGACAATGAGCGTCGCACGATCGAGCGCATTCCGTTGCTCAGCGACATTCCGGGCCTTGGCGAACTCTTCAAGTCGCGTTCGCGCAGCCATGTGAAGACGAACCTTATGGTCTTCATCCGCCCGACGATTCTGCGTTCGCGGCAGGATAGCGAGCGGCTCGCGGCGCAGCGTTACGGCTATATCCGTGGCGAACAGGTGCGCTTCGGCAAGCCGGGTGAGGAGCCGTCGATCGACGAACTGGTGCGTGACTATATGGGCGCCACCGCTCCGGTCGCACCGCCGCCGCCCGCCGCCACTGCCGCACCAGCGGGGCCGCCCGAGATCATCACGCCGTCGGTGACGACCAGCAGTCAGGTCGTCCGCCCGGTCGACGTCCAGCCGTCGAAGAAGCCGAAGCAATGAGCGATGTGGCGGAGGATGTCGCGGTCGCCGCGCCCTTCGCGCCCGTCATCCCCTATGCCTTCGCCAAGCGCGCGGGCCTCGTCCCGCTCGGCACCGCCGACGCGCATGGCCGCCCGCTGATCGGGTTGCGGCCCGATGCCGATAGGTCGGCGCTGGTCGAGCTGCGCCGTGCAATGGGCCGGGCGATCGCGGTCGAGCCGCTGGCCGCCGACCGCTTCGAACAGGCACTGTCGGATCATTATGCGATCGATGGGCAGGCGGCCGCCCTGCTCGGCGGCGCGATCGGGCTCGACGATCTGGGCGAGTTGCCGAGTTCGGAGGATCTGCTCGACAGCGCCGACGATGCCCCCGCAATCCGCCTGATCAACGGCATCATCGCCGATGCGGTGCGGCAGGGCGTGTCCGATATCCATGTCGAACCGTTCGAGACCGGGTTGGTGGTCCGCATGCGGATCGACGGCGTCCTCTCCGAACGCCTCCGGCTGCCCGCTGCCGTAGCCCCCGTGGTGGTCAGCCGCATCAAGGTCATGTCGCGCCTCGACATCGCCGAGCGGCGCTTGCCGCAGGATGGGCGCATCGGCCTGTCGATCGGCGGGCGCCTGCTCGACGTCCGCGTCTCGACCCTGCCGGGTCGCGCGGGGGAGCGGGTGGTGCTGCGCATCCTCGACAAGGAAGCGGCCGGGATCGACACCGATCAGCTGGGCATGCCCCCTGCCGTCGATCGCGCCTTCCGCGCTGCGCTCGCCGAACCCAACGGCATCATGCTCGTCACCGGGCCGACAGGCGCGGGCAAGACGACGACGCTCTACGCGGCGCTCCGTTCGCTCAACGATGGCAGCCGCAACATCCTGACGGTCGAGGATCCAATCGAATATGCGGTCGACGGGGTCGGCCAGACGCAGGTGAACCCCAAGGTCGGGCTCGACTTCGCCGCCGGCCTGCGCGCGATCCTGCGACAGGATCCCGACGTCGTAATGGTCGGCGAAATCCGCGACGGGGAGACAGCGCAGATCGCGACCCAGGCGTCGCTGACCGGGCACCTCGTCCTCTCGACGCTTCATACCAACGATGCGGTCGGCGCGATCACGCGGTTGCGCGACATGAAGGTTGAGCCGTTCCTGATCGCCTCCACCCTGCGCGCGGTGATCGCGCAGCGGCTGGTTCGTCGCCTCTGCCCGGTGTGCAGCATCGCCGACACGCCGTCGCCGGCCGTGCGCGCCGCGCTCAAGCTCAAGCGCGATCCCACCGTCCGCGTCGCGCGCGGATGCGAGGCGTGCGGACATATCGGCTATCGCGGGCGGATTGGCCTGTTCGAAGTGATCCGCATCGACGACACGATCCGCGCGATCATCAACGACGATGGCGACGAAGCCGCGATCGCCAAACATGCCTTCGCAACCGCCGACACCCTCGCCAAGGCCGCACGCCGGCTGGTGCGCGAGGGCGTGACGAGCCCCGACGAGGCTTTGCGCATCATCCGGGGCGACGGGGCGGATGACTGACTTCGCCTGGCATGCGATCGATACGGGCGGGCGCGAGCGGCGGGGCCATATCGCGGCCGAAACGCCCGACCATGCGCGCGCCCAACTCGAGGCGCGCCGTCTCTACGTCGTCGCGATCGACAAGGGGGAGGGCGCACCGCGCGGCCCCAGCCTCGGCGCGCAACTGGTCCGTCGTCGTCGGCGTCTCTCGACCCGCGAACTCACCCTCGTCACCCGCCAGTTCGCCAGCCTCGTCACCGTCATTCCGGTCGAAGAGGCGCTGCGCACGATCCAGAAGCAGACGGGCAAGGCGACCACCGCCGTCGTCCTCGGATCGGTCCACGACGCCGTCGTCCAGGGCCATCGCCTCGCCGATGCGCTGGCGACCGAGCCGCAAAGCTTCCCGCCGCTCTATCGCGCGATGGTCGCGGCGGGCGAGGCGTCCGGCACGCTCCCCGAAATCCTCGAGCGCCTCGCCGACCTGCACGAGCGTCAGGCGACGGTGCGCGGCAAGCTGATCACCGCGCTCGCTTATCCCACCGTCCTCGCGATCGTCGCGACGGCCGTGGTGCTGGGGCTGATGCTGTTCGTCGTGCCGCGCATCGTCGAACAATTCGACATATCGGGGCGACAATTGCCGCTCATCACCCGGATCGTGGTCGGCGCCTCCGAACTTCTCATCCGCTTCTGGTGGATCGCCCCCTTGCTGATCCTGATCGGGGTGTTCGCCTTCGCGCGGCTGATGGCGGATCAGGGGCGGCGGCTGCGCTTCGACACGCGCCTGCTCGGCCTGCCGCTGGTCGGCCGCCTGCTGCGCGATCTCCACGCCGCGCGCATGGCGCGCACGCTATCGCGAATGGTCGAGAGCCGCCTGCCGCTGATCGAAGGGATCGCGATCACCGCGCGCACCGTCCACAACCGCGCGCTGCGCGCCGGCTCCGAAGCGATGGTCGAGGACATAAGAGGCGGATCGAGCCTGTCGGCGGCCTTGCGCCGCACCGATCTGTTCCCGCCGATCATGGTTTATATGGCGGCCTCCGGCGAGGCATCGGGCCGGCTTCACGAAATGCTCGAACGCGCGGCCGACTATCTGGAGCGCGAGTTCGACATGTTCACCGCGACATTGCTGGCGCTGCTCGAGCCGCTGGTGATCGTCTTCATGGGGGTGATCGTCGCGCTGATCGTGCTGTCGATCCTGCTCCCCGTCCTTCAACTCGATACGCTGGCAGGCATATGATGAACCAGGATACGTCATCCCGGCGGAGGCCGGGATCTCAGGAGATGAGCGCGATGCAGGAGCCGCATGAGATCCCGGCCTCCGCCGGGATGACGATTGAGGCGAAGGAGGGAGGCTTCACCCTCGTCGAACTGATGGTCGTGATCCTGATCCTCGGCCTGCTCACCACCGTCGTCGTGATCAACGTCCTGCCCGCGCAGGACAAGGCGATGACGCAGAAGGCGCAGACCGATATCGCGCTGCTCGAACAGGCGCTCGAACGTTACCGGCTCGACAATTTCACCTATCCGCCGACGGGCGCGGGCCTTCAGGCGTTGATGCAGCCGCCGGTCGGGATGGCGCATCCCGAACGCTATCCGCGCGGCGGCTATATCAAGCGGCTGCCGAACGATCCGTGGGGCAATGCCTACCAATATCGTTCCCCGGGCGAGCATGGCGCGTTCGACATCATCAGCTACGGCGCGGACGGCAAGCCGGGCGGCGAGGGGCAGGATGCCGATATCGGCAACTGGAAATAAGCGAAGCGGAGAGCGGGGCTTCACCCTGGTCGAGCTGCTCGCGGTCCTCGCGATCATGGGGATTGCGGCGGCGGCCGTTTTGTTCGCGATGCCGTCGCAAAGCACCGAGGCACGCACCACCGCCGCCCGCTTCGCATCGGCTGCGGAGGCGGCGCGCGATACCGCGATCCTCGCCTCCGCGCCGGTTGCGATCCGGGTCGATCGGACGGGCTATCGCTTCGAACGCTGGGAGGGCGGCGCCTGGACCCCGATGACGCGCAAGCCGCTCCAGCCGGTCGCCTGGCCCGACGGTGTCGCGAGCCGGATCGATCCGGCGGGCGAGCGCATCCGCTTCGACGCGACCGGCCTTGCCGATCCGGTCAGCGTGCTGCTGAGCGCGGACGGCGTGACCGCGCGGGTGACGATCGATGCGGGCGGCGAGGTGAAGCTTGTCGTGTGATCCGCAACCAAAAGCCCCTCCCCTTCAGGGGAGGGGCTAGAAAGCGGCTTCACCCTGATCGAGGTGATGGTGGCGCTTGCCGTCTTCGCGCTGGCGGCGCTGGCGCTGGTGAAGCTGGAGGGGGCGACGCTTTTTGGAGCGGTCGCTATAGAAAGAAAGGCGGTCGCCCAGATCGTCGCGCGGAACCAGGCGGTCGAAATCCTCACCGATCCGGTCGCGCCTGCTTACGGCACGACGAACGGGGTCGAGGCCAATGCCGGCATCCAGTGGCGCTGGACCCGCATCGTCGATCGTATGCCCGAAACCCGGCTTCAGAAGATCGCGATCAACGTGATGGACCCCGAAGGCAATGTCGCCGCCCAGCTCCTGCTGATCCGAAAGGGCGGGACGTGAGGCGGGGGGAGGACGGCTTCACCCTGGTCGAACTGCTCGTCACGCTGGCCATCTTCGCGATCATCGCGCTGGCGAGCGTCGCGCTGCTGAGCATGGCGACGGGGACGCAGGGGCAGGCGCTCGGCGCGCTCGATCGCACCGCGGCGCTGCGCCGGATGACCGCGCTCGTCACCGCCGATCTCGCGCAGGCGACCCCGCGCCCCAGCCGCGACGATCGCGGCGACAGCCAGAAGGCGTTCGTCGGGGTGCAGCCCGGCGGATCGGGACCAATCCTGCGCTTCGTGCGCGCCGGCTGGGCGAATGAAGGCGATGCACCCCGATCGACCCTGCAGAAGGTCGCCTATCGGATCGCGGACGACCGGCTCGAACGGCTGAGCTGGCCGCTGGTTGACGGCGTGCCGCAGGATCGCGCGGTGGTGTCGGTCGCGATGCGCGGCATTTCGGCGGTCCACCTGCGCTTCCGCAAGGACGGCGTGTGGTCCGACAATTGGGACCAGCGCAATCCGGCGATCATGCCCGATGCGGTCGAAATGGTCGCGTCGATCGATGGCATCGGCGAGGTGCGCCAGCTTTTCCTGATCGGGCTGGGGCGGTGAAGGCGCCGCGCGGCCATCGGGAGGAGGGCGCGGCTTTGCTCGCCGTCCTCCTGCTCGTCGCGCTGATTGCGACGCTGGCGGTGCTCGCGCTCGACCGACTGGGGCTCGCGACCCGGCTCGCCGGCAATGCCCGCGCGATCGATCAGGCGCGCAGCTATGCTTATGGCGGGGAGGCGCTGGCCAGCCTGATCGCCGCCGACCTCACCGATCGCGGCCGGGGCGACATGACCGCGCGGCCCGAATGGCGCGATGCGGAGCGGGTGATCCCGGTCGAAGGCGGGATGATCCGCGCGCGCCTGTCCGATGGGGGCAATTGCTTCAACCTCAACAGCGTGGTGCAGGGCGACGTCTTTTCGGGCTGGAAGGCGCGGCGGCAGGGGATTGATCAGTTCCGCACCCTGCTGCTCGTCCTGGGCGTGCCGCAGCCGCGCGCGCAGGCGATCTCGGCGGCGCTGGGCGACTGGGTCGACAGCGATACGACGACCGCGCCGGGCGGTGCGGAGGACGAAAGTTACGCACGCGCCGCCATCCCCTATCGCGCCGCCAACACGTTGATCGGCGATCCCAGCGAATTGCGCACCGTCGCGGGGGTGACGCCCGCAATCTACAAGCGCGTCCGCCCCTGGGTCTGCGCGTTCAATTCGGCTGAGCTGGCGGCGATCAACATCAATACGATCCGCCCGGATCAGGCACCGTTGCTGGCGATGCAGTTCGGCGGGCGGCTCTCCATATCGCAGGCAGCGGCCATCATCCGCAGCCGCCCGGCGACCGGATGGGAGTCGGTCGAAAAGTTCACGGCAGACCGTCTGGGCGGCCTCGCCAATGTCACCGGATTGAACCCGGCGCTCGATATCAGGACACGCTGGTTCGCGCTCGACCTTGACGTGACCGTCGACGGTGCGCAGGTGAGGGAAAGGGCGTTGATCGATGCCGGCATTCCCCCGCCTCGGGTGGTGATGCGGCAATGGGGGGCTGAATGACCGTGACGCGGGCCTTGCTGCTCTTCGCGCGCGCCGATGTCGGCGCGATCGAAGGTTGGTTCCGTGTGGAGGACGGCCGCGTCATCGCGCGCGACATGGCGCTCGATCATCTGCCATCGCTGGAGCCCGACGAACGCCTGATCCTGATCCTGCAGGGGGATGAGGTTGCGATCCGCTGGATCGAACTTCCCGCGCTCACCTATGCACAGGCCGCCGCCGCCGCGCGGCTCGCCATCGCCGATCACAGTATCGGCGCGCCCGATAGCCTCCATGTCGCGATCGGCGACGTGCATGGCGGGCGGCGGATGGTCGCGACGATCGACGCCGATCTGCTGCGGCAATGGATCGGCTGGGCGCAGGCGATCGGGATCGATCCCGATCATGTCGTGCCGCTGCCCTTGCTGCTGGCCTATGGCGAGGGCGCGCCGCGCCTGTGGGATCGACCCGGCCTGTCGGTGGTGCGCGGCCACGATCATGCCTTCGCGGTCGAGCCCGATCTGGCGCCCACCATCCTCGGCACGATCGCGCCGGAGCCGATGGACGATGCCCGGTTCGAGGCCGAATTGCCCGCCGCGCTCGCGGTGCTTCCGCTCGATCTGCGGCAGGGGCGCTTTGCGCGCCGCCGCGTGTGGCGCGTCGACGATGCGTGGAAGCGGCGGATGCGGCGGTTGGCGATTGCGGCCGCGATCCTGATCGTCGCGGTGCCGATTGCGCGCGTCGGGCGGATCGGGATCGACGGCTGGCTGATGGATCAGGAGGCGTCGCGCATCGCCCGCCTGGCGTTGGGCCGCGAAAGCCTGCCCGAAGGCGCGCAGACCGCGATGAGCCTCAGGGCCGAAGGGTTGCGCGGCCCCGGCATGGGCTTTCCGAACGGCGCGGCTTTGCTGTTCGATGCGGTTAAACTGACGCCCAATGTCGAGCTGACCGATCTCGATTTCTCGGCCGAAGGCGTGCTGACCGCGTCGGTGACGGGCGCGAGTGCGGCCGATGTCTCGGCGCTGGTGGGGCGGCTGTCGCAGAGCGGCCTTGCGATCGAGACGCTGCCGGGCGGCGATGCGAACCGCTCCACCCTCAGGATCCGCCGCGCATGATCGACGCCGTTCTCACTTGGTGGCGCCAGCGCACGACGCGCGAGCAAAGGCTGCTCTGGCTGCTGATCGTCATCGCGGTGCCGATCCTGCTGTGGTTCGGCGTGGTTCGGCCGATCGGCATCGGATGGCAGGCGGCGCTGGATCGTCGCAACACGGCCGAGCGCGATTTGAACGATGTGCGCGCGCTGGCCGAAGAGATTGCGCGCGAAAGCCGCGCCGATGTGCGCCCGTCGCCTGGCCCGCTGGCGGACACCGCCAAGGCCGCGTCCGAAGCCGCGGGCTTCACGCCGCTGCGGGTCGAAACGCAGGGCGAGACAGCGGTTCTGAGTTACGAGGCGGTCAAGCCGCAGGCCTTTTTCGCGTGGGTCGCAGGGCTGGGGAAGCGGGGGCTTGTGGTCGAGCGGCTGAACGCGCATCCCAATGCGGACAGGACGCTCGCCGCATCGATCACGCTGCGGCGGCGCGGATAAAAGACATTTCGGGGGGAATGCGATGTTGAGGGTGCTGCTGTTTCTGATCGTGCTCGTCGGCGCGGCGCTCGCCGCTGCCGCCTTCGTCCCGCTCAAGACCGTGATCGACCTCGCCCATCTGGGCAAGATCGGCTTCACTACGGCAGGCACCGAAGGCACGGCGTGGGAAGGCCGCATCTACGACGCGCAACTCGGCAAGATTGCGCTGGGCGATATCGAGACGCACGCCGTTCCCGCCGAACTGCTGAAAGGCCGCCTGCGCATCGACATGACCGGCACCAATCCGGGCACGCAACTGAGCGGCGGCTTCAGCATCGGTTGGGGCGGGATCGGGATCGACGCGCTGAACCTGACCGCCAGCGTTCCCGGCGAAGGGCCGGTGCCGGGCGGCACCCTGTTCGTCGAAAATCTGACCGCGCGTTTCCCCGGCACGCATTGCGGCACCGCCGACGGCAGCACGCGCGCTTATATCCCGTCGCCGCTCGCCGGCGTCGTGCCCGCCGGATCGATGCAGGGGCCGGCCCTGTGCCGCGACGGCGCGCTGACCTTCGATCTCGCCAGCGACACCGGCGAGGCGACACAGGAGATCGCGATCAACGCGACCGGCGGATATCGCCTGCGCACCGTGATCAAGCCGCGCAACGCGCTCATCGCCGCCGGCCTGTCGCGCAAGGGCTTCACGCCCGGCCCCGACGGCTATGTCTATCAAACAGAGCGCCGCCTTTAGGTAAATCCTCCCCCGGAGGGGGAGGTGGCAGTCCGTAGGACTGACGGAGGGGTATTGGCCGGTGGCGAACCGCCCAGCCTCGAATACCCCTCCACCGGCTACGCCGGTCCCCCTCCCCCTCCGGGGGAGGATTTTGCTTGGGGCGCCATTGGCCCTATAGCGCGCAGATGCTTCGTCGCTTTCTCCTGCTCCTCGCCCTGCTCCTTGCGCCGTTGCGCGTGGAGGCGGCGGGGAACCACCTGACCGCCACGCTCCTTGCCGAGAGCGCGACGCCGAAGCCTGGCAGCCGCATCACGCTGGCGCTCTCGATGACGCCGGAGAAGGACTGGCACGGTTATTGGGAAAATCCCGGCGATGCGGGCGTGCCCACCGTCGTCGAATGGAGCCTGCCCGAAGGCGCGAAGACCGATGGTCTGCGCTATCCGGTGCCGCAGCGGCTGATCGTCCTCGGCCTGATGAATTACGTCTATGAGGCGCCTTATGCGCTGCTGACGACGCTGGACGTGCCCACGAACCTGAAGCCCGGTCAGCGCTTCACCGTCGCGGGCGACGCCAACTGGCTGGTCTGTTCGGCATCGACCTGCGTGCCCGAAAAGGGGCGTATCTCGGTCGATCTGGTCGCGGGCGACGGCGCGGTCGATCCGGCGACGCGCGCGAAGTTCGATCGCTGGCGCGCGGCGATGCCGATGCCGCTGTCGCAGCCGGCGAGCTTCGAAAAGAAGGGCGACCGCATCCGCATCGCCATCCCCTATCCGGCCGCGCAGCCGGTGGCCGATCCCTATTTCTACCCCGCGACCGACGGCGTGATCGATTATGCCGCGCCCCAATCGATCAGCCGTAATGGCGACCAGTTGATCGTCGAGGCGAAGGCCAAGGAAGACGGCTCCGACGTCGCCGGCCTGTCGGGCGTGATCGCGACCGGCGAGGGGCGCGGGTTGACGGTTCAGGCGGGCAAGGGCGCGGTGCCCGCCGCCGGGGTCGCGATCGGCGCAAGCGGCGACGGCAAGGGTTTTGACCTGCGCACCTTCCTGCTCGCGCTGGGCGGCGCGTTGCTCGGGGGGCTGCTGCTCAACATCATGCCGTGCGTCTTCCCGATCCTGAGTTTGAAGGCGCTCAGCCTCGCGCGGGCGGGGGGCAGTGAGGCGCGGGTCGAAGCCTTATCCTACGCGGCCGGGGTGATCCTGAGCTGCATCGCGCTGGGCGGAGTGATCCTCGCGCTGCGTGCGGGCGGATCGATGGTCGGCTGGGCCTTTCAGTTGCAGGATCCGCGCGTGATTGCGGGGCTGCTCCTGCTGATGACCGCGATCAGCCTGAACATGGCCGGTTTGTTCGAACTGCGCACGATCGGCGTCGGCGACAGCCTGACTCACGGCAAGGGCGCGATGCCCGCTTTCTGGACCGGGGTGCTCGCCGCTCTGGTCGCGACGCCGTGCACCGGGCCGTTCATGGCGGGTGCGCTGGGCGCGGCTCTGGTGCTGCCGACGGTGGCGGCGATTGCGGTGTTCGGCGGGCTGGGCCTCGGCCTCGCTCTGCCCTTCGTCGCGATCGGCTTCGTCCCCGCGCTGCGCCGCAAGCTGCCCAAGCCGGGGCCGTGGATGGAGACGTTGCGCCACATCCTCGCTGTGCCGATGTTCGCGACCGCGCTGGGCCTCGCGTGGATTTTGGGGCGGCAGGCGGGTGTCGATGGCATGGCGCTCGGCATTAGCGCGGCGCTGCTGCTCGGCCTCGCTCTGTGGTGGGCGGGCGCGCGGCAGGCCAAGGCGCGCCGCTTCGCCTTCGCGCCGTTGCTGCCTGCACTGGCGATCGCCGTCGCGGCGGCGCTGCTGGTGCCGAAGGGCGGGGCGGTCGCATCGGTCGCGAAGGTTGAGGGTGAGGCGTTCGATGAGGCCAAGCTCGCGTCGCTCACGGCTGAGGGCAAGCCCGTCTTCCTCTATTTCACTGCCGACTGGTGCCTGACGTGCAAGGTCAACGAAAAGGCCGCGATCGACCGCGACGATGTCCGCGCGGCGTTCAAACAGGCGGGCGTGACGGTGATGGTCGGCGACTGGACCGACGGCAATCCGGCGATCGGCCGCTTCCTCGAGGCCAAGGGGCGCTCGGGCGTGCCGCTCTACCTCTTCTACCACCGCGACGGGCAGATCGAGACTTTGCCCCAGCTGCTGACGCCCGCGACGCTGATGGGATTGCGGGCCTAAAACTCACCGCTCGTGTCGAGCGGGAGTGGTTAGAACAGGTGTGAGCCGTCGCCGCCGATCGTAATCGCACGTTCCGCCACCACATCCTCCAGCGTCAGCGCGCGGTAGAGGTGCGGGAACAGCGCGCCGCCGCGTGACGCCTCCCACTTCACGTCGGTCGCGACGCGGGCTTCGTCGATCGTCAGCAGCATCAGCCCCTCGACGCCCTTGAAATGGGCGGCAAGGGTGCCGGCGACCTGATCCTCGGTCGACATGTGGATATAGCCGTCCTTGCGGTCGAGCGGGCTGCCCGCGAAGCTGCCGTCGCGGTGAAGCGCGGCATGATCGTCGGCGGTGAGGATGCGGTAGATCGTCATGCGGCGATCCTCTGCCGCAGCCCCAGCCAGCGCGCAACCGGGGGCAGGCGGCGGAACAACGCCCATTCGAGCAGCAGCACCGCGATCAGGCTCGCCCCGAACAGCGGGAACAGCCCGCCCAGCCCGGCGATCAGCGCGATCAACGGCGCGCGCATCGTCGGGCGGCTGAGCGGGATCGGCGCGCCCAGCAGCCCCACCGGGCGCCTGCGCCACCACAAGATCGCCCCCGATATGGCGAGCAGGCTCAGCCCCATCGTCGCGACCATGCTCAGCAACTGATTGGCGAGGCCGAACAACTGCCCTTCATGCGCGGCGATGCCATAGCCGACCGCCCGATCGACCCAGTGGCGCTCGGCAAAATCCTTGCGCGTCAGGATCTGGCCGGTGCCGCCGTCGATGCCCAGATCGGCGCGTTCGGGGCGATTGCCCGCGTCCGACTTGGCGGTCCACAGCGCGTCCGCCGTCTTGGGCGGCGCGATCAGAACCGGACCTGCGAGGTGCGCGCTCGCGGCGGCGGGGACGACGCGGTCGAGTTCGGCAAGGTTCACCTGCGCCGGTCCCGTCGCCATGCCGTGATGGCCTTCGTGGGTGCCGGTTGTCCAATCCTGCGGCCCGTCCGCCAGACCGGTAACGGCGCGCACCTCCTTGAAATAGCCGCCCCAGGCATTCGCCCAGGGCAGGCCGGTCAGGATCAGGAACAGCGCGAGCATGCTCACCCAAATCCCTGTGACGGCGTGGATATCGCGCCAGAAGGCGCGGCTGCCCAGATGCAGGCGCGGCCACAGCACGCCCGCCAGCCCGGCGCCCTTGCGCGGCCACCACAGATAGAGGCCGGTCAGGATCATCACGATCGCCCAGCAGGCGATCGTCTCGACGATCCAGCTGCCCGGATCGCCGATCATCAGTTCGCCGTGCAGGCGGAAGATCAGGCGCATCAGTCGATCCTCCTCGCCCACCGTCTTGAGGACTTCGAGGCTGGACGGGTTCACATAAACGCGCGTGTCGCCGACGACCACCTGCACCGCGTCTCCGGGCGCGGCGGGCAGTTGATATTTGGCAAAGCGCCCGCCCGGCACGGCGCTCACCGCCGCCTCGGCAATGCGCGAGGGCGGGGCGAGCGGGCCGGTTGCGATCCCCGCATAGGGCCGGTCGATCAGCGCCTCGATCTGCGGCTTCCACAGATAGATCGTGCCCGTGATCGACAACCACAGGACCAAGGGCACGCACAGCATCCCCGCATAGAAATGCCAGCGCCAGACCGCGTTGTACCAGCGGCTCACAGCGTCCAACCCGCTTCGATCGTGAAGGTGCGCTGCGGATAGGGGTGGAACACCCACGCTTTGTCGTTGGTCAGGTTGTTGACACCCGCCGACAGCCGCAGCCCGTCGCGCAGCCGCCAGTTGAGCCGCGCGTCGATCTGCATCAGTTCGGACGTGTAGCCATAAGTGTCGCCGCGCTGGAGGCCGTCGAGATCGGTGTTCGGCCGCGATGCGTAGCGGAAGCCCAATGCGCCCTGTAGCTTCGGCGTCAGATCGTACCGGATATTGCCATTGATCCGCCAGCGCGGGATGCGCGGGAACTGGACGCCTTCGGAGGACGGGCTGGCGCGGTTGCGGACGGTTTCGGCGTCGATCATCGCGGCATTGGCGTCGATGGCTATGCCCTCGATCGGCCAGTCCTTTGTCGCCGCGATCAACTCGACGCCCCATTGGCGGGTGACGTCGATATTCTTGAAATTCGAGGTCGAAACCCCGTTCTGGTTGAACCCGACATAGCTGAAGATCGCATTCTTCACCCGCTGGTAGAAGACGCTACCCGTCAGCGTCACCGGCCCCAGATGGCGGCGCAGCAGGAAGTTTGCGTCGCGGCTGCGTTCGGCCTTCAGGTTCGGATCGAAGCTGTTGACGTTGAACGATCCGTCGCCGTTGAGCGACCCCTGAAATAGTTCGCCGACCGTCGGGAAACGGGTGGCGGTCGCCAGGCTGAGTTCGGCCGCCCAGTCGGCGTCGATCGCCCAGCGTGCGGAGAGCTTGGGATCGACTGAGCTGTCCTTGCGCGGGGCATAGGTCTGCGTGACGATCTGCCCCGCCTGCGTGCCGGTGGTGGCGACGCTGCTCAGGCCCCCGCCAAAGGCGCGCCAGAAATCGGCGCGGATGCCGGGGGTGATCGTCACGCCACCGCCCAGATCCACCTCATCCTCGGCAAAGACGCCGATCAGCCGCGTCCGCCCGAAGGTCTGCGAGCGGAAGGTGCGGCCGGTCGCGGCGCGCCAGTTGGTCGTGCCGAACACGGTCTGTTCGGTGTCGTAGCGATTGGCGTTGAGGCCGAAGCCGATGTCGTGCGCGCCGACGTCGCGGGTGATCAGGATGTCGCCGGTATACCAGCCGGTCGGACCCTGCCGGGTCAATTGCCCCGCGCCATTTGCGACGCCGTTCGCATAGCCGTTCGAACGGCGCGTATCGGCCTGCGCGAACCGCAGCGTCGACAGGTTCGCCTTCACCGTGAAGCCCGCGACGGGCGCCTCGATCTTGAGACCGGCGAGCCACTGGTCGCGATCGGCGATCGACAGGTTGAAGGTCGACGCCGCCGGCAGGGTGTAGGTGGTGCCGTTCAGGCTCACCCGGCCCCCGTTCGCGGTCGATCCGTAAAAGGGATTGCCCGCGGCATCGCGCAGATAGGTGCGTGGGTTGAGCGTCTTTTCGCGGTTCCACCAATAGGTGCCGAGCAGTTCGACATGCATGTCGCCCCGATCGTAGCGGATCTGCCCGCGCACCTGATCCTGCCGCGTATCGCTGTTCGCATAGTCGCCCGCGACCGGGGTCTTGGTGATCAGATCGGGATCGACCACGCCGCCGGAAATCGGCGTTGCCGTTCCCGTCGTCACCGCGCCCAGCTGATAATATTGCTGCGGCTGCCCGGCGTTGAGCAGACGGCGGGCCGATACGCGCGCGGAAAAGGGGCCTTCGGCCTGTTTAACGCCGAAGCCGAACTCCGCCGCGCCACCGAACAAAGTGTCGCGGGTGGCATATTGGCGATAGGGCTGCATGAAGCCCTGCACCGTGCCGAACGCCTCGGTCTTTTCGGGTGCGCGGGTGGTGATGTTGACGATGCCGCCCATCGAATTGCCCGGATAGCGCGCCGAATAGGGGCCATAGACCACGTCGAACTGCGAAACCTCGGTCGGGCTCACAACGCCCCAGGCGGGCGGGAAGCCGAAGCTGTTGCCAAGGAAGTTGGAGACGGTGAACCCGTCGATCATCACCAGCGCGCGCGCGCTCTGCGTGCTGTGGGTGCCGCGGAAACCCGGCACCGCGTTGTTGTCGCCGATGAAGCGCGTGCGCACGAAGAAATCGGGCGCATATTTGATCAGATCCTCGACGTTGAAGGCGTTGACGCCCGCAAACTGCTTGTCGCCAAGGCTGACCGAAAGGCCGCGCGGCTCGACGGTGATGGCCTTGTCGGTCTGGCCGACGACCAGGATGGCACCGTCATCGGCGTCTGCGGCCTGCGCCATCTGCCATGCGGGCAGCAGCGCGATCGTCGCCAGCAGGCGACGCGTGAAGATAGACATGAAAACCCCTTTTGAATCGCTTGGAGAGATCAGGCGATCGAAGGCGGTCCTCGTGTCGGGGGCAGGATGGCGCGTCCGCGCGCGGGCACGGCGGTGACGGCAAGGCGCAGCCCGACGCCCAAGATGAACGCGATGGCGATCGCGATCAGGAAGGGATCGGTGAAGCCGAGCGTGGCGAGGCCCAGCCCGGTGAAGGCGCAGGGGCTGTCGGCCTTGGCACTGTCGTCCTGATGCATCGGATCGGTGGGCAGGGCGATATGCACCGTCTGCCCCTGTTCGCCGCCGCACAGCGTGACCGTGAAGCCGGTCGTGCTCGCGCTCGTCATATAGCCGGTCGGCACCAGAGCCCTTACGCCAAGCGCGAGCGCGACGATGATCGCCGCGAGAAGCGCGTGACGCCGGAAGAGGGCCCGGATGGCGTGCATGAGGCGGGCCTGTAGGCGGGCGGGCGGGCGAAGTCCATTGGACAACTTGTCCCACCGCGCTCCCCATCCTCCCCTACTCGTCATTGCGAGGAGCCGCAGGCGACGCGGCAATCCAGGCCCGCACTGGAGATAGGTCGCGAGCCTCTCCAGTGCGGGCCTGGATTGCTTCGCTACGCTCGCAATGACGAGGGGAGGGCGACGAATGGGGAGGCAGGGTAGCGAGCAGAGGGTGTTGGCCACCCCATCGCTTCCCCCTATACCCACCGCATCTTGGGGAGCCGTCGTCTATGTCCAGTCCTGCCCGTGTCCACCTGATCGCCGCCGCGCGGCCCAATTTCATGAAGGTGGCGCCGCTCTGGCACGCGCTGAAGGCGACGAGCGATTTTCAGCCGATCATCGTCCACACCGGGCAGCATTATGATGCGGCGATGTCCGACGACATTTTCGCGGATCTACGCCTGCCCGCGCCGGATCATCACCTCGGCATTGGTTCGGGTACCCATGCCGAACAGACTGGCCGCGTGATGATCGCCTATGAAAAGCTGGCGATGGAGGAGCGGCCCGACTGGCTGATCGTCGTCGGTGACGTGAACTCGACGGCGGCCTGCGCGATGGCGGCGGGCAAGCTGCGCATCCCGACGATCCACCTCGAAGCCGGCCTGCGCAGCCGCGACCGCGACATGCCCGAGGAGCTCAACCGCCTCGTCACAGACGTCCTGGCCGATGTGCTGTGGACCCCGTCGCCCGACGCCGACGAAAATCTGATCGCGGAGGGCATTCCCGCGAACAAGATCACCCGCGTCGGCAACATCATGATGGACAGCTACGAACTCGTCCGTCCGTCGATCGAGGCGGCGGACACCGCCGGGGCGCTGGGCTTTGCGAAGGGGGGCTATGGCGTCGTCACGCTCCACCGCCCGTCCAATGTCGACGTGCCCGAAAAGCTCGCCGAACTGGTCGACGCGCTGATCGCGGTGCAGGCGCATCTGCCCCTGATCTTCCCGGTTCACCCGCGCACCAGCCAGCGGCTGGGCGACGAGGGTCGCGCAAAGCTGGAGGCTGCGGGGATCAAGCTGATCGGCCCGCAGGCCTATATCGCCTTCATGAGCCTCGTGTCGGGCGCCGCTGCGGTCATCACCGATTCGGGCGGCATTCAGGAGGAAACGACCTATCTCGGCATCCCCTGCCTCACGCTGCGCGACAATACCGAGCGGCCGATCACGATCAGCGAAGGCACCGCCCGGCTGGTAAAGGCGCCGGCTCTCCTCGAACAGCTACTCGACGCGCTCGCCCAGCCCAAGAAGGACCGCAAGCGGCCCGACGCGTGGGACGGCAAGACCGCCCAGCGTTGCGTGGAGGATCTGCGCAAGCGGACGTTCGGCTAAATCCCTCTCCCTGCAGGGGAGAGGGGGGACCGCCGCAAAGCGGTGGTGGGTGAGGGCACGTCTCCACCCTCTCCAAGTTACGCTAGGCGGCGAGCCGCCAAGCTTCACTATCCTCTCCCCTCAAGGGAGAGGACTCGCGTGTCTCCTCAATCCCGCCTATCTCCCCTGAATGCCCAAGCGTCCTTCACCGGGTCTGCCGACCCGAGAGCAGATCCTCGACTTCATCCAGAAATCCCCCACGCCCGCCGGCAAGCGCGAGATTGCCAAGGCGTTCGGGCTGAGCGCGCAGGACAAGATCCTGCTCAAGGCTTTGCTCAAGGACATGGCCGACGAAGGCCTCATCGACAGCGCGCGTGGCCGCGCCTTCCACAAGATGGGGGGTATTCCCAAGGTCACGGTGATCCGAGTCACCGATGTGACCGATGAGGGGATCGCGCTGGGCGTGCCCGAGAGCTGGCATGGCGACGGCGCCCCGCCGCAGCTGCGCGTGCGGGAGATGCGCGGCAAGGGCGCGGCGCTGGGCGTCGGCGATCGGCTGCTGGTGCGCACCGAGGAGGCCGGGCGCGGTTGGGTCGCGCATCCGATGAAGCGGCTCGCCAAATCGTCCGAACAGATGCTGGGCATCCTTCACCGCGAGGGCGACCGGCTGTGGTTGCGCCCCGTCGACAAGCGCGAGCGGCGCGAGACGATCGTGTCCGATGCGGGCGATGCCGATGCGGGTGATCTGGTGCTGGCCGAAAAGGCGGGCCGCCCACCGCGCATCACCGCGCGTGTGGTCGAGCGGCTGGGCGATCCCTTCGCCCCGCGCAGCTTCAGCCTCGTCGCGATCCACAAGCTGGGCATCCCCGACATCTTCCCCGAAAGCGTGATCGAGGAGGCGAAGATCGTCCCCGGCCTCGACCTCGGCGACGGGCGCGAGGATCTGCGCGATGTGCCGATCGTCGCGATCGATCCGGTCGACGCGCGCGACCATGACGATGCGATCTGGGCGACGCCCGACAGCGATCCGGCCAATCCCGGCGGCTTCCAGGCGATCGTCGCGATCGCCGACGTCTCCTTCTACGTTCGCCCCGGCTCCGCGATCGATCGCGAGGCGAAGAAGCGCGGCAACAGCGTCTATTTCCCCGATCGCGTCGTGCCGATGCTGCCCGAGGAATTGTCGGCCGATATCTGCTCGCTCAAGCAGGATCAGGATCGCGCGGCGATGGTCTGCCACCTGACGATCACCGCGAGCGGCGCGATCAAGGCGTGGCGCTTCACCCGCGCGGTCGTCCGCATCGCCGCGAACATTCCCTATGAGGATGCGCAGGCGGCGATCGACGGGAAGATCGAACATCCGCTGACCGAGAGCGCGCTGAAACCGCTCTGGGCCTGCTGGAAGGCGCTCTATGCCGCGCGCGAGAAGCGCGAGCCGCTCGAACTCGATCTGCCCGAACGGCGCGTCGTGCTGGACGAGAAGGGGCGGATCATGTCGGTCGCGGCGCGCGAACGGCTCGATGCGCACAAGCTGGTCGAGGATTATATGATCGCGGCCAATGTCGCCGCCGCCAAGGCGCTGGAGGCGAAGAAGGCGCCGGTCATGTACCGCGACCATGAAAGCCCGAGCCGCGAGAAGCTGGTCGCGCTCAAGGACTATCTCGCCACCTTCGACATGGAATTCGCGCTGGGGCAGGTGGTGAAGCCGTCCACCTTCAATCACATCATCGCCAAGATCCCCGACGAGACGGTGAAGCCGCAGATCATGGAGCAGGTGCTGCGTTCACAGACGCAGGCATATTATGCGCCCACCAATACCGGCCATTTCGGCCTGGCTTTGGGCAGCTACGCGCATTTCACCTCGCCGATCCGCCGCTATTCTGACCTGATCGTGCACCGCTCGCTGGTCGGTGCTTATGGCCTCGAATGCGCGCCGCCGCGGCTCAAGGGTGGTGGCAAGGTCGACATTCCGGCATCGACCAAGCTGACCGGCGACGAGGCCGAGCGGATGACCGCGCTGGGCGAGTCGATCAGCCAGGCCGAACGGCGCGCGATGGAGGCCGAACGCGACACGATCGACCGTTACGTCGCCGCCTATCTCAGCCAGCATGTCGGCGAGCTGATGGACACGCGGATCACCGGGGTTCAGCCCTTCGGTTTCTTCGCGACGGTGGAGACGATCGGTGGCGATGGCCTCGTCCCCGTATCGACGCTCGGCACCGAATATTTCCGCTATGACGAGAAGTCGCAGTCGCTGGTCGGTGAGGAGAGCGGCGACACCTATTCGCCGGGCATGCGCCTGAAGCTGCGCCTTGCCGAAGCCAGCCCGATCACCGGCTCACTGCGCTTCGAGCTGGAGGAAGGTGGCGTCGCTGGCACCGCCCCCCGGCGTGGCGGCAAGGATCGCAAGCGCCTGCCGATGGGCCGGCGCGGACGACCCGGCAACATCCGCCATCAGGGGCGCCGCCGCTAAGCCTTCCGCTTCGCGTCGGCCGCCGCGAAAAACGCCATCTGGTCGGCATGCGCCTTCCGGAAGGCGGGGCGATCGGTGACGCGCGCGACATAGGCTTCCGTCGCCGGCCGATCGCCGAAGCCGCGGACCAGCGGGATGCGCAGCACGTCGGCCATCAGCAGATCGGCGACGGTGAAGCGATCGGCCACCAGCCATTCGCGCTCGCTCAACACGCGTTCGATATGGGCAAGCCGTTGCTCGACCCAGCCGGTCAGCGGGCTATCCTTCTGCCCGGTCATGTTCAGGAACCACCACGGCACGGTGGCCATCTCGATCGAATTGAGCGCGGCAATCACCCATTGCACCGTCTCGGCCTCATCGACCCGATCGGCGGGCATCAGGGCGTCATTGTCCCTGGCGAGATGGAGCAGGCACGCGCCGCTTTCGAACAGCTCGATCCCGCCATCGTCCAGATAAGGCACCTGCCCGAAGGGCTGGCGATCGAGATGGTTGGTCTCGCGATCCGCAAACGCGATCGTGCGGATCGTGTAGGGGCGGCCTGCCTCCTCGCACGCCCAGCGCAGCCGCAGGTCGCGCACGAAGCCGCGCGGGCCATCGGGCACCCAGTCCAGCGTCCAGATCGTCAGTTCGCTCATGCCGGTCTCCTCTCTCGACAGCATAACCTAACGATTGTTTCAGCTGTTCGTCCAACCCCCGCCTAGCGCCATGAAGATCGCGATCTGATCGAGCGTGAGTTGCGCCTTCGCCGAAGCGCTCGTGACCTCCGCGCTCGCATAGCTGCGCTGCGCGTCGAGCAGCGAGAGGAAGTCGCCCCGACCATAACGGAACAGCTTGTTCGCCTGATCGGCCGACAGCGACGCGGCGCTGCTCGCGCGGGCCAGCGCATCGGCGCGTTCGGCATCGCGGCGATAGGTTTCGAGCGCGGTTTCGGTCTGGCGCAGCGCCTCCAGCACCGTGCCGTCGAACCCAGCGAGATCGGCCTGTACCTGCGCATCGGCCTGCGCGATCCGGGCGCGGACGACCGAGCGGTTGGGGAAGGACCAGCTGAGCAGCGGGCCGAGGCTGAAGCCGAACGATGTGCCGCTGCCGATGTCCTTCACCGGCCCGTTCAGCCCCAGCGATCCGCCGATGCTGATCTGCGGATAGAGATCGGCGGTCGCGACGCCGACACGCGCTGTATCGGCGGCGATGCTGCGCTCGGCCTGGCGGATGTCGGGGCGGCGGCGGATCAAAGCGGCGCCGTCGCCGACCGGGATCGGGCGATCGAGCGCGGGCAGCGCGGCGCAGGTCGCGATGTCGGCCGGATAATCGGCGGGGGCGTGGCCGAGCAGAGTCGCGAGAAGGTAGAGCGCGGTCTGCCGCTGGCCTTCGAAGGCGGGGAGGGCGGCTTCGCTCGCATCGACCGCCGCCTCGGCGCGGCTCACGTCGAACGCGGTGCCGCGCCCGTTGGCGGCGAGGCGACGGGTCGCGTCGAGCGTATCGCGCTGGAGGGCCACGACATGCCGGTTGATGCCCAGCAGATAGTTGGCTGCGCAGACCTGTGTGTAGGCCCGCGCGGTCGCGGCGGCGACGCTGACGCGGACATAGTCGCGCGCCGCCTCGGTCGCCTCGACATCGGCGTTGCTCGCCTCGATCGCGCGCTTGATCCGGCCGTTGAGGTCGAGCGGGTAGGATGCGCTCAGCCCCAGATTGTCGGCGACGGTGCCCGGCAGCGGCTGGCCGGTGCCCGATGCGCGCGCCAGCGTCGCGCTCGCGCTGACCGAGGTCGATATCGTGCGTCCCGCCTGCGCCTCGCGCAGCACGGCTTCGGCGCGCGCGATATTGGCGTCGGCGACGCGCAGATCGGTGTTCGCCGCCAGCGCCTGTTCGACGAGCGCATCGAGCTTCGGATCGGCATAGAGCCGCCACCAGCGATCGGGCAGCGGCGCGGCGCCGTCGACACCCGCACCTGCCGCCGAATGGAAAGCTCCCGTGGCGGCGGGCGTCGTTGCCACCGAATGGGTCGGCGCTTGATAATTGGGGCCAGCGGTCGCGCAGGCGGCGAGGCTCAGCGCCAGTAGCGGCGCGAAAAGCGGCTTAGCCATGACGCGCCTCCTTCGCCGGCTCGACCGTCACCGTCGCCGTTCGCCCCGCGATCAGGCGCACGTCAGCGGGCACATGATCGAGCCGCACGCGCACCGGAATACGCTGCGCCAGCCGCACCCACGAGAAGGTCGGCTCGACCGAGGGGAGCAGATTGCCGCTGTCGGTGCGGCTGGTGTCGTTGATGCCATAAGCGATGCTTTCGACATGGCCGGTGACATCGCTCGCCTCGCCCATCAGCCGCACATGCACCGGGGCGCCGATGCGGATCAGCGGCAGCTTGGTCTCCTCGAAATAGCCTTCGACGCGCAGCGAATCCCGGTCGATCACCGCCATCGCCTGCTGCCCGGCCGCGACATAATCGCCGGGGTGGAGATCGAGATTGGTGACGACGCCGTTGACCGATGCGGTGATGCGCGTGCGCTTCAGGTTGAGCGCGGCGGCGTCGCGCGCGCTGATCGCCTGTGCGAGTGCGGCTTCGGCGGTGGCGACGGCGGCGAGATTCTGTTCGTGGCTTTCGGTGGCGACCAGATCGCCCAGCGCCAGATCGCGCTTCGCGGTGCGCCGCGCCTGGCCCAGCGTCGCCCGCGCGCTCGCCACCTGCGCCTCGGCCTGGCGCAGCGCCAGCGCATAGCGGGGCGTGTCGATCACGAACAACGGATCGCCCGCCTTCACCGCCTGATTGTCACGCACCGAAACCGATGTGACGAGCCCGCCGATATCGGGCGTCACCCGCACCACATCGGCGCGCACCCGCCCGTCGCGCGTCCACGGGCTGCGCTCATAATGGGTCCACATCCACACCGCGACGAAGAGGGCGGCGATGACGATGGCGATCGTGGCGGCGCTGCGCGTCAGCAGGGCGGCAAGGCGGTTCATAGCGAATATCCGAAGGAGGGGGCGAGGATGCTGAGCAGGCCGAGGATCAGCACGAACAGGCTGAGATCGACGAGCGCGCGATAGGCGACGAAACGATAGAGGCCGAAGGCGCCGATCAGGCGCGTGACGACGAAGGCGCCCCCCAACGCGATCATCGCGAGGACGAGCAGGGTCGGCACGAACACCCCGTCGAACGAGACTTCCCCGGTCATGCGGCGATCCTTTGATAAGCGGGGGCATCGGGAAACAGGTTGCGGCGCAAGCTGACGAGCGCCAGCGTTCCGTCGCGCCGCGTGGCGGGGGTGACATGGTTCGCCATCAGGTCCATCGCGCCATCGATATCGCGCAGCAATGTCGGGTCGGCCGGTTCGGGAGCGGCGGGGTCGAGCCGGCGATAATGATCGCCGACATCGGCCAGAACCCGCGTCAGCGGCGCGGACTGCGCGGCGGACAGGCCGAGACGCAACTGGCGCAACTCGCCGATCGCGATGCCGGTGCGCAGATCGCGCAGCGCATCATAGAGCGGGGCGCCGCCATCCTTGCCGATCGCGGCCAGGCGCGGGGCGAGCAGGCCGATCCGATCGAGCATGCGGTTGATCCAGCCGCGCAGGTCGGGCGCGGACATCAGATTGGCGCGCGCCGCGATATCGGCCCAGCCGGCGCGGATCGTGCGGCGGATCGCGCGCTCGGCCCCCGCCGACTGGAGCAGGCCGACCATCACGATCGCGAACCAGATGCCGACAAGCTGCGCGATCGATCCATTGGCGAAGATCGCGAATTCGTTGACGTATCGCGCCTCGATCAAAGCGGGGCTGCCCAGCCCCATCATCGCCGGAAGCGCGATCCCGCCATAACGCGGTGATGCCATGAAGGCGCCGCCGATGAGCAAGGCGGGCGCGAGTGCCGCCGCCAGCATCGGAAATCCGTCGAGGCGCGGCAGGATCGCATAGCCGTAGATCGCGCCGACGACGGAGGCGATCAGCGTGCCGATCCAGAACGCCTTGAGCGGCGCGGCCGGATTTTCGAACGCCGAGAACAAGGCAAGGAAGACGCCGGCGAGCATCACGGCGGTGCTCGCATCCTTCCATCCGCTGCCGATCCACAGGGCGCAGCCGACAAGCAGGGTGACGAAGGCGCTGAACGCCCCGCGCGCCGCGCCGGCATAATCGCGATGTAGCTCCCGATTGCGGCGCCCTTCGAGCAATTCGCCCACGCGCGGGGTGACGGGGCGGCGGCTGTGGGTGACGAGCTGATCACGCAGGTCGCGACAATCGCGATGCACCTCGACGAGCGCGGCGAGGCGGGCAAGCAGGCTCAGCCGCAGCATCTCGCGCCACGCCATGTCGGGGCCGGCATCGGGCTCGAGCGCGCGGCACCGGGCGATCAGGCCGGCGGCGATGGCGGTGCGCGTGTCGCGATCGTCGCCCGGCGCGGTAAGCCAGGCGCGAACATCGTCGAGCAGGGCGGCGACCTCGGGCGAGGCTTCGCCGCCTTCACGCCGCACATTGTCCAGCCGGTCCTGCACCGCTGCGCCGAGCGGCAGCAGCATCGAGAGCTGGTCCTGCAGCGCGCGCACCGTGCGGACACGCGGGGCGAGGCGGGATACGTCGAAGGGCAGGTGGATCGAAAGCTGGTGAAGCTCGGCCACGTCCAGCGCGAGGCGACGGCGTTCCTGCTCGACCTCGGGCACCGGATCGGTCGCGATCGCGTCGCGCGACCAGCGTTCGGCATCGCGCAAGATCGCCTCGACCCGCGCCAGCAGCACACCGGTGATCGATCCGGGCAGGATCAGGCCATGAACCAGGCTGGCCGAAAGGATGCCGATGCTGATTTCCTGCACGCGCAGCGACGCGACGGTGAAGATCTGCGCAGGCGCATCGACGCTGGGCAGGCCGATGATGCACGCGCTGTATCCGGCCAGGACGAACATGTAGGATTTGGGCGTGCGATCGAGCAGCGACACGAACACGCACAGCGCGAGCCAGCTTGCAAAGGCGAGCGACAGCAATTCGGGCGCGTTGACTAGCGGCGGCACCATCGCCACCGCCGCGATCGCGCCCACGAAAGTGCCGATCAGGCGGAAGATCGCCTTGGAAATCACCGCGCCCGCCAGCGGCTGCGCAACGATATAGGATGTCAGGAAGGCCCAGTAGGGTCGTTCAAGCCCGATGCTGAACGCGACGAACAGCGCCAGCATCGCCGCCACGAAACATTTGACCGAAAACAGGGCCGCCGGAAGGCCGAAACGCTCGCCCATCGATCAAACCCGCCGCTCCGCGATGCGTGTCGACAATGTGTCGATCAGCCGCAGGGTGGTTTCGATATCGGCATCGCTGATCCCGTCGAACAATATGGCGCGCTCGTCGCGCAGCCGCGCCTCGATCGTGCCCACCAGTTCGCGGCCCGCATCGGTCAGCAGGACGCGGTTGGACCTCTTGTCGTCCGGATCCTGCATCCGCACGACATGCCCGCTTTGCTGCAACTGATCGATCAGGCGGACGAGCGAGGGCTGGGTGATGCCGATCGCCTGCGCCAGATCGATCTGGCGAACGTCGGGACCAAGCCGGTCGAGCCAGATCAGGCACCACGACGTCGAATTGGACACGCCGAACTCGACCAGCAGGGCATCCGCCAGCTGCCGCCATATGCGCGTCAGCATCGGCAGGCGCTGCGCGATATCCCGTTCTTGGCTGGCTCGACTCATATTTATTAGATAGCTAACTAATCAATTTTCGTCAAGATGGCGGGTGACATTGAGTCGTTAGGGAATTGCGCGTAATCGAATGCGTGGGGGCGTATCTGGGGCGTGAATGTGGTGCGTGCAGCTTTTCTGATTTTCGCAGCGGCCTTGGTCGCAGCGCCGGCATCGGCGGCGGTGATCGTGTCGGTCGAAGGGGCGGGCGTCGCTGCGCCCACGCTCAGCGGCTACACCTTCGTGCGCGATACGCTGAACGGCAACATCAACGGCGGCGCGAACCTGGCCTTCGGCAATTCGGGCATCACCGGCACGACCAGCAGCGGCTGGATCACCAGCGCGGACGCCAACGTTTATGGCGGCGTCGGCGGCACCGGCAAATATGGCAGCGTCAGCGGCACCGCGACGATCAACCTGTCGACCAGCGTGAACTATTTCGGCCTGTGGGGCTCGGCGCTCGACGGCAACAATGCCGTCGCGCTCTACAATAACGACACCTTGCTCGGCACCTGGGCGCTGCAATCGGTGCTGCAGGGATCGCCGACCTTCAGCAACGCCTATTTCGGCAACCCCTTCGGTGGCGGCAATACGGGGGAGGCCTATGCCTTCTTCAACTTCAAGAGCGATACCGCCTTCAACCGGGTTCAGCTGATCCAGAATGGCGGCGGCGGGTTCGAGTTCGACGATCTGACCGTGGGGCAGAGCATCGTCGGCGCGGCGCCCGATCCGGCGACGTGGATGACGATGCTGACCGGCTTCGGCCTGATCGGCTGGGCGATGCGCCGGCGGCGCGCGGGCGGGCTTGCGGGAACCACTGCCGCGGCTCATTGATTGTCGATCCTCGGGAGGATCGCAGCCATGAACATTTCGGAACGCAGCGCCATCGAACGGATCGCGCGGGTGCTGGCGGGTGAGCGGATCAGCGCGAACGCGCACGGGCAGGAGGTTTCGGCGGCCCGATCGGTCGACGCCGCCTGGCCCGATTATCGTGAGGATGCGATTGCCGTCCTGCGCACGCTGCGCGAGCCCGATGCCGACATGGCCCGCGCGGGCGATCCCGCCATCTGGGAAGCGATGGTCCGCGCCGCGCTGGGCGAGAAGGTCTAAAGCGCCGCTATCGCCTGTTCGGCGGCTTCGGCCGCCGCACGCGCCGCGCGGGCGAGTTGATCGAGGAAGGTGGCGGCGCTGTCTTCGTCGGCCGCATCGGTCGCCGCCTTGATCGCGGCCCAGGGCAGGGCGTTGAGCGTCGCGAACTGCGCCACCGCCGCCGTCTCCATGTCGATCAGGGTCGCGCCCAGCGACGCGCCGATCTCCGCCGCATGGCCTGCGCTTTCGACGAACATGTCGGCGCTCGCGATCCTTGCGGGCGGCAGCGCCGCGATCGCGTGCAGTTCGAACGCCTTATAGGGGGTGAGGGCGGGCGGATCGCCGAATGGGATCGTGCCCGGATCGAAGCGGGCGAAGCGCGCCTCGGATCGCGCCCCATAATCGGTCTGCACCGCATCGACGATCCGGAAGGCGCCGCCCGGCCCCAGCCCGATCCGCGCCGCCGTGCCGATCACCAGCAGCAGGTCGACATCGTGGCGATGCGCGAGCAGGGCGGCCGCGCTGGCCGACGCGACCTTGCCGATCCCCGCGCAGGCGAGGAAGCATTGCTTGTCGCCCAGCGTCAGCGCCTCGACCGCGATCGGCCCCGCAATCGCCTCACGCGCCATCGCCGGCGCGAAGGCCGCCAGCTCGGCGGGCATGCCTGCGACGATGCCGATCCGCTTCATGGTTTAGAGCCGCGGAAGCGTGACGCCCTGCTGCCCCATATATTTGCCCGCGCGATCGGCATAGCTGACCTCGCACGGCTCATTGCCCTGCAGGAACAGGAACTGGCACGCGCCTTCATTGGCGTATATCTTGGCGGGCAGCGGGGTGGTGTTGGAGAATTCCAGCGTCACATGTCCCTCCCAGCCGGGCTCCAGCGGGGTGACGTTCACGATGATGCCGCAGCGCGCATAGGTCGATTTGCCCAGGCAGATCACCAGCACGTCGCGCGGCACGCGGAAATATTCGACCGTGCGGGCCAGTGCGAAGCTGTTCGGCGGGATCACGCACACGTCGGTCTTGCGATCGACGAAACTGTTCGCGGCGAAATCCTTGGGGTCCACCGTCGCGCTGTCGACATTGGTGAAAATCTTGAACTCGTCGGCCACGCGCGCGTCATAGCCATAGGAGGACAGGCCGTAGCTGATGCACCCCTCGCGCCGCTGCGCCTCGACGAACGGCTCGATCATCCCGTCCTGCTGCGCGCGCTCGCGAATCCACTTATCCGACATAATCGACATATAATGCGCGTTCCCTCTTGGATATGACTGTCCTAGCAGCCCGCTCCGGCTTTCAAAGTGCTTTGAATGCATACGATTGCGTTGTGGGATTGATGCGATAGAACCGGGTGGGAAAGGAGGCGGCTGCAATGGACTTCGAACGAAGTTTGGCAGCGGTTTCGGTGAACAGCGATGTTGCCGATGTTCTGCGCGAACTGTGCGACCTGACCGGAATGGGTTTTGCGGCGGTCGCGGGGATGACCGAGGATCGCTGGATGGCGCTCCAGGTTTATGACCGGATCGAATTCGGCCTGAATGCGGGCGACGAGCTCGATATCGCCGCGACGATCTGCAACGAAATCCGCGAAACCGGCCGCCCGATCTTTATCGACAGCGTGCGCGATGCGCCCCAATGGCGCGATCATCCTGTCCCGGCGACCTACGGCTTTCAGAGCTACGTTTCGGTTCCTTTGTTCCGGATGGATCGCAGCGTTTACGGCACGATGTTCGCGGTCGATCCGAAACCGCACGTCATCGACACGCCCGAGATTCGCAAGGCGATCGGGTTGCAGGCCGCGCGGCTGATGACCTGCCTCTACCCCGACGCGATTTAGCCGATTCCCAAATCCGCCGGCCCGAAGGCGTGGGGCAGAAGTTCGGACGCGCTGTGGCGCGCGACGGCGGAGCCATCGGCCGATCCGCAGTGGATGTCGATGTCGCGGCCACCCATTTGCGCGGCCTCGTTGATGATCTGGCGGCAGCGGCCGCAGGGATAGATCGGGGCCGACCCGCTGATCGTCCCGTCCTTGTTCAGCGCGCCGCCGATGATCCCGATCGCGACGACATCACGGAATCGGCCGCGCGCGTTGACGGTCGCCAGCGCCACCGTCTCGGCGCACAGCGACAGGCCGTAACTGGCATTTTCGAAATTGGTGCCGGTGACGATCTCGCCATCGGTCAGCAGCACCGCCGCGCCCACGCCGAAGCGCGAATAGGGCGCGTGCGCATTCTTCGCCGCCTCGCGCGCCGCATCGATCAGGACGGCGCCCGCGACCGCGCCCATGTCGACCGCCTCAGCCACGGATGTGCAGCACGCAGATCAGGGTGAACAGGCGGCGCGCGGTGTCGAAATCGACCTCGATCTTGGTCTCCAGCCGTTCCTTGAGCAGCTCGGCCGCCTGATTGTGGATGCCGCGCCGGGCCATGTCGACCGTCTCGATCTGCTGGGGTGTCGCGACCTTGATCGCCTGGAAATAGCTGTCGCAGATCGCGAAATAATCCTTGATCGGCCGACGGAAGCTGGCGAGCCCGAGGATCAGGGTTTCGAGCAGATCGCCCGTCTCCGCCGCGATATCGATCGCCAGCCGCCCTTCCTCGACGCGCAGCTTGACCTTGAACGGGCCCGCATAGCCCTGCGGATAGGCGCGCAGCGGCCGGAAGAAATTCTCTTCCTTCAGGTCGAAGATCGCAATCCGACGTTCCTGTTCGACATCGGCATTGCGCCAGATGATCGTCTTCTCGTCGAGTTCGATGTCGATGATGCGCGGGTCGGACATGCTGGAATCGAATTAGCGCGGGGCGGGCAGGTTGCCAACCATAGCGATCACTACAAAAATGCCCCTCGGTTCCGGGTGAGGCCGGGACCGAGGGGCAGGGGAGGAGACGCTTATTTCGTGATGATCGTGACGTGCGAGCTCCAGCCGGCGACCAGCGGGCGATCGGGCTTCTCGTCGAGCTGGATGCGAACCGGCACGCGCTGCGTAACCTTCACCCAGTTGCCGGTCGCATTCTGCGCGGGAAGGACCGAAAATTGCGATCCGGTGCCCGCGCCGATGCCGATCACATGGCCGGTGAAGGTGCGGCCCGGAACCGCGTCGATCTCCACTTCGGCGCGCTGGCCGATGCGGATGTCGGCCAGCTGGGTTTCCTTGAAGTTCGCGTCGATCCAGTAACCTTCGCCGGCAACGAGGTTGAGCAGCGAGAAGGACTGCATGGCCAGCGCGCCGGGCTGCAGCTTGTCGGCCTGGCTGATCACGCCGTCCATCGGCGCGCGGATTTCGGTGCGGGCCAGATCGAGCCGGGCCTTGTCGCGCTGGGCGATCGCGGCTTCGACCTGCGGATGCACGCCGTTCTTCAGCTGGGTGACGGCGCGGGCCGATTCGGCCTCCGCCTTGGTCGATGCGATGTCGGCGCGCGCGGCGGCCAACTGCGCCTTGGCGGCGTCATAGGCGGCCCGCGTGGTGAAGCCGCGGGCGAGCAGTTCCTGCTGACGGCGGAACGTATCCTGCGCCAGGGTCACGTCCGACGCGCTCTTGAGGGTATCGGCGGCCTTCGAATGATAGTTGCTCTCGGCCTGCGCGATCGACAGCTCGGCATTGCCGACGGCGGCATCGGCCTGCATCAGCGCGATGCGATAGGGTTCGGGGTCGATGCGGAACAGAAGGTCGCCCTTTTTCACGTGCTGGTTTTCCACCACGCCGACTTCGATCAGGCGCCCGCCCACTTCGGGCGCGATCGCGACGACATGGGCATTCACCTGGGCATTGTCGGTCGAAACCTTACCCAGCCCGGAAATCCACAGATAGGCGCCCGCCGCCGCCAGCAGCAGCGGCACCGACAGCATCAGCGCAAGTCGCTTCAGATTGCGCTTCGGCGCGATCTTGGGCTCCCCGACGATCACCTCGGGGGCGACTCTGCTCATCTCGTTCATGACTCAACCTTGTTCTGCGAAGGGACAGCACTGCCTTCGTCGCGCATGCTCTCTCTGATCCGGCCAAGCAGTTCGAACAGGAGGGTGGCCTCCTGCGGGCTGATAGCCGCCATATATGTCTGTTCGACCGATCGGCCGATTTCGGTGAGCCGGTCAACGATATCGCCGGCTTTCTCCGTTATGTGGAGACGCCAGACCCGGCGATCGTTCGGATCGGCGCGGCGCTCGACCAGCCCGGCATCGGCCAGCCGGTCGATCATCCGGGTCAGCGTGATCCGCTCTACCTCAAGAATATCCGCAACTTCGCTCTGCGTCGGGCCGTCCATCCGGCTGAGCAGGAACAGGGTCCGCCACTGCTGGCGAGTCACGCCGATGTCGCGCGCCTTCGCATCGAATGCATAGCGCACCCGCTGCGAAATATCGTGCATCAGCAACGCCAGGCTTGGGTTGGGATTTGCAAGCATGCTTACATTATTGATGCTCGCTATGAGCATTGCAAGATCACGACTCGACTTACCCACAGATCGATCCAAATATATTTTGCGGCGCGGCGCTTGAGGTCGGGGGCGGGGAGGCGGATAATCGCCTCATGCCCGAACCGCTTCGTATCCTGCCCGGCGCCCCTGGCGCTGAACTGCCCGAGGGCCAGACGCTCCCCCACAATGTTGAGGCGGAGGCCGCGCTGCTGGGCGCGCTGCTGATCGACAATCGTATCGCCGAAGACGTGCAGGTCCGCCTGCGCGCCGAACATTTCTACGATCCGCTCCACGGCCGCATCTACGAAGCAGCGCTTCGGATGGTCGATCGCAACATGATCGCCAATCCGGTCACGCTGAAGCCGATGTTCGATGCCGATGCCGAAATGCGCGAACGCGGCGGCCCGGCCTATCTCGCCCAACTGACGGGCAGCGGCGCGGCGTTGATCGGCGCGCGCGATTTCGCGGCGCAGGTTTATGATCTGGCGTTGCTGCGCGCCCTGATCGGTGTCGGCCGCGGCATGGTCGATCAGGCGCTCGACACGTCCGAACTGGTCGATCCCAAGGGGCAGATCGAGGCCGCCGAAGTCGCGCTCTACAAGGTCGCCGAAGAAGGCGGCGAGGAAGGCAGCGTCAAGAGTTTCGGGCAGGCGACCAAGATCGCGGTCGCGACGGCCGAACGCGCGCTCAATTCGGGCGGCCATGTTTCGGGCATCACCACCGGGCTCGACAGCGTCAACGGCAAGATCGGCGGTCTGCATCCGTCGGACTTGATCATCCTCGCCGGGCGTCCGGGCATGGGGAAGACCTCGCTCGTCACCAATATCGCCTTCAACGCGGCGATCCGGCTGATCCGCGATCGCGAAGCCGGGATCGCCGATGAAAAGTCGGTGGGCGCGGGCGTCGCTTTCTTCAGCCTCGAAATGTCGGCCGATCAGCTGGCGACGCGTATCCTGTCCGAACAATCGGGGATCAGCTCCGAAAATCTGCGCATGGGCAAGATCAGCACGCAGGAGTTTCGCGACCTTGCCCGCGCGTCGGGCGAGCTGGAGCATCTGCCGCTCTATATCGACGACACGCCGGGCCTCACGATCGCCGCGCTGCGCACCCGCGCGCGCCGATTGAAGCGGCAGCGCGGGATCGGCGTGGTCATCGTCGACTATCTTCAGCTGCTCCAGGGTTCGGGCAACAATCGCGATGGCAATCGCGTGCAGGAAATCTCGGAAATCAGCCGCGGTCTCAAGCAATTGGCGAAGGAACTGAGCGTCCCCGTGATCGCGCTTTCGCAGCTCAGCCGTGCGGTCGAGCAGCGCGAGGACAAGCGGCCGCAGCTGTCGGATCTTCGTGAATCGGGCTCGATCGAGCAGGACGCCGACATGGTCTGGTTCGTCTATCGCGACGAATATTACGTCCAGTCGCGCGAGCCCAAGCGCCCGCTGGAAGGCGACGATGCGAAGACCTGGGAAGCGCATGAGGACTGGCGCCGCGAAATGGAGCGCGCCTTCGGCATTTCCGAACTGATCATCGCCAAGCAGCGCCACGGCGCGACGGGCAAGGTGCGGCTCAAATTCGAAGCCCGCATCACCAAGTTTTCCGACCTTGCGGAAGATCAGTACGCGCCTGCTTACGACGAATGACGCACCGTCAGAAAAGGGGCTGACTCCTAAGGCGAATCATGTAACTCTATCCTGACCCAAGATCCTCACAAGCAGGGCGTGGGAGAGGAGATATGTCATGATCGTCATCGAACGCATGATCGATACCGTGTTCGGCAGCGCCGTCTGCGCCGCCCCGCTTTATCTGATCTACCAGTTCGGCGTGTATCTGCTGAGCTGACGCCGTTCGGCCCACGGGCCGCATCGCTGGGACTCCTCGCTCCGATCGCAATAGCGGCCGGAGCTATTCGCTATTCTGGCGTGCGCTGGTCTCACTTCCACCGTCACCCCGGACTTGATCCGGGGTCCAGCTTCTTCTTCTAAGCTGGTAAGGAGACGGGCGCGGCAAGGCAGCTGGACCCCGGATCAAGTCCGGGGTGACGTAAAACGGTTTTAGAAAACCGGTTCCTCGCCCGGACGGACGATCGGTTCGCCGTGGATGCCGCATTCCACCTTGTCCCACCCGCGCCAGCGGCCCGCGCGGGGGTCTTCGCCCGGCTTGACGATGCTGGTGCACGGCGCGCAGCCGATCGAGAGATAACCCTGCGCCTCCAGCGGATGGCGCGGCAGATCGTTCGCCTCGAAATAGGCGTCGAGATCGGCCTTCGACCAGTCGGCCAGCGGGTTCATCTTGATCTTGTCGCCGTCGAGTTCGAAGCGCGCGATGCCGGTGCGGGTGGCGGACTGGAAGCCCTTCCGCCCGGTGATCTGCGCATCGAAATCGCGCATCGCCTTGGCCAGCGGGATCACCTTGCGGATCTCGCAGCAGCCGTCGGGATCGTAGGACCAGCGCAAGCCGGTGCCGTCCTTCGCCTCGATCACCGCCGCTTCGGGCTCGATCACGCGCAGGCCGGTCAGCCCGATCTTCGCGGCCAGTTCGTCGCGATAGGCGATCGTTTCGGGAAACATCTTGCCGGTATCCAGGAACAGCACCGGCACGCCGGGATCGGCCTGCGCCACCAGATGCAGCAGCACCGCCGATTCCGCGCCGAAGGAGGACACGACCGCGACGCGATCGAGCAGCCCTTCGGACAGCACGGTGCGGATCATCTCGATCGTCGGCACGCCTTCAAACCGCGCGTTGAGGCGCGCGACATCGTCCGCATCGAAATGCGGTCCGCTGTCGATCCGGTCGATGGCGCGCGTGGCCATCTCAGCCATGCCGCAAGGCCCACACCGGCGGGCGCCGGTCGGCCGTCTGCTGGTAAACGATCGGGTGGAGCGCGAGCAGCTTGTCCAGCGTCTCGACGTCGATCTCGGCGTCGGCGACGAAACTGTCGAAGCCGCAGCGGCGCATCAGCGGGATCTGATCGACCAGAACGTCGCCCTGCGCGCGCAGTTCGCCGACATAGCCGGCCTCACGCAGGATCGATCCGATCGAATAGCCGCGCCCGTCGCGAAACTTGGGGAAGGCGACTTCGATCAGCGCGAGCCGATCGAGATGCGGGATCAGCGCGCGCGGATCGTCGGTCGGCTCCAGCCGCACGGCGGTCGCGTTCGATTGGCCGAGGAAGGAGTCGAGCGTGACCGCAGGCTCCTCGTGAACCGCATCGTCGCGATAGCGGAGGGACTTAACCATAGATCGCCTCCTTGAACGGCTTGTCGCCGACGCGGCGATAGGTGTCGACGAAGCGTTCGCCGCCTTCGCGCAGGGATTTATAGACGTCGACCGCCTTTTCGATCGCGTCGACGATCCCGTCCTCATTGAAGCCGGGGCCGACGATCTTGGCGAGGCTGGTGTCCGCCGCCGCCGATCCGCCGAAGGAGAGCTGGTAATTCTCCTCGCCCTTACGGTCGACGCCCAGGATGCCGATATGGCCGGCATGGTGGTGGCCGCAGGCGTTGATGCAGCCCGAGATCTTGAGCTTCAATTCGCCCAGATCGCGCTGGCGATCGAGATTTTCGAAACGCTTGGCGATCTTCTGCGCCAGCGGGATCGAACGCGCATTGGCGAGCGCGCAATAATCGAGGCCGGGGCAGGCGATGATGTCGCTGATCAGGTCGAGGTTCGGCGTCGCGAGGCCGGCGGCGTCGAGCGCCTGCCACACCGCGTAGAGATCGGCCTTCTTCACATGCGGCAGCACGATGTTCTGCGCATGCGTGACGCGCAACTCGTCGAGGCCATAGCGTTCGGCAAGATCGGCCATCACGTCGATCTGCGCCGAGCTGGCGTCGCCCGGAATGCCCTCTACGGGCTTCAGGCTGATGTTGACGATCGCATAGCCGGGCGCCTTGTGCGCCTTGACCTGCTGATCGACCCACAGAGCGAAGTCGGGGTCCGAACGATCGATCTCGTCCGACAGGCCGGTTTCGAACGCGGGCGGCGCGAACATCGCGGCGATGCGGTCGATCTCGGCCTGCGGGGCGTCGAGGCCCAACGTTTTGGTGTGGAGGAATTCCTCCTCCACCTGGCGCGCATATTCATCGCGCCCGATCTCGTGGACCAGGATCTTGATCCGCGCCTTATACAGATTGTCGCGCCGGCCATAGCGATTGTACACGCGCAGGCAGGCTTCGATGTAGCTGAGGAAATCGGCGGTCGGCAGGAAGTCGCGCACGACCGGGCCGATCATCGGGGTGCGGCCCATGCCGCCGCCCACGAACACGCGGAAGCCGATCTCACCTGCATCGTTGGTGCGGATCTGCAGGCCGATATCGTGGAGCTGGATCGCCGCGCGATCCTCCTCGGCGCCGATCACCGCGATCTTGAACTTGCGCGGCAGGAAGCTGAACTCGGGGTGGAAGGTGCTCCACTGGCGCAGCAGCTCGGCCCACGGGCGCGGATCGGCGACCTCGTCGGCCGCGGCGCCCGCATATTGATCGGACGAGATGTTGCGAATGCAATTCCCGCTCGTCTGGATCGCGTGCATCTCGACCGTCGCGAGTTCGGCGAGGATGTCGGGCGCGTCCTTCAGTTCGATCCAGTTATACTGGATGTTCTGGCGGGTCGTGAAATGCCCGTAATCCTTGTCATATTTGCGCGCGATGTGCGCGAGCATGCGCATCTGCCGGCCGCTCATCGTGCCATAGGGCACGGCGACGCGCAGCATATAAGCGTGCAGCTGCAGATAGAGGCCGTTCATCAGCCGGATCGGCTTGAACTGGTCCTCGCTCATTTCGCCCGACAGGCGGCGGTTCACCTGATCGCGAAATTCCTCGACGCGGGCGTCGACGATCGCCTGATCATATTCGTCATAACGGTACATGGGCTTGGATCAGGCCTTCTCGATCTGGAAGTCGGGGCGGATGCCGAGATCCTGGCGGCAGGTCGGGCCTGACGCGCGGATACGGTCCTTGATATGGGCGGGGGTGGGGCCGGCGTCGGTCATCACGCCCTCGATCACGACGGGGCCGTTGACGCGGCGTGCGGCTTCCTCGACCGCGGCGATCGCTTCGGCCTCATGCCCCGCATCGACGGCGTCGGCGACGTGGATCGACCAGCCTTTGCCGGTCCACCAGGTCACCGCCCCGGTCACGAGGTCATTACCGGTCACGATCCTCAACGCTGTATCTCCATCTGTTCGGCCTGGCGGGCGAAGGCGTGCAGCCGGTTCTCGGCATCCGAGAGCATCACGACTTCGCCGACGACGATGATCGCCGGGCTCACCACCTTTTCGCGCTGGACCATGTCGCCCAGGTCCGCAAGCAAAGTCCGCATCGCGCGGCTGCCCTCCAGCGTCCCGCGCTCGAGCACCGCGACGGGCATGTCGGGCGCGACGCCGTCGGCCATCAGCTTGTCGGCGATCAGGCCCGAGCAGGTGACGCCCATATAGATGACGAGCGTGCGACCCTGTCCGGCGAGGCCAGCCCAATTCTGTTCGGTCAGCCCCTGGCAGGTGCCCGCGACGAAGCTCACCGCGCTCGACCAGTCGCGGTGGGTCAGCGGCAGCATCGCTTCGGCCGCGCAGCCGAGCGCCGAGGAAACGCCGGGCACGACATCGACGCGCAGCCCCGCCGCGCGCACGGCCTCGACCTCTTCGCCGCCGCGCCCGAAGACGAACGGATCGCCGCCCTTCAGGCGCACGACGACCGATCCGGCCTTCACATGGGCGATGATCAGCGCGTTGATCGCATCCTGCGACAAGGTGTGGCGATCGCGCTTCTTGGCGACGGAGATGCGCTGCGCCTCGGCGGGCGCGAAATCGAGCACGCGCATGTCGATCAGCCCGTCATGCACGACGACATCGGCGCTCTTGAGCGCCTCAACAGCGCGCAGCGTGAGCAGGCCGGGGTCGCCGGGACCGGCGCCGACCAGGATCACGCGCCCACGCGCTTCGGGATCGAGCAGGGAAACCATGCGTGGCAAATGGCGATATGGCGCCGCTGGCGCAAAGCACGGATGCTTGTGTGGCCTAGAAAAAAACTTGGGTCCTTCGATACGCCGCTTCGACAGGCTCAGCGGCTACTCAGGATGAGCGGAGGGTCATTTACCCAAAACCCGCTCATCCTGAGCAGGGCTGAGCGAAGTCGAAGCCCGTCCGTCGAAGGATCGCAATGACGAGGTGGGGGTGGCGAGGGCGCCTTACGCCGCCATCTTGTTCACGAAATCGCCCGTCACGGTCTCCAGCTTGCTCAACTCGCTGTCGACACCGCGGAAACCGGCTTCGAGGCGGTCGATCTCGCCCGCCACCGTCTCGGTGTCGCTGCGGATTGCGGAGATGGTGGACGACATCGAGTCGGCCGCCAGTGCGGTTTCGTCGACGGCGGCGGTGATCATCGTCACGGTGCGCGCCTGGGTTTCCATCGTCGAACGGATGCGTTCGGCCGAGCTTTGCACTTCGCCGACGATGTCGCGGATCGCGCCGTTGGCGTCGACGGTCTGGCGGGTCGCGGCCTGGATCGCGGCGATCTTGGCGGCGATGTCGTCGGTCGCGCGCGCCGTCTGGCTGGCGAGGCTTTTCACTTCCTGCGCAACGACCGCGAAGCCGCGGCCCGCATCGCCCGCGCGCGCGGCTTCGATCGTGGCGTTGAGCGCGAGGAGGTTGGTCTGACCGGCAATGTCGCGGATCAGGCCCAGGATCGATTCGATCGCCAGCGCGTGATCGGACAGGATTTCGGAGAGAGCGACCGCATGGATCGATCGTTCGGCCGCCTTGGTCGCGATCTGGGCGGCGACTTCCACTTCGGCGCGGCTTTCGTCGATCGCGCGGATCAGGCCGGCGGCGGTGTGGGCGGCTTCGCGCATCGCAAGCGCCGACTGTTCGGCGGCGGCGGCCACTTCGGATGCCTTGCCCAGCATGCCGCGCGCGGCGGCGGACGTGTCACCGGTGCGATCGCGCAGGCCACGCGATTCGCCGATCATCTTGCCGAGCGCGTCGGAGATGTGGCTGCGGAAACGTTCGCTGTCGCCGGTGCGGGTGGTGGCTTCGCGCGCGCTTTCGATCTGGCGCTGCTGGCTGGTGCACACGTCGATATAGAGCGCGTTCAGCGTCATCAGCACGTCCTGCGCGTCCAGCGCGCGGCCGATATCGTCAGCGTGGATCTCGGCGACGGCGCGGACAAGCATCGCGTAGCTTTCGGTCGCGGTCTTGGCGACGACGCTATAATCGCGGCGCTGTTCCTCGATCTTGCGGATCATGTTGGCGCAATCGTGCAGCCGGGCCAGCGTGCCGCCATTTTCGGGCACATCGAGCCAGGTCGAACGCAGGCCCGCGACCGGATCGCCATTCGGATCGATGCTGACGAAGAAACGGCGCGCGGCCTCGCTCTGATCGAACAGCATCGCGGCATAACGGGGAATCACGGAGTCGATCGCATCGACCACGCCTTCGAAGATCCGCTTCAGGCGCAGGCTCAGGTCGCCGCGCGGATCATAGATGGCCAGCTTCGCCCGAAGCTGCTCATCGCTCAGGCTCGCCGCCGCCATATCCCTGATCTGTGTCATCGAGTCGTCCGTCCTCTCGCGCCTTGCCGCGTCGCCGACGGGATAGGGGGGAATGGTAAACGAGCCGTTGATGCTTTTTCGAAAGGAAGCGTTTTCCACGATCTATCGCGTCTGCCGCCTTGCATGGCGCGCTTCTTTGACTAAGGACCGTTCGCGAGCCTGCGTTTCAAGGGAGGGAACATGGCGCGCAATCATGCTCGGCCGCTGTCGCCGCATCTTACGATCTGGAAATGGGGTCCCCACATGGCGATCTCGATCCTGCATCGCGCGACGGGCTCCGCCCTCGCAGTCGCCGGGGGTCTCGGCTTTATCTGGTGGCTCACCGCCGCCGCAATGGGACCGGAAGCCTACGCCATCTTCTTGGCGGTCGCGACCAGCTGGTTCGGCTATCTGGTGGCCGTTGGCCTCACCTGGTCGTTCTTCAACCACATGTTCTCGGGCCTGCGTCACTTCGTGCTCGATATGGGCGCGGGGTATGAACTGCACACCAACCGTAAGTGGTCGATCATCTGCATGGTCGGCGCGGTGGTCGTGACGCTCGCGATCTGGGGCACGGTCTTCGCGAAGATGGGGGCGAACTGATGGGCACCGGTACGGGTATCGGCCGCGTTCGCGGTCTCGGTTCGGCCAAGCACGGGTCGCAGCACTGGTGGCGTTCGCGGGTGACCGCAGCGGGCAACCTGCTCCTCGTCACCTGGTTCGTCATCTCGATCTTCCGCCTGCCGCACTTCGAATATGAAGCCGTGGTGAAGTGGATTTCCTCGCCGCTCGTCGCCGTGCCGCTGGTGCTGCTGACCGCGTCGGTCTTCACCCATCTGCGCCTGGGCCTCCAGGTTCTGATGGAAGACTATGTGCACGAGGAAGCCGGCAAGGTCTTCTGGACCCTGCTTCTCAATCTCTATGCGATCGGCGGGGCAGCCCTCGCGATCTTCTCGATCCTCAAGATCGCCTTCGCGGGAGTGCCGGCATAATGGCCGAAGCCTATAAGATCATCGACCACGTTTACGACGCGGTCGTCGTCGGCGCGGGCGGCTCGGGTCTGCGCGCCACGATGGGCTGCGCGGAAAAGGGTCTGCGCACCGCCTGCATCACCAAGGTGTTCCCCACCCGCAGCCACACGGTCGCGGCGCAGGGCGGCATCGCGGCGTCGCTTGGCAACAACTCGCCGGATCATTGGACCTGGCATATGTTCGACACCGTCAAGGGTTCGGACTGGCTGGGGGACCAGGACGCCATCGAATATATGGTGCGCGAAGCGCCGGCGGCCGTGATCGAGCTGGAACATGCCGGTGTGCCGTTCAGCCGTAACGAAGACGGGACGATCTATCAGCGTCCGTTCGGCGGCCACATGCAGAATATGGGCGCCGGCCCGCCCGTGCAGCGCACCTGCGCCGCGGCGGATCGTACCGGCCACGCCATGCTTCACGCGCTCTATCAGCAGAGCCTGAAGTACGACACGGACTTCTACGTCGAATATATCGCGCTCGACCTCATCATGGAGGATGGCGCGTGCAAGGGCGTGATCGCGCTCTGCATGGAAGACGGTTCGATCCACCGTTTCCGCAGCCACGCCACCGTGCTGGCGACGGGCGGTTCGGGCCGCACCTACTTCTCGGCCACTTCGGCGCACACCTGCACGGGTGACGGCGGCGGCATGGTGCTGCGCGCGGGCCTCCCGCTGCAGGACATGGAGTTCGTGCAGTTCCACCCGACCGGCATTTACGGCGCGGGCGTGCTGATCACCGAAGGCGCGCGCGGCGAGGGTGGCTATCTCACCAACTCCGAAGGCGAGCGTTTCATGGAGCGTTATGCTCCGTCGGCCAAGGATCTGGCGTCGCGCGACGTCGTCGCCCGTTCGATGGCGGCGGAAATGCGCGAAGGCCGCGGCGTCGGCAAGAATGGCGACTATATCTACCTGCACCTCGATCATATCGATCCCAAGGTGCTGGCGGAACGTCTGCCGGGCATCACCGAAACCGGCAAGATCTTCGCCGGTGTCGATCTGACGCGCCAGCCGCTGCCGGTCACGCCGACCGTCCACTACAATATGGGCGGCATCCCCTGTAACTATCACGGCGAAGTCGTCACGCTGCGTGACGGCAACCCCGATGCGGTCGTCCCCGGCCTGTTCGCGGTGGGTGAGGCGGCATGCGTCTCGGTCCACGGCGCCAACCGCCTGGGCTCGAACTCGCTGATCGATCTCGTGGTGTTCGGCCGCGCGACCGGCTTCCGCATTGCGGAGCTGGTGCAGCCCAACTCGAAGCATGGCGTGGTGAACAAGGAATCGGACGACAAGGCGCTTGCCCGTCTCGATCATTATCGCAATGCCAAGGGCGGCACGCCGACCGCGCAGATCCGCCTCGACATGCAGCACACGATGCAGAAGCACTGCGCCGTGTTCCGCGATACCGCGCTGCTCACCGAAGGCCGCACCCAGATCGATCGGGTTTACGAAAGCCTGTCGGACGTCGGCATCACCGATCGTTCGCTGATCTGGAACACCGACCTGGTCGAGACGATGGAACTCGACAACATGCTGCCGCAGGCGGTCGTCACCATGCACTCGGCGGGCAACCGCCAGGAAAGCCGCGGCGCGCACATGCACGAGGATTTCCCGAACCGCGACGACGTCAACTGGATGAAGCACACCGTGGTGTGGTTCGATCAGGGCAAGGTCACGATCGATTATCGCCCGGTGCACGATTACACGCTCACCGACGAGATCGAATATATCAAGCCGAAGGCCCGCGTTTACTAAGACGCGCCTCCGGTTCGATCGAAACGGACAAGGCCCGCGGGAAACCGCGGGCCTTTTTCGTTCAGCTGCGGGGTAGGCGCGGCGCCAGCGCCTCGTGCAGGATCCTGTCGTTCAGGGTCGGTAGTTCGCTGACCGACGGCATGGGTGCGAAGATCGTTGCCGCGCATTGCCCTGTGATGTGGGCGGATAGGCCTGGAATGGCCTTGAGCCTGATCCGGGTCGGCCTTCCCGCGACATGTTCGGCCATCAGCGAAAGCCGCTGCTTCGGTGGCAGGCCGTAGCTCGGAAATTCGTACCACCCCTTTTGCTTCCGGGCGATCAGCCAACGCTCTGCCGACGCATCGACTTCGGTGGCTATCCAGTAGAGACTGGCGGGGTGGCTCAGATAAGCGCTCGCATCGACGAACCAGACGCCCTTCGGGCTCGGTTGGCCCGCAATGTCCGTAATGGTCAGCTCGACGATGCCCTTATCGAGCGCTCGCACCGTGCAGGATAGCGGCGACGCAGGGGGCAGGGGTGCTTCCCGACGTTTCCAGAAGATGTGCTGCAGCGATTTCGCGAACGGCTCATAACCTTCGACGACGGGCTTGATCGCGAACCACGAGGCGCGAAGGTTCCAGCCCGCCCAGTCCGAAAACTCCGGATTGATCGTTGTCACCAGCGCAAAGTCAGTGGTGCGTATCTTTGCGACATAGTCCGCGCGGGCATCATCGCCCAGCACATGGATGACCGACCCATAACGGGTGGGGGGAATAGCCTGCGCGGCGATGCTGACGGCGGAATAATAGGTCGAAAGGATGCGGTCCCTGGGATCGGGCGCGATGCGCGCGATCATCGGCCGGGCGCGGCTGATGGCGGCGAGCGTGTCGGCTTCACCCGGATCGGTGAAGGCGCCGATGGTCGGGCTGTACGCCTGATTGCGCTTCAGCCGCGCATGGGCGCTTGCGCCTATCATGATGAGCGCGATCAGGGCGAGGACGAAGGCGATGTGCGCCTGCCAGCGCGAAGTCAGCAGTTGGGTAGCTGCAATGCCCAGTCGTGGGACGATCCACAACGGCGCGAACAGGGCCGGAATGATCGTTCCGAATCCGTAACCGACATCGATATGCCCGGCCACTTGCGGCAACAGGCCGATGCCCGTCGTCGCGGCATAGACGAAGGCCACCATAGCCGTCGGAACGGCTTCGCCGCGACGCATCCACAGGCGGTAGATCGCGACGCAGGCCGTCACGCCGCACAGCGCGATCGTCCAGCCGGTCGGCTTCTGCAATATGTGGAGGATATCCCCGATCGCCAGAACGCGTTCGTGGGGTGCCCAGGGCGGGAACAGCCACGGCTGATCGGCCGGCATCGACACGAACGTATAGTGCAGCCATTCCCCCGGCGCGCCATGCGTCAGCGCCAACAGGATCACTATGATCGCGGCAAGGGTGGAGACCATGAGGGTCGCGATCGCGGCGGCGGCCCTGGCTGGATCGAGCGTCCGAAGGCACAGCACCGCGTGAACGCCGATACCGGCGATCAGGCAGGGTATGCCCGCATCGTTCGACCATAATGACGCGATGGCGATAACCACGCCCAGCAAAGCGGGCGGGATCAGCGGCGATCGCCCGTTGGCAGCCTGCCGCTGCAGCAGCGCCCACGTCGGCAGCGCCACGAAGAAGGGCAGCGCGAAACGCAAAGCCTTGAGCGACACGCCGGGCAGGACGATGAAGGCCCACAACCTGATCCCCGCAATCGCCAGGAAGGTGGCCGCCATCGCCCACAGCGCCGCCTCATCCTTCGCCAGCCGCGTCGTCAGCCGAAGCAGCACGAGGAAGGTGAAGTAGCATCCGGCGCAGCACAGCAGGATGGCCGAAAAGGTCGCTGCAAATACGGTCTGGCCAAGGAGGACGAAGATCGGAACGATCGCCAGCGGCATGAGGACGCCGAGATAGGATTGAAAATCCACGCCCAGCCGTTCGCCGCGAACATAGGCGCTTACCGCGCTATAGGTCTGGAACGCGCCATCGATCGAATTCGTCTCCATCTCCAAATAGATACGCATCGCGTGCAGCACTGTGATCAGTATCAGCAGCGCGCCGAGCGCGCGAAGAATTGCACGATTTTCGACCATTTGCGCCCAGCCCCCAGCAAAGCGGACGGCAGAATTGGTCAGATCGTCGGAGAGGACAAGTATGCGGCCGGTGAATTAGGAGCAAAATGGATGAGAGTTCGGCGCCGCTGCTGCCGACCTCAATGAACCGGCCACACCCACATGATCAGCGGCGTTCCGATCAGCACCACCAGCAGCGATAAGGGCGCGCCGAGCCGGGCATAGTCGCTGAAGCGGTATCCGCCCGGCCCCAGCACCAGCGTGTTGCACTGGTGGCCGATGGGGGTGAGGAAGTCGCAGCCGGCGCCCACGGCGGTCGCGATCAGGAAGGCTTCGGGGCGGTAGCCGAGGTCATGGGCGAAGACCGCGGCGATCGGGGCCATCACCAGCACGGTCGCCGCATTGTTGAGGAACGGCGTCACCGCCATCGCGGTCACGAGGATCAGCGCGACCGCCCCCCACGGCGGCAGCATCGTCGCGAATTGCGACAGATGCGTCGCGATCACGTCCGACGCGCCCGTCGTGCGCAGCGAATCGCTGACGGGGATCAGCGCGCCCAGCATGATCAGGATCGGCCATTCGACCGCCTGATAGGCGTCGCGCAGGGGCAGCGCGCCCGTCGCCATCACGATCCCCGCCGCCGCGAAGAAGGCGACCGCCACCGGCACCAGCCCCGCCGCGGTCGCCGCCATTGCCGCCGCCAGCACGATCAGCGGCAGCCAGCTGCGCCCGCTCGCGCCCAGCCGCAGGCTGCGCTCCGCCAGCGGCAGCACGCCCAGATCGCGCAGCCGATCAGGCAGCAGCTTGAGCGGCCCCTGCAGCACGATCACGTCGCCGGCGCTGAGCTTGGTATTGCCCAGCTTGAACGTCAGCCGCTCGGTCGATCGCGATACGGCGATCAGGTTGACGCCATAGCGTTCCTGCAATCGCATCCGCCCTGCCGTCTGGTCGATCAGCACCGATTCCGCGCCGATCACACCCTCGATCACGCCGATTTCGTCGCCACCGCCGCCCTTGGCCGCCGCGCGCTCCTCGCCGGCCAGCGACAATCCGTCGCGCGCGATCACGCGCTCCAGCGCATCGGGCGCGCCGGTCAGGATCAGGATGTCGTCGTCGTGCAGGATCAGGTCGGCCGAGGGGGCGGTGCGGATGCCGGCGCGCAGTACGCGGGTGATCCCGATCTCGCGATCATGCCGCTCGACAAACTCGCGCACCGTCTGTCCGGCCGCCGGAGATCCCGACGCGATCGAGGCTTCGGTGACATAGCTCGAAATATCGAGCGCCTCCCCCATCGTCGCGGTCGCGCGCCGCTCGCGCGGCAACAGGCGATAGCCGAAGCGCAGGAAGATCAGCCCGACGATCAGCAGGCCCAGCCCGGTCGGCAGATAATCGAACATGCCGAACGGCTCGCCGGTCATCTCCTCGCGCACGCGGCTGACGATGATGTTGGGCGATGTGCCCACCAGCGTCATCAACCCGCCCAGCAGCGATGCGAACGACATCGGCATCAGGAAGACCGACGGACTCGTGTCGTTCTTCTTCGCCATCTGGAACGCGGCGGGCATCAGCATCGCGAGCGCGCCGACATTCTTGACCAGCGCCGATGCCACGCCCACCGACGCGCTGAGCACCAGCAACTGCCCGCGCACCCGCTGCACCCTTTGCCCGACGAAGCCGAGCGCGCGTTCTATGAGGCCCGATCGCTGCATCGCCGCCGACATCACCAGCGCCGATCCGACGATGATCACGATATCGTCCGAAAAGCCGGTGAACGCCTCCTTCGGGCTGACGATGCCGATCGCGATCGACGCCAGCAGCGCGAGGATCGCGGTCACGTCATATCGGAAGCGCCCCCAGATGAAGAGCGCCATCATGCCGATCAACGTGGCGACGGACATCCATTGCGGTGTCGTCATGCGTCCGCCGCTGCCCCTGTCATGCTGCCCATAGGGGGAGAACGCATCAGCCCGCGCTTGTTCCCTCGGGTGCGGCATTCACGGCCTGCCATTCGAGCCGCAGGCTCCCGCGCGCATCGCCCGGTTCGGCCCGGCCGCCGCGCGCGACGATCCCTTCGGCCACCGCCTCGCGTTGCCCGGCGGTTCCGCCCAGCACCTCGATCGTCCGGTTGAGCCGCTGCGATCCCCAGCCGGCAAGGCCCAGCGCCGCATCGTCGATCACGCCGTCGCGGATCGCGATATCGGGCGGGGTGACGTCGGCGGGCGGGGCGAGCATCGCCGTCCATCCCTGCAACGCGCCGTTCGCGCGACCCTCCAGCGCGCGATAGCCGGCCAGTCCTAGCCCGGGCAGCGCCGCCGCAGTGGCCGACAGCCGCTTGGCCTTCTCATCGATGCGGATCGCCGCCGGCTCGACCCCTGCGACCAGCGCCAGCGCCGCCGCCGCACGCTCGCGATTGCCCGCATTCGACGCACTCGTCTCGCTTGATTTGGCGATCTGCAGCGCCTCGGCGCCCGATGTTTCGGGGGTGATCAGCAACTGATCGACATGGACGTCGACCGGGCGGTGCAGCCGCGCCGTCAGATCGCCGAAGATCGCGCCGTCGGCATTGGGGGCGATTTTGGGCGTCAGCATCACGGCGCGCACGCGCACCGGATCCGCGCCCGGATCGATCTCGACCTGGCTCAGCCGCGCTCCGGCCGGGAAGCGCGCCTGCAACACGTCGCGCGTCTGCCGCTGAACCACCGCTTCATAGGCGATCCGCTTCAGCGCCGCGCCCAGCGGGATCGCGAGAATGCCCAAAGCCGCGAAGAACAGGATCAGCTGCCAGCCCGTATGGTGCGGCGACAAATGGCTGCCAAAGCCATAAAGCCGCGCGATGAGCGCCGCCGTCAGCGCGATCGTGACCGCGTTGGTCAGGAACAGCAGCAGCGCGCCCGAAAACACCGTCCAGTTGCCGATCGCCAGGCCGAACCCCACCACCGTCAGCGGCGGCATCAGCGCGGTCGCGATCGCCACGCCCACCGCCGCGCCGCCCCGGCCGCGGATCAACGCATAGCTGCCCGCCATTGCGGACAGCAAAGCCACCAGCAGATCGAACAGCGTCGGCTGGGTACGCGCCGCGATTTCGGGGGTGATCGTCTGGATCGGCGACATGGTCGACAGGATCGTCGTCAGCGCGATCGCAATCGCGCAACCCATCAGCAGCGCAGTGGCCGATCGCCGTATCTCGCGGAAATCGAGCGTCGCGATGCCGAAACCCAGCCCCATGATCGGCATCATCAGCGGCGACAACAGCATCGCACCGATCAGCACCGCGACCGACGACATCAACAGGCCCAGCAGCGCGATCCCCGCCGCGATCACGATCAGGAAGGCATATCGCGCCGACCAGCCCGATTCCTCGACCAGTTCGCGCAGCACCGCATCATGGTCGATCTGGCTTATGGCCGACATCCGCCACCAGCGCTGGAATTTGTTGCGGGCGGGGGCTTCGGCGGCTGGGGTCGTCATGCGGTCTCCATTCTGGCCTCGCCCTGCGCTTTGGCAGGTCGGGCGCGATGCGTGAACCGCTAACGTCCTTTCATGATCCCCGTTCGACCGATTCTGACCGACGGAGCAACATCGATATGGCGAAGGTGGCGCTCGGATCGCGATCGAAACGCGGCGATCCGATCGCGATGCCGCCCTCCTGCGGTTCCGCATAGGGCAGCGCGCATATGTCGATGGGATGCAGGCCGTAGCGGCCCGCCATCCGCGCCATCTTGTCGCGATAGACGTGCCTGATCCGCTCCGGATCGGGGTGGGCGGCGCGGTCGACGATATGGAGCAGGCCGCCGGGGCGCAGATGGCGTGCGGCGATCAGGATCGCGGTCATCTCCATCGCCACCGCATAAAGCTCGTCGCTGACAAGGTTGAGCCGCCGCACCGTCGCATCCTGCTCGCGCGCCGCGTGCGTGCCCGGAAACCAGAGGCTGATGAGGTCGATCGGCGTGACATCGAGTAATGCCTCGCGCTCCGGATCGTGATCGAGCAAATCGGAATGGAGCCACCGCACCGATCGGGGCATTCGCGCGCCCGCAATGCGCAGGCCGTGCGGATTTTCATCGATGCCCAAAATCTCCATCGACGGCGCCCGCCTCAACAGCGCCGCGGTGCCGTGACCCTGTCCACATCCCAGATCGATCGCGCGCCCGATGGGCCCATGCCCGGTCGCGATCGCCGCCAGCCGATCGTACAGCCCCTGTCGCTCGTACCAGGCGGCGTTGATCGCCCATCGCACGGCATAGGCCCGGCGCGATGCGTCGATCGCATGCAGGCGCGCGGCATCGGCCGCCCCTTCGGGCGTCGCAAGCTCGATCATGGTCCATCCTATGGGGCTGTCAGCCGGTGCGCTTCAGATCGTTCTGTTCGCCGCCGGCATCGGGTTCATATTCCAGCAGATCGCCCGGCTGGCATTGCAGATAGTCGCAGATCGCGGCGAGCGTTTCGAAGCGTATGCCTTTCACCTTGCCCGATTTGAGCAGCGACAAATTGGCTTCGGTGATGCCCACGGCGGCGGCGAGCGCGTTGGACCGCACCTTGCGCTTGGCGAGCATGACGTCGAGCCGGACGACGATCGGCATCAGACGAACCCCTCGCGATCTTCGCTGATCTCGTGCCCCACCTGCATCACCTGCCCGATCACGAACACCAGCAGCCCCAGCACGAACGCCTGCACGCTGGCCAGATGGAGCCATTGCCGGTCGATCTCATAGCCCGTTGCGGAAAGCGCGAGGTGGCACAGCAAGGGCGTCAGCGCATAGGCGCACAGCCAGATACCGACCTGCCCCAGCGTGCGTCCCGCCTCGCGCGTGAACACGCGCCCCTCGGCATAGCCGCCGAACAGGGCGCGCAGGCTCCGGAACAGCATCGCCACCGGCGCGTAGCGCACCAGCCCCACCAGCACATAGATCAGCCGCTGATCGATCGGCAGGCTGCCGAACGCGACCGTGTCCGCCGGCCCGCCGCCGACATAGGTGCCGCTCGGCCCCATGCGCAGCATGTCGCCGTCGTAGAACAGCATGGCCGCGATCCCCACCGCCATCACGATCGCCGACGCGGCGAACAGCAATGAGAAGAGATGTTTCAGCCACAGGCTTCCCACGCGAACGCGCCGCTCGGCAGGCGAAAGCGCGCGCATCGGCAGGGCAGGGGGCGGGACATGGAGTTTGACGACACTTGCCATGCGGCCGATATCCGTCAGCAATTAATTTCTGTCAAACGATAATAAATTGCGAAAATGAGCCAGCGAGACGACGGGCCTTGACATTGTTCTCTATTTGTTCTAGCCATGATGGCTGCGCATGATCGAATGCCACTCGATCTCCGCAAAGCGACCCGCTGCGTCACCAGCGCCTGTTGCAGACAAGATCGTATTTATTTGGGGGAAATGGATCGATGCGAACCACGCACAGGATGAATCATGGCCCGATCGCCGGGATCGGGGCGGCATGTCTTTGCAATGTCGAAAGCCACAAAGGCCGCGAAAGCCATGACCATTGTGGCTTTTGCGGCTTTCGCTACCGAAATTACCGGCTTTTGGGCGTGGTCAGGCGGCGACCTGATCGCGCGCAGCCGCGATGCTCGCGACCAAATGGATCTGGCGGAACGGCTTGGACAGGCGGACGATGTCGGGCGCGATCAGGTCGATCCCCTGATAGCCCGAAATGATCAGGATCGCGGTGTCGGGATGCTCGACGCGCAGCCGCAGCGCGAACTCGGCGCCCGTCATCCCCGGCATGATATGGTCGGTGACGACCAGAGTGGGTGCAAAGCCTTCATCGATCAGGTCGAGCGCCTGGCGCGCATTTTCGGCCTGCACCACCTTGTAGCCCAGATCCTCGAGCATTTCGGCGGTGGCCGATCGCACGATCGCTTCGTCGTCGACCACCAGAACCCGGCCGGGGCTCTTTTCGGCCTCGACCTCGGGCTCCGCCACCGGCGTTTCGGGCACGACCTTCGCGACGGGCAGCCACATTGCGACTTCGGTGCCCTTGCCCGGCAGGCTGTGCAGTTCCAGCCCGCCGCCCAGCTGGCCCATCAGGCCGTGAACCATCGACAGGCCCAGGCCGGTGCCCTGGCCGCTCGTCTTGGTCGAAAAGAAGGGTTCGATCGCATTCTTCAGCGTATGCGCATCCATGCCGGTGCCGGTGTCGCTCACCGCCAGCCGCACGAAATCGCCCGCGGGCAGATTGGCGGGGCGCGTCTCGCCAAGGCCGGGCAGGCGCACCGAAAGGGTCAGCGCGCCGCCATCGGCCATCGCGTCGCGCGCGTTCACCGCCAGGTTCAGGATCGCCATTTCCAGCTGATGTTCATCGATCCGCACCGGCGGCAGGCCGCTCGCGCAGTCGATCCGCAGTTCGATCCGCTGGCCGACCGTGCTCGCCAGCAGGCTCGACATATTCTCGGTCAGCTGATCGAGCCCGACCGCTTTGGTGCTGAGCGGCTGGCGGCGCGCGAAGGCCAGCAGGCGCTGGATCAGCGTCTTGGCGCGTTCGGCCGCGTCCATCGCGACTGTGGCGCTACGCTGCAGCCGTTCGTCGCCGGTGGAGCGCATCAGGATCAGGTCCAGGCTCGCCATGATCGGCGAAAGGAGGTTGTTGAAATCGTGCGCGACGTTGCCGGTCAGCTGCCCGATCACCTCCATCTTCTGGGTCTGGCGCAGGATTTCCTGGGCCTTTTCCAGTTCGGCGGTGCGTTCGGCGACGCGCTCGCCCAGATTGGCGTTGAGCGCTTCGAGCGACCCGATCAGGCGCATATTCTCGATCGCGGTCGACGCCGAACGCGCCAGCGCCTCAAGCAGCGCGATCTCGTTATCGCTCGGATCGCCGGTTTCGGACCAATAAGCGCCCATCGCGGCGACGGGATCGGGGCGGCCGATCGGCACCATCGCCATGCTGCGCACGAAAGTAGGGCGATAGGCTTCGAAGGGGACGCGCGGGTCGCGTTCGACATCGGGGATGATTGCGGTTTCGTTATGGATCATCGCCCAGCCCGAAACGCAGGTCTCGGCGGGGAATTTCTGCCCGGCCCACAGCGGCGCCTTCGCGTCTTCGGCGACATAGTGGCATTTGTCGTCGTCGCGCAGGACGACGGCGATGCCGTCCGCACCCACGATGCGACGCGCATTGCGGCGCAGGATTGCGACGACGGCGTCCATCGTGCGCGCGCTGCTCAGCTGTTCGACAGCGTCGCCAAAATGAGTCCAGCGTTCGGCGACCGAAAGCCCGGTCGCTTCGTCCGCCCCAGCTCTCAACACGGTAGGCATCACTCACCCCCACAACGCAACGGAAACCGAATCACATCGATAATCCGCAGGGGTGCTTATAGCGAAACGAAACGTCCAGTTCGATTCCATCCTATTATACCGAAGGCTAAGGAACCGTCAGCAATACTGGGATGGGTTTCACCTCTTCTTGGGTGGTTGGCGACGTCAGCTTGGCGATCGCATCGAGCAATTGGCGCGCGGCGATCTGCGGGGCGTCGGCGCCGCTCGATCCCATCGCGTCGGCCGCGCCGCGCTGCTGGGTCGCCAGAAATACGGGGTGCAGTGCTTGCGATCGGCCGAGTTCGGCCATTGCCGCGTCGGGATCGCAGGCGACCGCGCCATAGCGCCACATCGCGTAATCGGGGTTGCCGCGCCACGCGGTGCGCGCGGGATCGAGGAAGACGCAGGGGCGGGGCTTGGCAAGGAACTCGTAGATCTGGCTGCTCACGTCGCCCAGATAGATGTCGGCGGCGCGCGTATAGCTCATGTCGCAACTGCGCGCCGAACCGAGGTCGACCAGCACGCGGCCGGGCACCGCGAGCGCCTCGATTTCCGCAATGCTGGCGCGGTCGATCCGCTTGCGCAGGCGGACATGGGGGGCGAGGATCAGGTTGAAGCGGCCGTCGGCGATGATCCGATCGACGACCGCGCGGCCCATCCGGTCCCACGATCCCAGCGCCGCCGAGAAATGCGGGTTGTAGAGGATGGTCGGGCGCGCCGGATCGAGGCCGAGGTCAATCGGCGGCGCGATGCGTTCGACGGCGGCCAGCTTGATATAGCCCGATATGCTGCAGCGATCGGGGCGGACCAGCCCTTCGGCGATCATCCGTCGGCGGTCCTTGGGGCCGGCGACGATGATATGATCGAACAGCCGCAGCCGATCCTCGAACCCCACCGCGCGATCGCCCGCGCCGTGGGGGATGTGGATCATCGGCGGGGTGCGGCCGGGCAGGTGGCGCAGGCGCGTGCTGGTCCGCTCCGCCGTGACGATCGCGTCGTGGTTGCGCAGTTCGGCGCTCCAGCGCAGCAGGCGCAGCGTCTTGCCGGGACGGATGAGCCAACGCGGCAGCGCCATGACGCGGATCGGAATGTGCGGGGCATCGAGCCGGACGAACAGATTGCGGATCGCGCGGGCATCGGCTTCGTCGGCGACATAAGCGGTCACGTCGCCCGCCCGCGCGGCGATCTCCGCCGCGACGGGGGCAAGGTGCAGCGCCTGATGCTCTCCGCCGATGAAGATGAAGGCGAGGCTTGGTCCGATCTGGGGCCCGATCTTGTGCTGCAATCGTCCGTGCATGGGTGATCCTCGCCGCCTGGTTTCCAGACGCCGCGGTCACCCCCATCCGCGACCCTGTCAGGATGGGTGACGAAGTTGCCGGCGAAATGACATGCTTATGTCACGATGTTGCGACGTGACGGTCAGCGATCCGGATAGACGATCGCCTCGATCTCCCATTCCTTCTCGCCCGCCGGCAGGCGCACGCGGCGCAGATCGCCGATCGCGGCACCCTTGAGCGCGTGGGCAAGGGGGGATCGCCAGCTGATCCGGCCCGCGCTCGCATCGGCCTCGTCCTCGCCGACCAGGGTGACGGTGCGGCGCTCGTCCTCCTCGTCGACGATCGTCACGGTCGCGCCGAAATAGACGCGGTTGCGATCGGCCTGCTGTGCCGGATCGACCACCTTGGCCGATTTCATCCGGCGCGACAGATGCCCCAGTTCACGATCGATCTCGCGCAGCTTCTTGCGGCCGTAAATGTAGTCGCCATTTTCGGACCGATCGCCATTGCCCGCGGCCCAGCTGATCACCTCGACCAAAGCGGGGCGTTCCTTGCCGAACAGTTCGTCATAGCGCGCCCGCATCGCGGCATAGCCGGCGGGGGTGATGTAATTGGCGGGCTTGCCGTCGCTCATTTCGCTCTGCGCTGGTTCAGCACCTCATAGGCGATGACGGCGGTGGCGACCGCGACGTTCAGGCTGTCGGCTTTGCCCAGCATCGGCATTTTCACCAGCAGATCGCACTCCGCCTCATAATCGGCCGGCAGCCCCTGCGCCTCGTTGCCGACGAGCAGGAAGGTCGGCGCTTCATAGCGCGGCGCCTGATAATCGTGCGTCGCCTTCAGGCTGGTTCCGACAAGCTGGCCGGGGCCGGAGCGGAGCCATTCGAGGAATTCGGGCCAGCGCGCCTGCGCGATCTTCTGCGTGAACAAGGCGCCCATCGTCGCGCGCACGGATTCGACCGAGAAGGGATCGACGCAATCGTCGACCAGGATCAGCCCGCCCGCGCCGACCGCATCGCCGGTGCGCAGGATCGTGCCGAGATTGCCCGGATCGCGCAGCGACTGCGCAACGATCCAGATGTCGGCGGTCGATCGGTCGATCCGCGACAGGCTGGTGTCGAGTTCGCGATAGACCCCGATCACGGCCTGCGGATTATCCTTGCCCGACAGCTTGGACAGGATGTCGCGCTCGGTCTCGATCGCTTCGCCACCCTTCGCCTCGACATCGGCGATCAGCCGCTGGGCAAGCGGATGGTTCGCGCCGTCGCGTGCGAAGAAGATGTAATCGGGCAGCACGCCTTCGTCGGCGGCTTCGGTGAGGATGCGCAGCCCTTCGGCCAGGAACAGCCCTTCGTCACGCCGATGCCGCTTTTCACGCAGCGATCGGACGCGCTTGATCAGCGGATTGGAAAAGGCGGTGATCTGGCGGGGCAGGGGCTTGGTCCTTTGTTGCGCCTAAACCCTACCCGTTCGTGTCGAGCGAAGTCGAGACACGTTGGCTGGGCGCGCGGGGCCGTGTCTCGACTTCGCTCGACACGAACGGTGATGGGGAGACCGATAAAGCCGGTCGATCAATCCTCGCCGAACTTGCCCTCGACCAGTTCGACGAGCACGGCGAGCGCCTTTTCGGCGCCGTCACCCTTGGTGGAGATGATCACGCTGTCGCCCTTGGCGGCGCCCAGCATCATCAGTCCCATGATCGAGGTGCCCGCGACCTTCGATCCATCCTTTTCGACTTCGACTTCGGCGCTTTGCGCGCTGGCGAGCGTCACGAACTTCGCGCTCGCCCGGGCATGGAGCCCCCGAATATTGGTAATCTGGACTTCTTTCTGAAGGACCAGGCTCATGCGGCAGCTTCTCCCAAAACTTCCGAAGCGACCGATATATATTTGCGTCCCGCATCGCGGGCGGCGGCCACGGCAGCCTTGATCTTCATCATCTTGCGCGCGCCTTCAAGCCTGATGAGCATCGGCAGGTTGATCCCTGCGATCACTTCGACCCGGCCGGGCTCCATCAGCGAGATGGCGAGGTTGGAGGGCGTGCCGCCGAACAGGTCGGTCAACAGGATCACGCCGTCGCCGGCGTCGACGGCCTTCACCGCGCGCGCGATATCGGCGCGACGGCTTTCCATGTCGTCGTCCGGACCGATGCAGATCGCTTCGATCGCGGTCTGCGGGCCCACCACATGCTCCATCGCCGTCACGAACTCAGCCGCCAGCCGGCCATGCGTCACGAGCACCAATCCGATCATCTCATCCGTCCGACCGTTTCAACATTACCCCGGCTCGGCCATCCCCCTGGGCGTCCGGTTTCTTCAGAACCAGATCGCGATGGCGCAACGTGGGCGAAAAACCCGCGTCGCGCAACCGGGCAGCGACAGTCTCTGCCATATGGACAGAGCGATGCTTCCCGCCGGTGCAGCCTATTGCAATGGTGACATAGCTTTTTCCTTCCGCTTCGTAGCGCGGAAGCAACAGTAATAGCAGGTCTTCGATCCGCTGGCGGCTCTCCGGCCAGATCGGATCGGCGGCGATATAGGCGCCGACCGGGGCATCGAGTCCCGTCATGGGACGCAGATCGGGGTCCCAGTGCGGATTGCGCAGAAAGCGCATGTCGAAAACCAGGTCCGCGTCGCGCGGCACCCCGCGCGAAAAGGCGAAGCTCATCACGGTCAACTGCGAAGGCTGTCCGGCATCGCCGAACGCCTGACGCAGCAGCGCCTGCAGATCGTTGGTCGTGCGGCCGGTGGTCTCGATCAGATGATCGGCGGCTTCGCGCAGCGGGGCCATCAGTTCGCGTTCGTAGGTGATGCCGTCCTCGATCGGGCGATCGAGCGCCAGCGGGTGCCGGCTGCGCGTCTCCGAATAGCGGCGGGCGATTTCGGCGCCAGAGGCATCGAGGAACAGGATTTGCGCGTCGCGACCTTCCTCGTCGCGCAACTGGCGCACGCCGCGCACGATGCGGGCGACGTCGAACTCGCGCGTGCGGCTATCGATGCCGATCGCGACCGGGCGGCTCAGCCCCTGCGCGCCCTCGGCCGGGGCCGCGCCCAGCAGCGAATCGACCAGCGAGAGCGGAAGATTGTCGACCGTTTCCCAGCCCATATCCTCGAAGGTCTTGAGCGCGGTCTTCTTGCCCGAACCCGACATGCCGGTGACGAACAGGATGCGATCGGGGCGGGGGGCTGTCATCGTGTCAGGTCTATACCATATCGGCGCAGCGCCGCCTCGGCCTTGATCGGCGCGCTATGTTCGAACGGCGCGAAGGGCAGAGCGGGGATCGCGATACCCTCGATCGTCATCATATGCGCCTCGACATCGGGCAGCCGCTCGGGCGTTTCGTCGAGCTGGAGGAGGAGGGCGACGGGGGTTTCGCCGGCAGGCTCGACCTCCTCGATCCCGATGCCGCGCACCTCGATCCGTCCCTCGATCCGGGGGGCGGGGCAGGCCATCAGCACGTCCCCGCGCGCTTCGAGCCTTGTGTAATCGTCCGACACGAGCCGCGCCCCGCGATCGATCAGGCGGAGCGCGAGATCGGATTTTCCGCTGCCCGACGGCCCGGAGAGCAGCAGGCCGCGCCCTTCGATCGCGACGCAGGTGGCGTGGATCAGGGTGCCGCTCATATCGCTGCCACCGGCAGGCGGATCACGAATTTTGCACCGGGGCCGAAATCGCGGTCGATCACCTCGATCGAGCCATTATGCCCCTCAACGATCGCCTTTGCGATGGCGAGGCCGAGGCCCGAATGCCGGCCGAACGCCTCGCTTTCGGGGCGGACGCTGTGGAAACGGTTGAAGATCGCCTCGCGCGCTTCGGGCGGCACGCCCGGCCCCTCATCCTCCACGCGGACCACGACATCCTCTCCATCGAGGGTCGCGGCGACCTGAACGAGGCCGCCGGTCGGGGAGAAGGAGATCGCATTGTCGACGAGGTTTTCGACCACGCGCGTCAGCCGCGATCCATCGCCGAACACCACCGCGCTGCCGCGATGCGGGCGGGCGAAGGCGACGCGGACGTCCTCGTTCAACCCGCGCTGCTCGCGCGCCTGCAACAACCCCTCGATCATCACGCCGAGGTCGATCGTCTCGAACCGCGCGCGCGCCAGTTCGGCATCGACGCGCGATGCTTCGGAAATGTCGGTGATCAGGCGATCGAGCCGGCCGACATCGTCGCGGATCACATCGACCAGCTGCTCCTTGAGCGCGGGATCCTTGACCAGAGCGAGGCTGTCGACCGCGGAACGCAGCGAGGCGAGCGGGTTCTTGAGTTCGTGGGTCACGTCCGCGGCGAAGGCTTCGGTCGCGTCGATGCGCTGGCGGATCGCAAGGCTCATGTCGCTGAGCGCGCGGGCGAGTGTGCCGATCTCGTCACGGCGCGAGGGGAGGCGGGGCACCTGCACCTCACGCGCGCGGCCGAGCCGCACCCGATGCGCGGCGAGCGCGAGGCGCCGCAGCGGGCGGACGATCGTGCGCGCCAGGAACAGCGACAGGAACACCGACATGCCGACCACGATCAGCAGGACGATGCCCAACCGCAGCCGCTCCGCACGGACGATGCGGACGATGTCGCGCTGATTCTCGGTGGACAGCAGGATATGGTTCGATCGCGGCAGCCGCAGCGCGCCCACCACCACCGGGGTCCGATCCGCCGCGCGGCGCACGTCGGTGAAGACCTGGCCGGAGCGCATCGATGCACGCACTTCGGGCCAGCTTGTCAGCCTGTCATGAACGGGCTCCTCGAAGAAACCCGGCCGATCGGCGCCGACGATCCGATCGATGAAGCGATCGAGGAAACGCGCGACGCGCTTTTCCCAATCCTCCTGCGATGGATCGCGCAACTGATAGGTGGGGGGCGATATCGTCCAGCTGTCGAACATGGGCGGCGCATTCGGCTTCGCCAGATCGTAGAGGCGCAGCCGCATGTCGGTCTGTTCGCCGAACTCGGCCAGCAGCTTCGCCTTGCTGTCGTCGGGCACCGCAGAGGCGCCGGCTGCGATCAGCGAAATCTGGGTCTGCGTTTCTGCGATGCGCGCATCGACCAGCTGGGCGCGGAAGCTGTCCAGATAGAAGAAGCCGCCCGCGAGCAAGGCGAGCGCGAAAATGTTCACGGCCAGGATGCGCGTGGTCAGCGACGTGCGCGCCGACCCCTGCAGCACGTCGTCCTTACTCTTCACCGAACCTGTAACCCACGCCGTAGAGCGTCTCGATCGCCTTGAATTCGTTATCGACCGCGCGGAACTTGCGCCGCAGCCGCTTGATGTGGCTGTCGATCGTGCGATCGTCGACATAGACATCGTCCTGATAGGCGGTGTCCATCAACTGATCGCGCGACTTCACGAAGCCGGGGCGCTGCGCCAGTGCCTCGAGGATCAGGAATTCGGTGACGGTCAGTGTCACTTCCTTGCCGTCCCAGCTCACCTTGTGGCGCGCCGGATCCATCTCCAGCCGTCCGCGCGTGATCCGTTCGGCGGGCGGCGCATCGGGCTCGGCGCTGTCGGCGCGCGCATCGGTGCGGCGCAGGATCGCGCGGATGCGGGCGACCAGCAGCCGGATCGAGAAGGGCTTGGTGATATAATCGTCCGCGCCCATTGCGAGGCCCAGCGCCTCGTCGAGCTCATCATCCTTTGACGTCAGGAAGATGGTGGGCACGTCGCTTTTCTCGCGCAGGCGGCGCAGCAATTCCATCCCGTCCATGCGCGGCATCTTGATGTCGAGCACCGCCAGATCGGGGGGATTGTCGAGCAACGCCTTCAGTGCGGTGTCGCCGTCCGAATAGATCCGCACGACGAAACCTTCGGACTGGAGCGCGATCGAGACCGAGGTGAGAATGTTGCGATCGTCGTCGACGAGCGCGATCGTTGCCGACATGGGACCGTTTGGCCTCCTCGTAATTGACAACCGGGTTAGCGCAGCGACGCGCCGGGTTCAACCGGCGCGCAATCGAGCGCGCGATGAAGAATTTTCGACCTAAGGATGAGGCAAACCGAAAATTAACCTTCCATCGGTTACGCGAAGGACGAACCAAATCACTGTCAGTGGGTGCCATGTTCCAGGGAAAGCCTCCCGTCGCCGAAAAGTCCGCCGCCTATCCGGGCGAGCGTCCTGTGGACCTGTTCGAGCGGATCGGCGGTTTTCTGCGCGCCAACAAGCTCGATCCCACCCCGATCAACTATGATCTGGCGCACCAGTTCTTCTGTTCGGACGACCCCAATCTGGTCGCGGCGATCGACGGCGCGATCCGGCGCGACGGTCTGCTGCGTCCCGAAGTCGCCGCCGAAATCTCGCAGGCCGCGTCGAACCAGATTTCGTCCGAACTGCTCGATCAGCTTTTGGGCCGCGCGCATAAGAATATGACGATGGCCGCCGGCCTCGTGACCCAATCGACCGCCGACGTGAAGGCTTATGGCAGCGCGCTGGCGAGCGGTGCGGGCACGATGACGAAGGGCGGCGTTCCGGCGCAGACCGCGCTGGGCCTGCTGGTCGAACTCACCCGCACGATGATCGGCAAGACGCAGGATGCCGAGGCGCAGCTCCGCTCGATGGGCGAGCAGATGGCTTCGTTGCGTGACGATCTGGCCGAAGCGCAGGCGACGGCGGAGAGCGATCCGTTGACCGGCCTCGCCAACCGCCGCGCCTTCCAGGCGAAGCTGCTCGAGGCGATCGAGCAGGCGGAGGCGGAGGGCTATCCACTGTCGGTCGCCTTCTGCGACATCGATCATTTCAAGAAGATCAACGACACGCACGGCCACGACACCGGCGATCGCATCCTGAAGATGTTCGCCGAAGCGCTGTCGGACGGCGTGGGCGAAGATACTCTGGTCGGCCGTTTCGGCGGTGAGGAATTCCTGGTCCTTTTCGACGGGATCATGGCGCGCCGCGCCGCGATGCGCGTCGATGAGGTGCGCGACGAACTGGGCAATCGCAGCCTGGTCAACCGCACCACCGGAGAGCCGATGGACGTCGTCACCTTCTCCGCCGGCGTCGCGCAGCTTCAGCCGGGCGAGGATAGCGACGCGCTGCTCAAGCGCGCGGATGAGGCGCTCTACAAGGCGAAGAATGCCGGCCGTAACCGCGTATTGATCGCCGGCGACGACTGATATCGACGAAGGGGTGGCGCCCGTCCGCCACCCGGCATATACGGCCCCGAATCCAACGCCCCGCTAAGGATTCGGACCCCAATGGACATCAGCCTCGGCCTCACCTTCGACGACGTGCTTCTCCGGCCCGGCGAATCGGACGTGCTGCCAAGTTCGGCCGACACCAGCACCCAGGTTACCAAGGCGATCCGCCTCAACATCCCGATCCTGTCCGCCGCAATGGACACGGTGACGGAAGCCGACATGGCGATCGTGATGGCGCAGCTGGGCGGCATGGGCGTTCTCCACCGCAACCTGACGATCGAACAGCAGGCCGCCGCCGTCCGCGCGGTGAAGCGTTTCGAATCGGGCATGGTGGTCAACCCGATCACGATCAGCCCGCAGCAGACGCTGGGCGAAGCGCGCGCGATCATGGCGTCCAACCGCATTTCGGGCATTCCGGTGGTCGAGGCGAACGGCAAGCTGGTCGGCATCCTCACCAACCGCGACGTGCGCTTTGCGGAAAACCCCGCGCAGCCAGTGTCCGAACTGATGACCAGCCAGAATCTCGCCGTTGTCGGCGCGGGCGTCGGGCAGGACGAGGCGCGCCGGATGCTGCACCAGCGCCGGATCGAAAAGCTGCTGGTGGTCGACAATGACTATCGCTGCGTCGGCCTGATCACCGTCAAGGATATCGAAAAGGCTGTCAGCTATCCGGACGCCACCAAGGATGCGGGCGGCCGCCTGCGCGTCGCCGCCGCGACCACGGTCGGCGACAAGGGCTTCGAACGCACCGAGGCGCTGGTCGATGCCGAATGCGACCTGATCGTCATCGACACCGCCCACGGCCATAACCGCGACGTCGCCCGCGCCGTCGAGCGCGTGAAGCGCCTGTCCAATTCGGTCCAGGTCGTCGCCGGCAACGTTGCGACCGCAGAGGCGACCCGCGCGCTGATCGATGCGGGCGCGGATTGCGTGAAGGTCGGCATCGGGCCGGGTTCGATCTGCACCACCCGCGTCGTCGCCGGCGTCGGCGTGCCGCAGCTTACCGCCGTAATGGAATCGGCCGAGGAAGCCGCCAAGTCGGGCGTTCCGGTGATCGCCGACGGCGGCCTGCGCACCTCGGGCGATCTCGCCAAGGCGCTGGCGGCGGGCGCGGGCTGCGTCATGGTCGGCTCGCTTCTGGCGGGTACCGAGGAAGCTCCGGGCGAGACGTTCCTCTATCAGGGCCGCGCCTATAAGAGCTATCGCGGCATGGGCAGCCTGGGCGCGATGGGCCGCGGTTCGGCCGATCGCTATTTCCAGGGCGACATCAAGGATCAGATGAAGCTGGTGCCCGAAGGCATCGAGGGCCAGGTCGCCTATAAGGGGCCGGCCAAGGACATCATCCACCAGATGGTCGGCGGCGTGAAGGCGGCGATGGGCTATACGGGTGCGGCGACGATCCCCGAGCTGAAGCAGAAGGCGCGCTTCGTGCGCATCACCAATGCGGGCCTCAAGGAAAGCCATGTCCACGACGTCACCATCACCCGCGAGGCGCCGAATTATCCGACGCGCTGACCGACATAACGCCCCTCCCTTCAAGGGAGGGGTATGGGGGTGGGTGGCGCAGCCGAGGGCTCGAAGCCCGAAGGCGGAGCTTTACGGGACGAGCGAGGATGCTCGCGACTTCGTCGCTCGCACCCACCCCCGGCCCCTCCCTGATAGGGAGGGGAGTTTGCTGGCATGACACCTCAAGCCCGCGCCCAGGCGGCGATCGACCTGCTTGACGAGATCGTCGCTTCCGCGCGGGACGCGGGGGCGGCTGCCGACACGCTGATCGCGCGCTATTTCAAGACGCGGCGCTACGCCGGGTCGAAGGATCGGCGCGCGGTGCGCGACCTCGTCTATCGCGCGATCCGGCGCGCGGGCGAGCGGCCGGCGAACGGGCGCGCGGCGCTGGTCGGGCTGGCGCGCGAGGATGCGTCGCTGGCGGCCTTGTTCGATGGCTCGCTGCATTGCCCGGCGCCGATCGCACCCGACGAAGCGGGATCGCCCGCATCGGCGCTCCCCGCATGGCTCGCCGAAAAGGTCGCGCCGATCCTGGGCGAAAGCGGACTGGCGGCCCTGCTCGAACGCGCTTCGCTCGATCTGCGGGTCAACACGATGCGGACCGATCGCGATGCGATGCTGGCCGCGCTGCCTGAGGCGAAGGCCACCGCGCACTCCCCGATCGGCCTGCGCCTGCCCGAAGGCACCAAGGTCGAGGCTTCGCCCGAATGGGCGCAGGGGCTGATCGAGATACAGGATGAGGGCAGCCAGCTCATCTCGCTCGCCACCCGAGCCGCTGCGGGCATGACCGTGCTCGATCTGTGCGCGGGCGCGGGCGGCAAGACGCTCGCGCTCGCCGCGATGATGGGAGGCGGCGGTCGCCTGATCGCGGCCGACACCGATCGTTCGCGGCTTGCCCGTCTCGCGCCGCGCGCCGAACGGGCGGGCGTAACGGGCATCGAGAACCGCCTGTTGAACCCGAACCGGGAGGGGGATGCGATTGCCGATCTGATGGGCGGCTGCGATGTCGTCCTGGTCGATGCGCCCTGTTCGGGCACCGGCACCTGGCGACGCAATCCGGAGGCGCGCTGGCGGCTCACCCCCGATCGGCTGGCGCGGCTCACCGCGATCCAGTCGCGCCTGCTCGATCTGGCCTTCACGTTGGTAAAGCCGGGCGGTGCGCTCGTCTATGCGGTCTGCTCGGTCCTCGATGAGGAAGGGGCGGGGCAGGCGCAGGCGTTCGTCGATCGGACGGCCGGAGTCCAAGCCGACAAGGATTTGTTCACCACAGGCGCGTATCGTGGCCCTGGAAAGCTGTTGACCCCGGAAAAGGACGGAACCGACGGCTTTTTCGTCGCAAGGCTAATCAAGGCATGATAGCCTCGCGCCGTGCTTATCTGTTGGAGATGTTGATGCGTTTCTCGCCGCCGGCCATCGCCCTCTCGCTTGTGCTCGCCACCGTCTCCAGCACCGTTGTCGCGCAAAAGGCCGATGATCAGATCAACCCCAAGTCGCTCGCGCTGCTCGCCGAAGGCCAGTCGCAGCTGAAGGCGGGCAACTTCGCCGCCGCGAACGACACGCTGGAAACCGCGCTCGCGATCGATCCGCGCAACCGCGCCGCCTTCGTCGCGCTCGGCCGCGTCGCGCAGGCGCAGCAGCTGCCGGGCAAGGCGATCCGCATGTATTTCGAGGCGCTGTCGATCGAACCGAACGACGTCAACGCGCTGGGCGCGCAGGGCGAAGCGATGGTTCAGCGCGGCGCGATGGAGCGTGCGCGCGCCAATCTCGCCCGCGTCCGCACCCTTTGCAAGGCCGAATGCGCCCCCGCGACCCAGCTTGCCGCCGCGATCGCCAAGGGCCCGCCGCCCGCCGTCGTCGCTGCGCAGACCGCGACCAAGGTTCCGCCGAAGGGCGAAGAGACCAGCAAGGCGAACTGATCGGGGCGACCTGAAAAAGTTTCCTATAGGAAACTTTTGGATCAGCGGCCCAGCACCCGCGCCAATTCGATAAATTCCTCGACGCTGACCGTCTCGGCGCGGCGCTCCGCCGCGATGCCGGCGCTTGCCAGCGCGTCGACTGCACCCGGTACGCCTTTCAGACTCTGGCGCAGCATCTTGCGGCGTTGGCCGAAGGCGGCGGCGGTCAGGGCTTCGATCGTGCCGATCGATACGCCTTCGGGCTGCGCGGCGGGCACGACATGGATCACCGCTGACATCACCTTGGGCGGCGGCACGAAGGCGGAGCGGTGGACCGGCATCGCGATCGTCGCGGTCGCGCGCCACTGGGCGAGGACGGAGAGGCGGCCATAAGCGTCGGTGCCCGGCTTCGCGACGATCCGATCGGCCACTTCGCGCTGAAACATCAGCGTGAGCGATTTCCACCACGGCGCCCATTCGGTCAGCGTCATCCAGCGGACGAACAAAGCGGTGCCGACATTATAGGGCAGGTTGGACGCGATATGGGCGCCGTCGCCCGTCTCGACACGCTCGTCGATCTTCATCGCGTCGCCCGAAATCACACGCAGCCGACCGCCTGACGCCTCGTTGAGTTCGGCGAGCGCATCGAGGCAGCGGCGATCGCGTTCGACCGCGACGACATTCGCGCCGGCCTCGAGCAGCGCGCGCGTCAGCCCGCCGGGGCCGGGGCCGACCTCATAGACCGTCGCGCCGTCCAGATCGCCCGGCACGCGCGCGATCCGATCGAGCAGCTGGCTGTCGAGCAGGAAGTTCTGGCCCAGCGCCTTGTCGGCGGAGAGGCCGTGCCGCGCGATCACCTCACGCAGCGGCGGCAGGCCGGGGATTGCCTTGGGTTTCACGCGGTCTGCAGACGGTTCCGCGCCGCTTCGGCCGCCAGCGCGATCGCGGCGATCATGGCGCCGGGATGCGCCATATCCTTGCCGGCGATGTTGAACGCGGTGCCATGATCGGGCGCGGTGCGGACGATCGGCAGGCCCAGCGTCATGTTCACGCCCTCGTCGAAATGCAGCGCCTTGACCGGGATCAGCGCCTGATCGTGATAGAGGCAGAGCGCGCAGTCATATTGTGCGCGGGCACGGGCATGGAACATCGTGTCGGCGGGCAGGGGGCCGACGATGTCGATGCCTTCACCCTGCAATATCTCGACCGCCGGAGCGATCAGGTCGATCTCCTCGCTGCCCAGCGCGCCGCTTTCGCCCGCATGCGGGTTGATCCCGGCAATGGCGAGGCGCGGGCGCTCGATCCCGAAATTGCGGGCCAGGCCGCGTTCGGTGGCGCGCGCCTTGGCGCAGATCAGCTCGATCGAGAGCGCGTCGAACACGTCGCGCAGGGCGATGTGGGTGGTGATCGGCACGACCCGCAGCGTCGGGCCGGCCAGCATCATCACCGCATTGCTCGACGCGATGCCGCAGCGTTCGGCGACGAACTCGGTCTGCCCGGCATGGGTGAAGCCGATCGCGTAAAGCTGCGCCTTGGAGACGGGGGCGGTGACGAGGCCGCCGACCATCGTCGATCGCGCCAGCCCGGCGGCCAGCTCCAGCGAGTCCAGCGCGCAGCGGGCGCCCGCCAGATCGGGCTGGCCGGGCACGATCTCCCCGGTGTCGTGGATCTGGATGATCGGCAGCGCCTCACCGAAGACGGACGCGGCCTCGTCGGGCGAGCCGATCCGCTTGATCGGCCCGCGCCACACGCGCTCGACCGACCGGCAATCGCCCACCGCGAAGAAGGGCGCCAGATCGTGGGCGTTGCGCACCGTCCACGCCTTGGCGACGATTTCGGGGCCGATGCCCGCCGGATCGCCCAGCGCGATGGCGAGCGGTGCGATGGTCATGCCCGCCCGGCTACCTGTGTCATCGATATTCGATCACGGCGTCGCGCCGCAGATCGCGCAGATAGCGGCGCGCGCGACGGTTCACGCGATCTTCCTCGATCTGCGAATAGATCTGTTCGAACGAGGGATCGGACGAGCTTTGCGGATCGTCGCGGCCGCACAGGACAAGCGCGCGGACGCCTTCGGCCAGCGAACCGAACGGGCGTGAAGCCTGGCCGATCTGCAGTTCGAGCATCATGTCCTGCAGCACCGGCGGCAGATCGCGGATCTTGACCTGATCATTGTCGACCACGTCGGCGCCGACCGTCTTGGCGACTTCGGCTACCTTGCCGCAGCCCTGGATCGTCTGGACGGCGTTGGCGAAGGCTTCCACCTTCGGCGCGGCGGTCGCCTGGGTCGATCCGGCGGGGAAGGTGATCGTCAGCTGCTTGAGCGCGAGGACCGCATCGCGCGGATCGGCGGTCAGCACCTGGCGCTTGTCGATCAGCGCGATGATCGAATAGCCGCCCGGCACCGCGATCGGCGGGCTGAGCATGCCGTTACCCATCTGCGCGGCCGCGGTGGCGAGCTGTTCGGGCAACTGTTCGCCGCGCACCCAGCCCAGATCGCCGCCGACCGCGGCGGTCGATGCTTCGGAGAACTGGCGCGCATAGGCCTGGAACGAGCCGCCCTTGCGGATCTGATCGATGATCCGTTCGGCATTGGCCTGCGTCGCGGGCATCGCCTCAGGCGTCGAGGACAGGAAGATTTCGCCGATATGATATTCGGTCGCGCCCTTCGAAGCGTTGAGGCGCGCGATGATCGCGTTCACCTCTTCCTCGCTGACGTTCACGAACGGCTCGACGCGGCGGCTCAGCACGCGGCGCCACGCGATTTCACCCTGGATCTGGCGGCGGAGCGATTCCGCGGACGAGCCTTGCGACTTCAGATAGGCTGCAAACTCGGTCGGATTGCGGCGGACATTGGCGGCGACGCGGGCCATCGTCTGGTTGATCTCGGCAGCGGGCACCTCGATCTTCTGCGCGGCGGCTTCCTGAATCTCGAGCGTTTCGTCGATCAGGTTGCGAAGCACCTGCAGGCGCAGCCGTTCCTTTTCCTCTTCGGGAACCTTCTCATCACCGCCATTGGCCGCGAGGACGAGCGCGAGGCGCTGATCGACGTCGGTGGCGGTGATGATCGTGCCGTTCACGATCGCGGTCGCCTTGCGGATGTTGGGATCGCGGCTGCCGAAGACGGCGATATCCTTGGGGAGATCGAGGCCGCTATTGTCCGGCTCCTCCACCGTCTGGGCGACCAGCGGGGCGGCAACGGCCAGAACGGCGCCGAGCGCGGCAACCGGCAACAGGCGCGACTTGAACTTCGAAGACAGATTAATCACGCTAGGTAGGATCCTCGTTCCCCACAAAGTCGACCCGCCCCTAAAGGGGCCCGACTGAACGCACGCTTAGCGGCCAAGGTTCTTGAGCGCCACCCGTAACAGAAAGGTGTTGCCCGTGCGGGCGTCGCCGGCGGCGTCATAATCGCGCCGCCACGTCACGCCCAACTCGAAGCAATCGTCGTCATACAGCAGGCCGAGCCGGTGACGGACGGGTTGATAGCCGTCGGCCGTCGACAGCGGGTCTTCCTTCTTGCCGGTCAGATCGATCGTGGTCGAACCGAAGATAGACCAGTAGCGCGCGAACTGGACGCGGCCGCCCAGGCGCGCTTCCTCGCGATCGCGCAGATCCTCCGGGATCGCGGTGGTCGGGATGTTCCGGTTGAGCCGCAGATAGCCGATCGTCGCATAGGTCTTGCGGCTGCCGATCGTGGCATCGACCTCGTTGCGGCGGATCGACAGGCTGTCCTTGTCGATGCGGAAACGGTGCGTGATCTCCAGGAAGCGACCATATTGCAGCGTCGTCCGCCCGACGATGTCGGAGAAACGCCCTTCGAGGCCGGTGCCCGGCGGCAGGATCGAGGGGCGGCTGTTCAGGCGATAGCTCTGGCCGATCACGGTCGAGAAGGCGATGCCCGGCACGTCGACCGACCATTCGATGCCATAGGTTGCGCGGCTGCCATCTTCCCAACGGTCATAGCCGTTGAAGCGGTTGAGCGCGAACAGGTTCGAATCTTCCAGGTCGATCGCGCGCGCATCCTCGTTCGGGATGGCGAGGTTCTTGGTGCGCGGCGTCGCGACGATCTGGACGCGCGGCGTGATCCGCTGCGATCCGGCAAGGAAAGAACCCAGGAACGGCCATTTCAGGTCGGCCGCGATCGCGCCGATCCCGCGCGTCGTCCAGCCCGGATCGCCGCGATAGCTGGGCGTGATCGTGCTAGCGATATTGGACGTGTGATAGACGTCGCCGCGCGCAAAGGCCGTCAGGGTCAGTTCCTGGCCCAAAGCGGTATAGCGGCGCAGATCCCAGCGGGCCGACGTGAAGGCGCGCTGCGTGTCCTGCCCCGCCGTGCGCGTGATCGCCAGCGTGTTGGCCTGCAGCGAGATCATGCCGCCCAGCAGCGGATCGGCGATGCGGCGGCGATAATCGATCAGCGGTAGCGCGATCGGCTGCTGCCCCTGGCTGTCGCCCACGCGCAACGTCTGCACCGCCCAGCCGGCGATCGACAGATAGCTGTCATTGTCGATCCGTTCGGCGTTGATCGTCGAACGCAGGCGGCTGTCGCGCGAAATATCGTAGCGCCGCATGAAGCTGCGGTCGGACGAAAGGCGGGTCGATCCGCTGATCGTCCAGTTGGGGCCGAGCTGGAAACGACCGTTCGCGTCGATATAGCCGCGGAAGGTGCGATCCGAATTGGGCGTCGGTCCGGTGGCGTTGATCGGAACGCGGGTGCCGTAGGTCAGCATGCCCGCCGCCTGCCACGCGCCGTTGCTGGTCAACTGGCGATATTGCGCCTCGATCGACGGCAGCACCTTCGAATAGACGTGCGGCGTGATCGAAAGATCGCGATTGGGCGCGAGCTGAAAATAATAGGGCAGGGCGAATTCGGCGCCGTTCACCCGGCTATATTTGACCTGCGGCAACAGGAAGCCCGATCCGCCGCCCGCGCCCGATCCGTCCGGATGCGACAGGCCCGGCAGCCACAGGATCGGCGTGCCCATGAAGCTGATGCGCGCATTGTCGTAGCTGATCCGGTGCTTGTTCGGATCGTGGACCACCTTGGTCGCGCTGATCTTCCAGATCGGCTCCTTGGGGCATCCTTCGCTGTCGAGCACCGCGCAGGGCGTATAGGCGGCCATCGTCAGCGTGGAGACGCCATCCTTGCGCACGCCATGCTTGGCCGCGAGCCGCCCGCCGTCGTTCAGCACCAGCAGCAGATTTTCGACCACGCCGTCGCGCAGCGAGTCGGTCAGGATCACGCTGTCGCCATAGACGGTGTCGCCGCCCGAATTGACGACCGCGACATTGCCCGACGCGCGGACCTCGCCGGTCTTCTGATTCCATTCGACCCGCTCGGCGCGCAGGCGATCACCGCGCCGCGCCATGCGGACATTGCCGATCGCGGTCACGACCTCCGCGTCGGTATCATAGGTGATCTGATCGGAAGCGAAGGTCACTTCCTCTTCGTTCGCCGGGGTCGGCGCATCGCCCTGGTTCGGCGGACCGGCGGCAGGCTCCAGCAGGTTCTGCGCCCAACCCGGAGTCCCGGCGAGCGCGGTCGTCACCGCCAGGATAGCAACAAATTTCCTCACTGAACCCCGCTTCGACCGGCGCTTATTGGGCCGCCTATCGCATCCCCCGGCGCGTCCCGCAATCCTCCCGAAACATTGGATCGGGGTTCCCTAAGCGGTTCGAAAGGCTCTACAGGGACGCAAAGCCCCATAAGGATGTGTCAGAATATGCGTGTTCGTTTCGCCGCCAGCCGTCCCAGCGGAGATCAGGCCCTTGCAATCGTTGTAGCCCCCGGCACTCTGGGCGGCGCCGCGCTCGCCACCTTGCCGCAGCCGGTCCAGGCGATTGCGCGTCGTGCGGCTTCGGCGAACCGTTTCGATGGCGAGACGGGCGGTGTGGTCGAATTCTTCGCCGAGGCCGACAGCGCGCTGCGTCGCATCCTGCTGGTCGGCGTCGGATCGAGTGGCAACTATGAGCGTGCGGGCGCGGCTCTGGTCGCCAAGCTGCTCACGTCGGGCGAAACCAGCCTGACGATCGAACTCGGGCAGGGCGCGACCGGCGATGCGGCGGCCTCGCTCGCCTCGGGCGCGACGCTGCGCGCGTGGCGGCACGACACCTATCGCACCAAGCTCGATGCCAAGCAGCGCCCGTCGCTCGAAGAGATCGTGATCGTCGGTGCGGGCGCGGGCGTCGAGGATGCCTGGGCGACCAAGCAGGCGATTGCGGAAGGCGTTATGTTCACGCGCACCCTCGTCGCCGAGCCGGCGAACGTCCTTTACCCCGAAAGCTTCGTCGAACGCTGCCAGCACTTGACCGAACTCGGCGTGCAGATCGACGTGCTCGGCGTGGACGAGATGCGCGCGCTGGGCATGGGATCGCTGCTGGGCGTCGCGCAGGGTTCGGTGCGCGAACCGCGCCTGCTGGTGATGAAATGGGACGGCACCGACGGCGCCAAGGATCCGATCGCGCTGGTCGGCAAGGGCGTGACCTTCGACACCGGCGGCATCTCGCTCAAGCCGCCCGCCGGCATGGAAGACATGAAGTGGGATATGGGCGGTGCGGGCGCCGTCGCGGGCGCGATGAAGGCGATTGCGGGCCGCAAGGCCAAGGCGCACGTCATCGGCGTGTGCGGCCTTGTCGAAAACATGCCCGACGGCAATGCGCAGCGTCCGGGTGACGTCGTCACCTCGATGTCGGGCCAGACGATCGAAGTGATCAACACCGACGCCGAAGGCCGCCTGGTCCTGTGCGACGCGCTGACCTGGGTGCAGAAGACCTACAATCCCAAGACGATCGTCGATCTCGCTACGCTGACCGGCGCGATGATCATCTCGCTCGGCCACGAATATGGCGGCATGTTCGCCAATGACGACAGCCTCGCCGCACAGCTCGATGCCGCCGGCAAGGCGGTGGGCGATCAGCTGTGGCGGATGCCGATGGGCGATCCGTTCGACAAGCTGATCGATTCTCCGATCGCCGACATGAAGAATGTCGGCCCGCGCGAGGGCGGTTCGATCACGGCGGCGCAGTTCCTGAAGCGCTTCATCGACGAAGGCGTGCGTTGGGCGCATCTCGACATCGCCGGCATGGTCTGGGCATCGAAGCCCGGCGCGACGTGGGACAAGGGGGCGACCGGCTTCGGCGTGCGCCTGCTCGACCGCTTCGTCGCCGACAATTTCGAGGGCTAAGGGTAAAAGGGGCGGGCCGGGTGCAGGTCGATTTCTATCATCTGACCCGGCTCCCCCTCGACCGTGTCCTGCCGCGCATCGCGGAACGGGTGCTGGAAACCGGCGGCCGCCTGCTGGTGGTCGCGGGCGACGATGCGCTGGCCGAGAAGATCGACGAGGCGCTGTGGACCAACGCGCCCGACAGCTTCCTGCCGCATGCCCGCGCAGGCGGGGATGACGCGCTGCAGCCGATCCTGATCGGGGCGGATGTGGCCGCCGGCAACGGCGCCCGCAACATCGCGCTGGCCGACGGGATCTGGCGCGAAGAGGCGCTCGATTTCGATCGCGCCTTCTATTTCTTCGACGCCGAAAGCATCGCCGGCGCGCGCACCGCATGGCGCGCGCTGAACGGCCGCGAGGGCGTCGAACCGCGCTACTGGAAGCAGGACGAGCAGGGCCGCTGGAAGATCGGTCCCTGATTTTTGCCTCATGTTATATTGTATCCTTCGCGCTGCCATGCCATATGGGCGGCGAGAGGAAGTGCCTGCGTGATTCGTCCCCGTATCTCCCGCGATCTGTTCGATCGGCTGGCCATCGGTCTTTCGGCGCTGTGCCTCGTCCATTGCGCGGCAAGCGTGCTGCTGGTCGCCGTGCTCGCGACGGCGGGCGGCGCGCTGCTCCATCCGGCGATCCACGAAGTGGGTCTGGGCCTTGCGATCTTCCTCGCGGTGATCGGCCTTGGCCGTGGTTTCGCGCAGCATCGTCGGCCGGTTCCGATGGTGCTCGGCGCGATCGGTATTGCGCTGATGGCGATGGCTTTGTTCGTGCGTCACGGGCCGGGCGAGGTCGCCTATACGATGGCGGGCGTGACCTTCGTTGCGATCGCGCATTTCCTGAACCGGCGAGAGACGGTCGCGTCGCAGTTGCCTCTCGCCTGACGAATCCCTAGATTCGCCCTATGGCGACCGCACATCAGCACCACCTTCATCACGGCTCATCGCTGGCTGACGCCGCGCGCCGTGCCTTCGAACGCGCCGGCGAGCAGTGGACCCCGATGCGCGCCGAGATCTTCGACGCGCTGAGCGCCGCGACGAAACCCGCATCGGCCTATGATCTGGCCGAAGCTGTGTCGAAGTCGACCGGGCGCCGCGTCGCCGCCAACAGCGTCTATCGCATCCTCGACGTGTTCGTGGCCGCCAATCTGGCGCGGCGGATCGAGAGCGCGAACGCCTATGTCGCCAACGCGCATCCCGAATGCGAGCATGACTGCATCTTCCTGGTCTGCGACGTGTGCGGCCGGGTCGCGCATGTCGATGACGACAAGCTGGCCCAGTCGGTGCGCGGATCGGCCGAGCAGGCGGGCTTCTCCCGCCTCCGCCCGGTGATCGAGGTGCGCGGCTGCTGCGCCGACTGCGCCGAGGGTGACGCCGCCTAGCGTCTAACGTCCGGCGAGCGTCGCCGGGAAGGACACCGCGAAGGTCACGCCGCCGGCCGTCGGCGAGTCGAAGGTCAGTTCGCCTTCCAGCTGTTCGGTCATCGCCACGACGATCGACATGCCCACGCCGCCATGCGATTCGTCCCACGGATCGAAGCCGTCGGGCAGGCCGGGGCCGTCATCCGACACGGTCAGCTTGTGCCGCCCGTCGCCCGTCGTCGCGAGGCGGATGACGATGCGGCGCCCGCCATGCTTGAGCGCGTTCATCGCGAGTTCGTGGACGATCAGGCCCAGCGACTGGACCTGCAGCGGATGGAGGATGATCTCGGTCCCCGCCACCTCGATCCGCCCGCCCAGCATTTCGGACAGCTTGATGCACAGCCGGCGCAGATAGGTGAGGCCCGCCGCGCGTTCGGGCGCGGGATCGTCGGCGGCCCCCCAACCGGTGGTCAGGAAGGCGCGGTGGAGATCGGCGATCGCGCTGATCCGGCTGGCGGCGTCGCGCAACTGGTGCCGGGCCAGCAGATCGACCACCTCGTCCTGCTGCATCATCAGCATCAGCGACAGCGTGTTGAGGTTGTTGACGAGGCGATGATCGACCTCGCGCTGGATGATCGCGACCCGTTCGGCCGAGCGGCGGGCGGCGAGGCGCAGTTCCATCTGCTCCATCACCAGCCCCGCCAGATCCTCCAGCTGCGCAATCTCCTCCGTCGTGATCTCGCGTGGGGCCTGATCGATCACGCACAACGTGCCCAGATTGTAGCCGTCATGGGTGCGCAGCGGCACGCCCGCATAGAAGCGCAGGCCGAAAGCGCCGGCGACCAACGGGTTGGCCAAAGTGCGCGGATCGACATGCGCCTCGGTGACGATCCAGGCCGCTTCGCCCAGGATCGCCGACGCGCAAAGCCCCGGTTCGCGGCCGATTTCGGCGACGTCGAGCCCGTGATGCGACTTGAACCAGATGCGATCATGATCGACCAGGCTGACGATCGCGATGGGGACGTTGAAGATGCGTGCCGCGATCTGCGTGATCCGATCGAACGCCCCGTCGCGCGGCGTATCGAGGATCGCATAACGCTGCAGCGCGGCGATGCGCCGCACTTCATCATGGGGAATGACAGCAGGATCAGGCAAGACAGGAATCCATGTAGTCTCCGTATCTTAACGTGAATCATTGCTATGGAAATATGGAACACACCATATCGTATTTTACAATTGCGCGAAGTGGATTTTGTTGGTCGAAAGTCGAGTTATCGGCCGGTCGAACCGAAGCCGCCGGCGCCGCGCGCGGTTTCGTCCAGTTCCTCCACCTCGACGAAGGCGGCCTTCTGCACCGCCGCGGGCACCAGCTGCGCGATCCGCTCGCCGCGGCGGATCGGGAAGGGTTCGGCGCCCAGATTGGCCAGGATCACGCGCACTTCGCCGCGATAGTCCGCATCGATCGTGCCCGGCGTGTTGAGGCAGGTGATGCCGTGCTTGAGCGCGAGGCCCGAACGCGGGCGCACCTGCACCTCATAGCCTTCCGGAATCGCGATCGCGAAGCCGGTGGCGACGGCGTGGCGCGCGCCGGGCGCCAGATCGAGATCCTCGGCCGCGACCACATCCATCCCCGCCGCATGCGCTGTCGCATAAGCGGGCAGGGGCAGCCCCTCGCCATTGGGCAGGCGCTTCAGGCGGATGGCGATTTCTGCGGACATGGAATTCTCCCCTGAGGCGATTGATGCGGCGGTTGACGCCGGGGTTGGTAGGGTCAGGATAGACGATGGACAAGCCGTGACGGCCCCGAAGACGGCCGCGCGACCAGATGGAGAGGAAGCGCATGACCGATCTCACCACGATCGCGGCCGAAACCGACGCCTTCTATCGCGATCCCAACGCCGTCTGCCCCTTTTCGAACGGGCAGCGCAATCCGATGGCGACCAGCATCTACGGCACCGAATTCCTCTCCTATCAGGCGGTGCGTGATGGCTTTCGCGACAAGCGGATGATCGCGCGCAATGTCGACTATTTCCGCCGCGTGGGGGCGAGCGAGCTGGTTCTCGAGTTCATCCGCGAAGGGAACCTCAACTTCATGGCGCCCGACAAGCATGATCGCATCCGCGCGATCGTGCTGAAGGCGTTCACGCCCGCGCGGGTCAACGGCTTCCGCCCGCAGATGCGCCGCATCGCCAATGAGCTGATCGATCGCTTCATCGATGCGGAGCGATGCGATCTGGTCGCCGATTTCGCGCATGTCTATCCGATAGCGGTGCTGGCCGAATTCCTGGGCATCTCGCCCGAGGACGTGCCCGATTTCGCCGATGCGACGGTGCAGCTGCGCATGCTGGGGCAACGGCCGATCCAGCCGGGCCTGCCCGCGCTGGAAGGGGCGCTGACCTACCTCTATTCCTATATCGAAGGCGTCGTCGCGCGGCGGCGGGAGGACCGGCAGGACGATTTCGTCGGATCGCTGATCGCGCTGCAGGAAGCGGGCGAAAAGCTGTCCGAGACCGAGCTGATCTGGGCGATCGTGTTCCTGATGCTGGGCGGGCACGATACGACCCGCTTCACGCTGGCGGGCTGCTTCCACAGCCTGATCGAGGCGGGGCTGTGGGAGCGCGTCGGCCGTGATCCCGCGCTGGCGCCCGAAGCGGTGGCCGAAGGGATGCGCCATTCCCCCGGCACGCCGCGCCAGATGCGCGTGGTCGACGAACCGTTCGAACGCGACGGGCATCGCTTCGAAAAGGACGACATCGTCTCGCTCAACCTGTGCGCCGCCGGGCGCGACGCGACGATGTTCGAAGACCCGCACGCCTTCCGCCTCGATCGGCCGAAACCGCTCTACGATCTGGGCTTCGGCTTTGGCCGCCATGTCTGCATCGGCCAACTGCTCGCCCGCGCCGAAATGGCCGAAGCGGTCGAGATCGTCACCGCGCGCCTGACCGACGTCGCGATCGACGGCGACGTACGCCTGAAACCGAGCGGCGTGATCGCCGGCTACGACGCGATCCCGATCCGCTTCGCGCGGCGATAGAGCGGGCGGCGGCGGACGAGTCGCAGCGTCACGCTGGAACCGCGAAAGTTGTCAAAGTTGTCACTACGTCACCGCGGAAATCGCTCCGCCAGCGAGAAAATTGTTGCTCTTGCGAGGCAGTCGCAAGATTCTGCGGTCCGGCCAACAGTGAGAAAGAGCGACGCGCGAGCGCGATTGAGCAGGTTCGTACTCTATATGTTCCAGCCTGTCAAGCTTCCGTATTTAGTCGGCCGATGTGGCTGTTCGCGATCCTGAGGGCTGCAATTAATCGCCTCTTGCCCGCAAGTGGCTGAAACATCATCGGGTCGCGGACAGACGGCAAAGTTGCGTTTGCGCAGACTAAGTTTGCAGCGACCGGGGCGGAAAGGGCTTCCGCCAATTGACCGGCGATCGCTTAGAACATATTCTTTAACTGTCTCTGTTGGGCTGCGGGCAGGTGCCCGCCAGCTGTCATGGCAGTGACGCAGACGAAAGGAATGAGCTATGACCAAAGGTCATCGCAATGAAGACGTGACTCTCCTGCGGTATGACGTCATCCGCAACCTCACATCGCCGGCCGAGAAGAGTAACGAGGTCCAGACCTGGTTCGCGAACCTGAGCGCTCGTGAAGTGCTACCTATCGGTACGAAGGATAACCTCCGAACCTATATCGCTGAGCACGCCTCCTCAAAACGGAATGCGGTGCACAAGCAGATCGAAACTACCATGATTGAGCTGCCGGACCGATTTATCAACCGCAACTCCGGCGTGACGATCACTTGCACCGATTGTGTTGTGGACGATCAGCGCAAGGTCGTGAAGCTGACGAATGCCAGCATCATCAATGGAGCTCAGACGCAGGGCGAACTCCGGCGGTACTTCGCTTCGCTCGAGGATGGCGACCCCACCGATTTTCAGGTGCGGGCTGAAATCATCATGGACCCGTCGCATGAATCGATCGTCGAGATTGCTATCGCTCGGAACACAGCCACGTCGGTGCGCAGCGTGTCACAGGCGAGCGCGCGCGGTTACCTAACCGATCTCCGCGTGTCGATCGAAGCAGCATTGCCTGGTGAGACGCTGCAAATGAGCGAGACCGATACTGTAGGCCTCAATACTCAGGCCGTGCTCCAGTATGCACGCCTGTTGATGCCTGAGAGTCTGTTAGGTGACAAAGCCCCTCCGAAGAACTTTGCCTATAAGCAAGGGGGCAAGTGCCTAACGGATTTCAGCACCTGGGCGCGAGACAGTAAAGCCGATGAGGCGGCGAAGCGCCTGCACGACTTCATCGTCGATATCGCCCCTGTCGCGGTGCGCGAGTATCGGAGGTGGGAAACGCACGAGGGATGGAACGGTCACCGGCTCCACGAGCGGGGCCGCTTCGGCGACAAGCCCGTAGGCGGCAGGCCCGTTCGCCGCGACAAGAATGGCAAGGTCGTTTGGGTCGCCCCCGGGATCTTGTTTCCGCTCATGTCCGCTCTGTCTGCGTTCGTGGTCGAAAGGCCAACCGGCTGGTGCTTGGCAAAGCCGGACCTGTTCAAGGATGACGAGCTAATCAGGCGAGCAGTCCAGCAATTCCGCGCGCTAGATCGCGAGGTCACCGTGATGGGACGAAGCGAGGCTGCATATGATGCGCTCAGTATTTACACCGAGACGATCGCGAGCGTCCTCGCCGCAGCATAGTATTCAGCTCTATCCACTTCCGCGGCCTGCCGGTGTACGGCAGGTCGCGTTTTCAGCTGCGTGCTGCGGGCGCCACGTGAATATTGAACAAAAGCGAGCAATCAATGTGTCGTGACCGGCGCGGAGGAAATATTCCCTCAGCTAAACATTCCATTACAGGCAGCTTTGCTCGCCTCGCATCTGCAAAGCTGTCAGTCCGTAAGCGGACCTAAAAGCGTCGTTTGCGGAAACGATAATAGCCCCATCGCACATCCCCAATTTTTTTGGGTAGCTCCGCCACCGCGCCCGACCTAGGCCTGACCCCATGAACATCCATGTCCAGGACGGCCTTCCGGCGCTGACCGAGAAGGAGACGGAGACGCTTCGCCTGATCGTGCGGGGGCACGACGCCAAAGCGACGGCGCGCAGCCTGGGGCTGTCGGTTCAGACGATCAACGAGCGACTGCGCGATGCGCGGCGCAAGATGGCGGTGTCGAGCCGTCGGGAGGCGGCGCATCTCAAAGCGAAGATTTTCGACTTTGGTCTAATCCTTGGCCGTATCGAAGGACTTCAAGTCGCTTCGCCGACTAGCATCCAATCATGATTCATGAATAAAAATGGTCGTCTCGTTAACCAAGATGACGTGTCGAGATAGCGGCAATTTTGCAGCGTAAGGCGAGGATATTGTCATCGTTAACCGACGTTGAATCGTGAGCGTGTTGCCGGGGGGGAGGCATCATGATCAAAAGGCCATTCTGCAATAAATTTGACACGGATCAGAATATTCGGCGCGGCTTTGCCGTTTGCCGGAACAGTAAGCGGGCTCCGCATCTCCTCATTGCGATCATTGTCCTGCTGATCAGCTTTGCACTCTCTGTCATCACTGTGGAGATTATGAGAGGCTTTCTCTCTCAATCCATCGGTCTCGGCTTGAGCGCTTTGTTTGCCATTGCCGGTCTGATCACGACAAGCTTGATCCTCACCAGATGGCTTGCGGAATTCAAGCGTGTCGAAGGCCGATTGGCCACACAGATCGAGCGGCTGATGCTGCTCGACAACATCACCCGCACGGTGAACCAACAAAGCGAGATGGCGGCTGTCTTCCGGTTCGCAGTGCAGGCAGTGGAAGAGAAACTGCCCGCCGATTTCGTGTGCGTATGCCGCCACGACGAAGTGGCAAAGACACTCAACGTGACTTTTGCGGGAGTGCAAAAACCTCAGCTCGCCGAGCAGCTGGGGCTGGGAAAAGACGATCTCATATCGACGGAGCAGCAGCATCTGCAGTGCTGCGTCTCGTCGAATGAACTCGTCTATGAAGCCGATCTGTCGGATATCGAGCCGCTGTTCATGCGAGCGTTGCAAGAACACGGCATGCGTTCGCTCATATTATCACCCCTATCGATCGAAGGGCAGGTTCTGGGCGTCCTGGTCGTCGCGCGCGAGCAGCCCCACGGCTTTCCACCCACGGACCGCGATTTCCTGCGCCAATTGGGTGGACATGTGGCGGTGGCTGCCCATCAGGCCAAGCTGCGCATGAATCTGCGAAAAGCCTATGATGATCTGCAAAGCACGCAACGGGCGGTCGTCGAGCGCGAGCGGCTGAGCGCGATAGGGCAGATGGCAAGCGGCATCGCGCACGACATCAACAACGCGATCTCGCCCGTGGGCATCTACACGCAATGCTGGATCGATCGAGGCGACGAACTCTCCGCCGAAATGCGTGATTATCTGGCGATCGTCGGCCGGGTGGTCGAAGATGTCGGCGCGACGATCGCACGGCTTCGCGATGTCTATCGTCCGGGGGCGGGGAAAAGCGCGTCGGAGCCGATCGATCTCAACCTGATCATTTCGCAGACCGTCGAACTGACCCGAGCACGGTGGAGCGACATGCCGCATCGGCGGGGCATTACGATCAACGTCGTTACCGCGCTTGAAGCGGACATGCCGCGGGTGATCGCCAATAGCGCAGAGATGCGCGACGCCGTGACCAACCTCATCTTCAATGCCGTCGATGCCATGCCCGATGGCGGAACGATCAGCATCACCACCGAACGGCTGGTGGTCGGCGAGGGCGGCAAGGCCCTGGTTCGGTTCGAAGTGGGCGACGATGGGCCGGGTATGGACGCATCGACCCGTTCCCGTTGCCTCGAACCCTTTTTCACGACCAAGGGAGAGCGCGGCACGGGCCTGGGCCTGGCAATGGTTCATGCCGCGGTCCAGCGGCATGGCGCGAGCCTCGATATCGACAGCGCGCCCGGCGCCGGGACGCGGGTGCGCATCCTGTTCCCGGCCGAAGATGACGTATCTTTGGCCGAGACCGTGGACGCTTCGATCGAAGCTCCGCGGGATCTGCGGCTGTTGGTGGTCGATGACGATCGAGCGGTCCTTAGATCGACGGCTTATGTGCTGGAATTGAGCGGGCACATGGTCTGCGTCGCCGAAGGGGGGCAGGCGGCGCTCGACACGCTGCACATCTCAGGGGAGTTGGGCGATCGTTTCGATGCGGTCATCACCGATCTGGGCATGCCGTCTGTCGACGGGGCGCATGTGGCTGCAGCCGTCAAGGCGAACGCGCCGGAGACCAAGGTCGTTCTGCTGACCGGTTGGGGGGACAGCGTTGCGGGTGATGCGGACGCCCTCCCCAATGTCGACTTCGTGCTTACCAAACCTGTGCAGATCCCGGCCCTCAGGGCCGCACTCGCGCAGATTTGAATGCGAGGCCCTGAACGCATCCCCCAATTTTTTGGGGTAGCTCCACCACTGCGCCCGACCTACGCCTGACCCCATGAACATCCACGTCCAGGACGGCCTTCGCGCGCTGACCGAGAAGGAGAAGGAGACGCTTCGCCTGATCGTGCGGGGGCATGACGCGAAGTCGACGGCGCGCAGCCTGGGGCTTTCGGTTCATACTATCAACGAGCGGCTGCGCGATGCGCGGCGCAAGATGGCCGTGTCGAGCAGTCGGGAGGCGGCGCGGCTGCTGATGGCGGCTGAAGGCGACAATGGGGGCGATGCGGCGGGCGATCGGGCGGGTGGTGCTGTGGTCGGGTCTGGGGCCGGGGCGACCCCCGATTTGTTGGGGGACAGGTTCATCGGGGAGGACGCGGGGCAGGCTGCGGTGGATCAGGGAGCGGCGTCGATTGGCGGCGCACGGCGGGCTTTCCGCCGGAACAGGATCATCATCGGAGTTTGTCTCATGACCGCTGCCCTCAGCCTGCTGGTGCTGGCGACGTTGCCCAATGCCACTTCCGTCACGTCGACCGTGACGACGATCTCCGCACAGGCATCCACTCAGGCGCCGAATGCCGAAGTGGTGGAGACGGCGCGGCAGTGGCTCACCCTGCTCGATCAGGGGCGGTGGGACGAAAGCTATCGCAAGACCGGATCGCAGTTTCGCAAGCAGAACACGCTGCAGATGTGGACCGATGCGTCCGAACAGGCGCGGGTGCCGCTGGGCGCGGTGATATCGCGCACCTTCGTGAGCCAGCAGGATCTGCCCGCGCCGCCCAATGGCTATCAGGTCGTCAAGTTCCGCACCCGCTTCGCCAACCGGGACGAGACGGTGGAGACCGTGTCGCTGGAGCGCGAAAATGGCGGGTGGCAGATCGTGGCGGTGATTATCGGGGAGTGAGGGGGTGGCGTGTACTGACCCGTCATCCCGGACTTGTTCCGGGATCCACCGGGAGACGGACGTGCCGGACGATGTGGTTCGCTGCGCTTGTGGCGTGGTGGACCCCGGCACAAGGCCGGGGTGACGGCCGGGGCGGTTGCATCCTATGGGCGGTGGACCCATATGCGGCTGCAGAGCGCCGAAGTGCGCCAATCCTCGGGAGAGGAGCCTGTCCGTCTCCCTGAGGAAAGCCCATGTCCACCGCCGCCCCGCCGATCAACCTCGACACGCGCGTCGAAAGCCCGCCGCATGGCGTGGGCTTTGCCGAATTCGCGCTGGCGCTGGGCGGGTTCGCGCTGGGCACGGGCGAGTTTGCGTCGATGGGGCTGCTGCCCAATGTCGCGCGCGACATCAACGTATCGGTGCCGGTCGCCGGCCATATGATCAGCGCCTATGCACTGGGCGTGGTGATCGGCGCGCCGTTGCTGGCCGCCGCCTTCGCGCGGACAGGGCGGCGGGCGATGCTGGTCGGGCTGATGGGCTTCTTCGCGATCGCGAACCTGCTGTGCGCGGTGGCATCGAGTTACGGATTGGTCGTGACGGCGCGATTTTTGGCGGGTCTGCCGCATGGCGCTTATTTCGGGATCGCCTCGCTGGTCGCGGCGTCGCTGGTGCCGCCGAACAAGCGGGCGCAGGCGGTGGCGCGGATGATGCTGGGGCTGAGCAGCGCCAATGTCGTCGGCGTGCCCTTTGCAACGTGGGTGGGGCAGCTGGCCGGGTGGCGTGCGGCGTTCGTGGTGGTGGCCGCGATCGGACTGGCGACCGCGATCCTGTGCCGCATCGCGCTGCGCCCCATGCCCGCGCCCGAAGGCGCGAGCCCGCTGACCGAGCTGAGCGCGCTGGGGCGTGGGCAGGTGTGGCTGACGCTGGGCATCGCCGCGATCGGCTTTGGCGGGGTGTTCGCGGTGTACAGCTATATCACGCCGATGCTGGTGTTCGTGACCGGGATGACCGAGGCCGCGGTGCCGCCGATCCTGTCGGTGATTGGCGTCGGCATGGTCGCGGGCAGCCTGTTCGGCGGCTGGCTGGCCGACAAGGGGGTGATGCGCGCGGTGGCGATCACGCTGACGCTCAACGTCGTGGTGCTGGGGCTGGTGGCGATCAGCGCGCACAGCGTTTCGGCGGTGACGGTGAACATGTTCTTCATGGGCTTTGCCGCGCTGTCGATCGGGCCGGCGCTGCAGACCCGGCTGATGGACGTGGCGCAGGATGCGCAGGCGCTGGCCGCGGCGCTGAACCACAGCGCGTTCAACTTCGCCAATGCGCTGGGCGCGTGGCTGGGCGGCGTGGCGATCGCAGCGGGGATGGGGTGGACATCGACCGGCCCGATCGGCGCGCTGCTGGCGCTGGGCGGGCTGGCGATCTGGTTCGTCGCGTGGCGAAGCGGCGGCCCGAAGACCGCCGCCCGCTAAATCTTACTCCGCCGCCTGTGCGTATTCGGGGCGGGGATCCTCGCTGAGCGCGGTCGTGTGCGCCCAGACGCCCGAGGGCTGGACGTTCTTGATACCGAACTCCTCGCGGATGTCGGTGACCTGCCAGTCGAGATAGTCGCGGAAGGGGACGATGAAGAGCGGGTGCTTCCACGAACGGCCCATCGCGGCGCCGACATCCTCATAATCCTGCATCTGCGCCGCGCTCTCCGGATAGAAGAGGCCCGACTTCATGATCGTCTTGGCGCGCAGATAGCTCTGCGTGCGGAACATGTAGTTGGCGAGTTCGGGCGTGAAATATTTGTAGATCGCGCGGCTGTTCGCGGTGAGCAGGGCGAGCTCGCCGCCATGATCGGTCTCGAAGCCCGTGATCATATGCTCGATATCGTGGGTGTGGACCCGTTCCTTGCGGTAGAATTCCAGATCGGTCTCGATCTTCATGCCCTTGTAGAAATGGTCGATATCGTAGCCGCTGTTCGCCAGGAAATCGTAGATCACCGCGCGCAGCGTGCCGGGTGCGGCGCCCTTGCATTCCTCGGCCGTGAAGTTCGACTGCTTGCGCTCGTCGAGCCATTTGCGGAACTCGGGCAGGCGCTTCTTCTCTTCCTCGAACAGCTGCTCAATCCGGGGATAATCCTCCATCTGGTTCATGATCTGAACCACGTTGGGGATGAAGGCGGTGTTGGGCAGATCCGGCCCGTTCCGGCGCAGCATTTCCTGCGCGATCAGTTCGCGCAGCTGGCCGTTGTTGAGATAGGGCGACGAGCTGATCAGGATCGAGCTGGTCGTGGTCGGCGCCGCGGCGGTGCCGTTATAATAAGCGAAGTCGGCCGCTGAGGCCTGCAATTTGTCGTTCATGCCGAGCTCCTCTCCCAAGGCAGTCTGCCGAGTCGACGGCGCATTTCCGCGCCGATCGGGATCGACGGGAATTACTTTTACCATCTACGAGAATTGTCGAACGGGTTTCAGAAAAGTCAAACCCTATTCGATGACTTGCGGCTCGGCGGAGGTGTCAGACGAGTTCGTCGGCGATCCGGGCGGCGAGGCGGCGGGCGACGTCGGCCTTGGGAAGGCGTTCCCAGCTTTCGACGCCGTCGCGGGTGACGATGTGGATCGTGTTCGCGTCGCCCCCCATCACGTCACCCGAAACGTCGTTGGCGACGATCCAGTCGGCGCCCTTGCGCTCGCGCTTGGCGACGGCGTGGTCGACGACCTTCTCGGTTTCCGCCGCAAAGCCGATCAGCAGGCGGGGGCGCTGATCGCTGGCGCCGAGGCCGGCGAGGATATCGGGGTTTTCGACCAGCGACAAAGCGGGCGGGGCGCCGGCGCCGTCTTTCTTGATCTTCTGATCGGCATTGGTGTCGACGCGCCAGTCGGCGACGGCCGCGACCATCACCGCGACATCGGCGGGGAGCGCCGCATCGACCGCCGCCGCCATCTGCCGCGCGGTCTCGACGTCGACGCGGTTCACCCCGGCGGGGGCGGGTAGGCCGGTGGGGCCGGAGACGAGCGTAACGCGCGCGCCCAGCTTCGCCAGCGCCTCGGCGATCGCATAGCCCTGCTTCCCCGACGATCGGTTGGCGATGTAGCGGACCGGATCGATCGGCTCGTGCGTGGGGCCGGCGGTGACGAGGATATGCTTGCCCGTCAGCACGCCGGCTTCGGATGTCGCGAGCGTGCCGCCCAGCCGCTGCTGGATCGCGTCCCAGATCACTGGAGGTTCGGGCAGGCGGCCCGGCCCATATTCGCCGCACGCCATCGGCCCCTCATCGGGATCGAGCACGGTGACGCCATCGGCCTTCAGCGTCGCGACGTTGCGCTGGGTGGCGGGGTGCAGCCACATCCGCACGTTCATCGCGGGGACGGCCAGCACCGGCTTGTCGGTCGCGAGCAGCAAAGTGGTCGCCATGTCGTCGGCGATCCCGGCCGCCATCTTCGCCAT